>JANPHI010000275.1:0-32123 GCA_031424355.1 Betaproteobacteria bacterium
AAGGGCCACGTCGTCAACATCAGCAGCATCGGTGTGCTGACCAACGCGCCGCGCTTCTCCGCCTACGTGGCCAGCAAGGCCGCGCTGGACGCCTGGACGCGCTGCGCCAGTTCCGAATTCGCCGACCAGGGTGTGAGCTTCACCACCATCAACATGCCGCTGGTGCGCACGCCGATGATCGCGCCGACGCAGATCTACAAGAACGTGCCCACGCTGGCGCCGGAAGAGGCTGCGGACATGATCGCGCAGGCCTGCATCAGCAAGCCGGTGCGCATCGCGACCCGGCTGGGCATCACCGGTCAGGTGCTGCATGCGCTGATGCCGCGCATTGCGCAGATCGGCATGAACACCACCTTCCGCATGTTCCCCGATTCGTCGGCCGCGAAAGGTGCCAAGCCCGGCGACAAGGCCGCCAAGCCGCAGCTCAGCGCCGAGGCCATGGCCATGCAGCAGCTGATGCGGGGGATACACTTTTAGACTGCAAATCGGCGCTCGGCCAGGGCGCGTTTTTCCAGGGAGAACCATGCACAAAGATGCAGACAGCGATACGGCCACAGATGAAGGAAGCGGCGCGCGACGGCGCTGCTTGAAGGCGGTGGCTGCGGCGGCTGCCGCCGGCATGACCAGCGGCTTCAGTGCCGGGGCTGCGCAGGCACAAACTCAGGCCCGAACTCAAATTCAGGCGGCAAGGCGTTATGCGGTGGTGTCGCTGGTCGGCGACCGGCTGACCGTCGTCTACGCCGGCCCGGTCACCGGCACCTCCCTGGATGGCAATCGCCATCGCGTGGTGCTCGATCCCAAGGGCGCGATGGACCAGTTCACGCTGGCCGCTGTGGGCAAGGCGCTGGAAACAGCCGGCAGTGCCAACGCAGCCTTGCTGGGCGTGGCGCCGTCGCCGCTGCACGAGCAGCCTGATCGCCTGATCGACGGCAAGAACGTGGCGCTGCCCGGCAGCCTGGTGGACGCGCTGGAGCAAAACCGGACCACCCACCTGGTGCTGGTGACCAAGCAGCGTGCCGATGCCAACATCCCGCTGCTGGACACGCATCTGGGCGTGGGCAAGCTGCGCGGGCTGGGCTACTACATCGACATGAATGCCGACCTGCGCATGGTCGAGTCCGGCGCCACCGGCAGGGGCCTGCTGGCGCCCTACGTACACCTCAAGCTGACCTTGGCCGATGCCCGCACGGGCGCGGTGCTGAACCAGCGCAACTGCCTCGCTGCGCAGGCCTATGCCGTCGCGGAAAGCAAGACCGCGCTCGACCCCTGGGAGGTGCTGACCGCAGAAGACAAGATCGCCCGCCTGCGGGGCTTGCTTGAAAGCGAAGTGGCGCGCGAAGTGCCCTTGCTGTTGGCCACTTGAAGCGCAGCACCTGAGTCCAATCGGCAGAATGCAGGCCGACAGTCGTAGCGCAACCCTGCCGGGCAGCTTGCCCCGCACACCCCCCCGGAGTCACACGATGAATTTATCCCGCACTGGCGGCTCAACCCTGCGGGCCCGCAGGCTTGCGCTGCTCGCTTTGCTGGCCCTTGCCGCGCCCGCCACGTGGGCACAAACCACGATGAAATCGGTCGGCGTGTTTTCCCTGCTGGGCGACAGCGTGCAGGTCGCGGTGTCCACCGACGCCCCCAAGGACACGCGCATCGAACGCACCGAGCGCTACGCCGTGGAAGCCAAGGGCATCGGCTTCGACAACATCGCCTTGCGCGCGTTTCGCGACACGCTGAAGAAGGCGCAGCCCAACGCGCTGGTGGAGCTCTACAAGTCACCCACGCCGCTGACACCCGAAGAGCAGCGCGCCATCGCCGAGGGCGCCACCAACGCCGAATTGCCCGCCTGGATCGTGCAGACCATCGACGCCAAGCGCCTCAGCCACATCATCCTGATCACCCGCAACCGGGGCGAGGTGAACATCCGAACGGGCGACGGCGTGTCCATCGGACGCGGGTCGGCGATGGGCATCGGCTATTACATCGACACCCTGTACACCGTGCAGAACAAGACGACCGGGGCGCTGTCCACCGGTGCGCTGGCGCCCTATGTGCATGTCAAGCTGACACTGATGGATGCGCAGTCGGGTGCGGTGCTGAAAACCTACAACATGCGCGAGGGTGCGTTGCTGGCAACGTCGCAGGGGCAGGTCTCCACCGACCCCTGGACCTACCTCACTGCCGACCAGAAAGTGTCCACGTTGCGCGACTACGTCGAACAGAACATGGGCCGCGCCGCGCCCGATCTCCTGAGGCCTTGAAGGGCCAGGCCCGGGCTTCAGCCCTCGGCCACCTGCAGCACCAGCTTGCCGAAGTTCTCGCCGTTGAAGAGCTTGGGCAGCGTGGCCGGAAAGGCCGCAACGCCACCGGTCACCACGTCTTCCTTGCTCTTCATGCGGCCGTCTTTCAGGTAGCCGGCCATCTCGGCAATGGCCAGGTGGTAGCGGTCGGCGTAGTCGAAGACGACGATGCCTTCCATGCGCGCGCGGTTCACCAACAGGCTCAGGTAGTTCTTCGGGCCCTGCACCGCCGTGGTGGCGTTGTACTGGCTGATGGCGCCGCAGATGATGATGCGGGCTTTGCGGTTGATGCGGGCCAGCACGGCGTCGAGGATGTCGCCGCCAACGTTGTCGAAGTAGATGTCCACGCCCTTGGCGCAGTGCTGCTTCAAGCCTTCACGCACGGCGTCCCACTTCGCCACGCCTTCGGGGGCCGGCGCCTTGTAGTCGATGCAGGCGTCGAAGCCCAGTTCCTTCACCACCCAATCGCACTTGGCCGCGCCGCCGGCGATGCCCACCACGCGGCAGCCCTTGATCTTGGCGATCTGGCCCACAGTCTGGCCCACGGCACCGGCCGCGCCCGAGACCACCACCGTTTCGCCGGCTTGGGGCTGGCCCACGTCCATCAGGCCGAAGTAGCCCGTCATGCCGGGCATGCCCAGCACGTTCAGCCACTGCGTGACCGTGCCCGCGCGCAGGTCGATCTTGGCCATGCCGCTCTTCTTCACGAAGTCGCCCGGCACGGCCCAGTATTCCTGCACGCCCGGCGCGCCGGTGACGGTGTCGCCCACCGCAAAGGCCGGGTTCTTCGACGCCACGACCACGCCGATGCCGCCCGCGCGCATCACCTCGCCGATGCCGACCGGCGGGATGTAGCTCTTGCCTTCGTTCATCCAGCCGCGCATGGCGGGGTCCAGCGACAGCGACAGCGTCTTCACCAGCACGCCGCCTTCGGCCGGTTCAGTCACCGGCTCTTCGTTGAACTGCCAGTCGCTGGCCTTGGGCAGACCGACCGGGCGGGCGGCCAGGCGGCACTGGTGGTTGACGAGTGTGGTCAGCGTGCTGGACATGGCGGTCTCCGGTCGTTGGGGGTGGCGGGCGATGGTACGGCTGGCGCCGCCTGGCAGCCGTCACGCCGGTGACGCCGAACCCGGTGTGCCGCCGCCATGCAGGCAGCCGGCATGCCCTGGCCGTCAGCCGCCGACAGGCCCCGGGCAGCGGTGCACTTCCACCGTCACGTGCTTGAGCTGCGCCACCGCGTCCAGCCGGCTCCGGTAAGCCGCCGCCGACAGTGGCGCATCGGCCACCACGGCCAACGCCGCGCACCAGGCCTGAGCGCCCACCTGCCACACGTGCAGGTCGGCTACCTTGGCGTCGCCATCGGCCTCGATCAGGTCGCGCACGCGCTGCGTCAGCGCCGGGTCTTCGGTGGCGTCCACCAGCGCCCGCGCGGTGCCGCCCAGCACGCCGAAAGACCACTGGCCGATGACGGCCGCGCCCAGCAGCGCCACCGCCGGGTCCAGCCAGGCCAGGCCGAACCACACGCCGCCAGCCAGCGCGGCGATGGCCAGCACCGAGGTGAAGGCGTCGGCGATGACGTGGATGTAGGCGGCGCTGAAGTTGTGGTCGTGGCCGTGTGAGTGACCGTGTGAGTGGCCGTGCGCATGACCGTGGCTGTGGGCGTGAGCCGGCTCACGGGCCTTCTCATGCGGGTGCGCATGCGCAGCGCCATGTGCGTGGCCGGCATGGCTGTCGTGATGGGCCGCGTCCTTCGCTTCGGCCTTCACCTTCGGTTGGCTGCCGCGCGACAGCAGCCAGACGCTGGCCAGGTTCACCAGCAGGCCAGCCACCGCGACGCCCAGCGCTTCGCCGTACTGCACGGGGCGCGGGTGGCGCAGGGTGTCTATGCCTTCCCAGGCCAGCCACAGCGCCACGCTCAGCAGCACCAGGCCGCTGGTGTAGGCGGCCAGCACCTCGATCTTCCAGCCGCCGAAAGCAAAGCCCGCCGGCCCGCCGGCCACCGCGCGGTGCTGCGAAGCGCGCAAGGACAAGCGGTAGGCCAGCACCGCGCCGCCCAGCGCCAGCGCGTGGGTGCCCATGTGCCAGCCGTCGGCGGTGAGCGCCAGCGACCCGGTCCACCAGCCCACGGCCAGTTCCAGCACCATGGTCACCAGGGTCAGCCCGGTGACTGCGGTCAGCGCCTGCTCGCGCTGCTTCTGGCCGTCGTCGGCAAAGGCATGGCTGTGGGTGTAGGCCTGCAGGTCGTGGGTGTGGGTGGGTGTGGCGTTCATTGCGGGGCCCTGATCAAGCTGGTGATGGTGTATTGGCCGTCAACGCGGGCCGGCACGAAGCGCACGCGGTCACCGACGGCCAGGTCTTCCAGCCAGCGCGGCTGGGCGACGCGCCAGGTCAGGGTCATCGGCGGCATGTCCAGGCTCTTGATTTCGCCATGCTTGAGCGTCACCCGCCCGGCGGCCCGGTCCACCTTGACCACTTCGCCGGCCACCAGCGCGGCCTGGGCCCGCGCGCGCAGAGGCAGCCACGCGGCCAGGCCACCGGCCAGCGCTGCCGCCAACGCTGCCGCCCCTGCGGTGCGCCTGTTGATGGATGACTTGTTCAACACGGGCAGAGTGTGCCGCAGCCGACGGCCGAATCGCCGGTGCGCCGGGCAGCTTCCTACAATCGCCGCGCACGCATCCCCACCCGCACCCACACCCCTGCCGCAGGCCGCCGACCCATGAGCACATTCAACGACCCCGACCTGGCCCACATCACGCCGCGCGACCAGGCCGAGATCCTGGCCCA
The DNA here is from genome assembly GCA_031424355.1 of Betaproteobacteria bacterium. GTDB lineage: Bacteria > Pseudomonadota > Gammaproteobacteria > Burkholderiales > Burkholderiaceae_C > Rubrivivax. The sequence goes on from JANPHI010000275.1 coordinate 5,076, forward strand.
GGCCCTGCCCTACATCCGCAAGTACCACGGCAAGACGCTGGTCATCAAATACGGCGGCAACGCCATGACCGACCCGGCGCTGCAGCAGGACTTCGCCGAAGACATCGTGCTGCTGAAGCTGGTCGGCATGAACCCCATCGTCGTGCACGGCGGCGGGCCGCAGATCGACGACGCGCTGGCCAAGATCGGCAAGAAGGGCACCTTCATCCAGGGCATGCGGGTCACCGACGAGGAAACGATGGAAGTCGTCGAATGGGTGCTGGCCGGTGAGGTGCAGCAGGACATCGTCGGCCTGATCAACGCCGCCGGCGGCAAGGCGGTGGGCTTGACGGGCCGCGACGGCGGCATGATCCGCGCGCGCCAGATGAAGCTCACCGACAAGAGCGACCCCTCGGTGGAACACGACATCGGCTCGGTCGGCGAGATCACCAGCATCGACCCCAGCGTGGTCAAGGCGCTGCAGGACGACCAGTTCATTCCGGTCATCAGCCCCATCGGCTTCGGCGAGAAGAACGAGAGCTACAACATCAACGCCGACCTGGTGGCGGCCAAGCTGGCCACCGTGCTGAAGGCCGAGAAGCTGGTGATGCTGACCAACATCCGCGGCGTGCTGAACAAGGCCGGCGAACTGATCACGGAACTGACGCCGCGCGAGATCGACGAGTTGATTGCCGACGGCACCATCAGCGGCGGCATGCTGCCCAAGCTGGCCGGCGCCATCGACGCGGCCAAGAGCGGCGTGAACGCGGTGCACGTGGTCGATGGCCGGGTGCCGCACGCGATGCTGCTGGAGATCCTGACCGAGCAGGCCTACGGCACGATGATCCGCTCGCATTGATCCGGTGATGAAGCCCGGACCGGTCTGGCTCTTCGACCTGGACGACACGCTGCACGACGCGCACAACGCGTCGATGGGCGCCATCCGCGAGGCGATGGGGGTCTACATCCGGCGTGAACTGGGGCTGACCGAGGCGGAATCGAACGCTCTGCGCACCCGCTACTGGCAGCGCTATGGCGCCACGCTGCTGGGCCTGGTGCGCCACCACGGCGTGCAGGCCGCGCACTTTCTGCACGACACCCACCAGCTGCCCGGCCTGGAAGCCCGCGTGCGCGGCCACGCGGCCGATCTGGCAGCGCTGCGCCAGCTGCCCGGCCGCAAGTACATCCTGACGAACGCGCCGGCGGCCTATGCGGCGCGGGTGCTGGCGGCGCTGGGCCTGACGCAGGCCTTCGACGGCGTCTTCAGCATCGAAGACATGCACCTCTTCGGCGACCTGCGGCCCAAGCCCGACGCGCGCATGTTCCGCGCGCTGGCCGCCAGCCTGGGCGTGCACCCCGCGCGCTGTGTGCTGGTGGAAGACACCCTGGTGCACCAGAAGGCGGCCCGCCGCGTGGGCATGCAGACGGTGTGGATGCAGCGCTGGCTGCACCGCGCGGGCAGCCAGCCCGAAGGCGCACACCGCGCCCAGCGCCTGCACCGCCGGCCGGCCTATGTGGACCGCCGCGTGCGCCGGCTGCGCGAGCTGTTGCAGGGTTACAGCCGCCGGGTGTAGCGCGCCGGCTCGCGGGTGGCCAGCGCCGCATCGGGCCCGCCGCGCAGGCACCGTTCGATATCACCTTGCGCCTGCTGCGCCCAGGCCGGCCGTTGGCTGCGGCCGGCGGGGTCGCGGTGGTGCTGCTGGGCACGGCGGGCCTGCGCGGCGGGCGACGGTGAAGGCTGGTACTGATCGCGGCAGGCGGCGTAGTTCGCTGGCGGTGCCAGCGGGCCGGCCCCGGCGGACGCCGCTGGCGGCGGCTCGGCAGCCGCCGCGGCGGTCACCACCGCCAGGGCAGCCAGCACGGCAAGGACGCAGGGCAAGATCAAGGCGAGGGCACGGGTGACAGGGTTCATGGCTGGGCTCCTGGGCGCCGGATCTGCTGGGGCGGTGCCCCGACGGGCAAGGGCTGGCGATGGGAAAAGCATAGGCCGCGGGATGCGCGGCGGCATCCTGCCGGCGGGGGTCTCCCGTCCTGCAGACGGTGGACAGAACAGGCTGCAAACGTGGGGGGTTCCCGGCCCTGCGTGGGCGGCGATGTCAGTGTTTACCTGCAAGCAGGGGCGCGCGGGCCGTGTGCCAGAATCGTTACGCGGTGTTCCTGACGGTGCAACGCTTCCCCTTCTTCCCTGCCGCAAGGCCGCCTGCCGAACCCCATGTCCGACGCGCCCGAAGCCCCACCCCTGGTCAGCGCCGAAGACGAAGCAGCAGCCGCCGCGCCCACGCCCGCGGTGCGCAAGCGGCCCAAGCCCGGTGAACGCCGGGTGCAGATCCTGCAGACCCTGGCCGCGATGCTGGAAGCGCCCGGCGCCGAGCGCATCACCACGGCCGCGCTGGCGGCCCGGCTCGACGTCAGCGAAGCCGCCCTGTACCGCCACTTCGCCAGCAAGGCGCAGATGTTCGAAGGGCTGATCGAGTTCATCGAAGGCAGCGTCTTCACGCTGGTCAACCAGGTCGTCGAACGCGAAGCTTCAGGCTCGCTGCAGGCGCAGAAGATCGCCACGGTGCTGTTGCAGTTCGGCGAGAAGAACCCCGGCATGACGCGCGTGATGGTCGGCGACGCGCTGGTCTTCGAACACGAACGCCTGTCGGCGCGCATGAACCAGTTCTTCGACCGCGTGGAATCGCAGTTGCGCGCCAGCCTGCGCGGCGCGGCCGAAGCCGCCGGTTCGCCCACGCCCACGGTGGACGCGCAGGCACTGGCCTCGGCCATCACCGCGCTGGCCATCGGCCGCTTGCAGCGCTACGCCCGTTCGGGCTTCAAGCGCCTGCCGACCGAGCACCTGGAACCCGCGCTGCAACGCCTGAGCACCTGATTCGGTGAGGGCAGTCGCATGAACGACCTGCCCACGCTGCAGGTCGGAGGCAGCACGCTGCAACTGTTGCCGCAACGCGCGGCCTACCTGCCCGAGCACCGCACGCTGCTGGTGGCCGACGCCCACATCGGCAAGGCCGTGTCCTTCCGCCGCCTGGGCGTGCCGGTGCCCGGCGGCACCACCACCGAAACGCTGGACCGCCTGAGCGCGGCCGTGGCGGCCAGCGGCGCGCAGCACATCGTCTTCCTGGGCGACCTGCTGCATTCGGCGCGTTCACGCGCGCCCGCCACCTGGGCCGCCGTCGCGCAATGGCGGGCGCAGCACCCCGGCCTGCAGTTGACGCTGGTGCGCGGCAACCACGACAGCCACGCCGGCGATCCGCCACCCGAGTGGCAGGTCGCCTGTCTCAACGGCCCGCTGCGCTTGGGCAACGCTGCCGGCCTGGCGTTGGCGCACCACCCCGACCCGGTGCCCGGCAGCTACGTGCTGGCGGGCCACGTCCACCCCGCTGCGGTGCTGGGCGGCCGCGCCAACCAGCGCCTGCGCCTGCCCTGCTTCCACTTCGGCCCGCAGGTGGGCGTGCTGCCGGCTTTTGGCGCCTTCACCGGCATGCACGTGCTGCCGCGCGCACCCGGCGACCGCGTGTTCGTCGTCGCCGACGACGCCGTGCGGGCGCTGCCGTCGGCCGTCTGAGCCCGCTCTTCTAAAATTCACCGCATGAACCTTGCCTTTGAACACCTGCTGGTGCGCGCCGAATCGCTGCTGGCGCGCCTGGAAGCCATCCTGCCGCACGCGGCTGCAGCGCCCGACTGGTCGGCCTCGGTGGCCTGGCGCTACCGCCGCCGGGGCGGCCTGCACGGCGCGGGCGTGCTGGAGCCGGTGCGCCACGTGTCCACCATCCGCCTGAGCAACCTGAAGGAAGTCGACGGCCAGAAAGAACGCCTGGTGCGCAACACCGAGCAGTTCGTGGCTGGCCGTGCGGCCAACAACGTGCTGCTGACCGGCGCCCGCGGCACCGGCAAGAGCAGCCTGATCAAGGCCTGCCTGAACGAATTCAGCGCGCGCGGCCTGCGGCTGATCGAGGTGGACAAGGCCGACCTGGTGGACCTGGGCGACCTGATCGACCTGGTCACCGACCGCCCCGAGCGTTTCATCGTCTTCTGCGACGACCTCAGCTTCGACGAAGGCGAGCCCGGCTACAAGGCGCTGAAGAGCGTGCTCGACGGCAGCGTGGCCCAGGCCAGCGACAACCTGCTGATCTACGCCACCAGCAACCGCCGCCATCTGCTGCCCGAGTACATGGCCGAGAACCTGACCTACCAGCACACCGAGGACGGCGAGGTGCACCCGGGCGAGGTGGTCGAAGAGAAGATCTCGCTGAGCGAACGCTTCGGCCTGTGGATCAGCTTCTACCCCTTCAGCCAGGACGAGTACCTGGCCATCGTCGCGCAGTGGTTGCGGTCTTTCGGCGTGGACGAAGCCGCCATCGCCGCCGCGCGGCAAGACAGTCTGGTCTGGGCCCTGGAACGTGGCAGCCGTTCGGGCCGCGTGGCGCAGCAGTTCGCGCGCGATTTTTCAGGACGACAAGCGGGGCGGCATGACGCCTGAGATCGACCACACGGCGCCGGGCGCCCCCGAGCGGCCGGTGGTGGAAGTGGCGGTGGGCGTGCTCATCGACGCCGCCAGCAACTTCCTGCTGACCAGCCGCCCTGAGGGCAAGGTCTACGCCGGCTACTGGGAGTTCCCGGGCGGCAAGGTCGAACCCGGCGAGAGCATCGAACAGGCGCTGCGGCGTGAATTGCAGGAAGAACTGGGCATCACCATCGCCGCCGCTGAACCCTGGCACGTGCTGGTGATGGACTACCCCCACGCCCGCGTTCGCCTGAATTTCTGCAAGGTCACGGCGTGGACGGGCACCTTCGAGATGCGCGAACAGCAGCAGATGGCCTGGCAGACCCTGCCGGTGCAGGTGACGCCGGTGCTGCCCGGCACGGTGCCGGTGCTGGACTGGTTTGCCGCCGAACGGGGCCATGTTGGGCCGACGCACGGACCCACCGCTTAGACTGACCGCATGGACTGGTTGGACAGCATCAAGTGGGACGCGGACGGCCTGGTGCCGGTCATCGCGCAGGAAGCCGGCAGCGGCGACGTGCTGATGTTCGCGTGGATGAACCGCGAGGCCCTGGCGCTGACGGCCGAGACCCAGCGCGCGGTCTACTTCAGCCGCTCGCGCCAGCGGCTGTGGCGCAAGGGCGAAGAGTCGGGCCACGTCCAGCAGGTGCACGACATCCGCATCGATTGCGACAACGACGTGGTGCTGTTGAAGGTCACCCAGCTCGGTCATGACCCCGGCATCGCCTGCCACACCGGCCGCCACAGCTGCTTTTTCCAGCGCCTGGAGAACGGCGCCTGGACGCCGGTGGAGCCGGTACTGAAAGACCCCGAGACCATCTACAAATGACCGCCATCCCGAAGCAACCCGCAACCAGCAACGACACCCTGGCCCGCCTGGCCGCCGTCATCGCGCTGCGCCGCGCTGGCGACCCCGACAAAAGCTATGTGGCCCGCTTGTTTTCCAAGGGTCACGACGCCATCTTGAAAAAGATCGGCGAAGAGGCCACCGAAGTGGTGATGGCGGCCAAGGACGGTGACCGGCCGCGCATCGTCGGCGAAGTGGCCGACCTGTGGTTCCACACCATGGTGGCGCTGGCGGCCTACGACCTGACGCCGGCCGACGTGCTGACGGAGCTGGAACGCCGCGAAGGGCTTTCGGGGCTGGAAGAGTTTGCGGCGCGCAAAGCCCAGCAGCGCGAAGCCGAATCCAAAGGAGAAGCTGGATGAATGACGTGGCCATACCGGGCAGCACCGCGCAGAACAACGACAGCCTGCGCACGCTGACGCACATCCTCTACGGCTTGCACACGCTGTCCTTCTTCTCGGGCGGCGTGTTTTCGGTGATCGCCCTGATCATCAATTACATCAAGCGCGACGACCTGCCCAACGACTTCTACCGCAGCCACTTCCGCTGGCAGGCGCGCAGCTTCTGGTTCACGCTGGGCTGGCTGCTGCTGACCTCGCCGCTGTGGATCCTGTTCGTCTTCCCGGGCTGGGCCGCCTGGTCGGTGATCGGCCTGTGGTACCTGTACCGCTTCCTGCGCGGCTGGTGGAATTTCAACGAAGGCCGGGCCATGCCCGTGCCACTCTGAAGCGGAAAGCTGCACGATGAGCGCTGACCCGAATTGCATCTTCTGCAAGATCGTCGCCGGGCAGATCCCGGCGAAGAAGGCCTATGAAGACGATGCGCTGCTGGCCTTCCACGACATCGCGCCCTGGGCGCCGGTGCACGTGCTGATCATCCCCAAGCAGCACATCGCCATGCTGTCCGACGTCACGCCCGAACACGACGCGCTGCTGGGCCGCATGCTGGGTCTGGCGCCCCGGCTGATGGCGCAGCTGGGCGTGACGAATGGTTTTCGCACGCTGATCAACACCGGGCCCGACGGCCGGCAGGAAGTACCCCATCTGCACATGCACGTGATGGGCGGCCCGCGCCCCTGGGCCAAGGGCTGACCTTGTCACCGGCGCCCTCGGGCGCACCTCGTAGAATCAATGGTTCTGTTCAGCGCGTTTTCCAGGAGAAAAGATCATGGGTTCGTTCAGCATCTGGCATTGGCTGATCGTGTTGCTGGTGGTCGTGGTCATCTTCGGCACCAAGAAATTGCGCAACATCGGCAGCGATCTGGGCGGCGCAGTGCGCGGCTTCAAGGAAGGCGTCAAGGGCGCCGGTGAAACGGCCGAGGCCGACGGCCCCGCCGCACCGACCCAACAGGTCACGACCGCCAAGCGCAGCGATGCGAACACGGTGGACGTGGAAGCCAAGTCGAAGACGTGAGCCCTTGCGGCGGGTGCTTGATCGGGTCGCGCAGGTGACCCATCCTTCCTCATGATTGACTTCGGTTTCGACAAGATCGCCCTCATCGGCGCCGTGGCCCTGATCGTCATCGGCCCTGAAAAACTGCCGCGCGTGGCGCGCACCGTGGGCGCGCTGTTCGGCAAGGCCCAGCGCTACGTGGCCGACGTGAAGGCCGAGGTCAACCGGTCCATCGAACTTGAAGAACTCAAGAAGATGAAGACCGACTTCGAGGACGCCGCGCGCAACGTGCAGGACACCGTGCGCAGCGAGGTCGATTCGGCCAGCACGGCCTTCGAAGGCAGCTGGAAAGATGCGACGGCCGGCCTGACCGACGGCACGGCCGCGGACAACAGCATTGCCGGCAGTTGGGAGCCGCCGCCGCCGAGCTACCGCCACCCGAAGAAGAAATGGCGCCTGAAACGCGGCGCCACCCCGCAGTGGTACAAGCAGCGCAACGGCATCCGCACCAAGGCGCTGTCGGGCGCGGCGCGCGTGGCGCGCTTCCGCCCGCCGGGCCTCCCGTCCGGCCATTGAGTTGAACCTGTAGGCGCGATGAGCGACACGAACAAGCCCGACGAACTCGCCGGCACCGAAGCCCCTTTCGTTTCGCACCTGATCGAACTGCGCGACCGGCTGATCCGCGCGGTGATCGCCATCGCCGTGTGCTTCGCCGCGCTGGCCTTCTGGCCCGGTCCGGCCGGCCTGTACGACCTGCTGGCCGCGCCGATGTTGAGCCACCTGCCCAAGGGGGCGACGCTGATCGCCACCAACGTGATCTCGCCCATCCTGGTGCCGCTGAAGATCACGCTGATGGCCGCCTTCCTGGTCGCGCTGCCCGTGGTGCTGTACCAGCTGTGGGCCTTCGTCGCGCCCGGCCTGTATTCACACGAAAAGAAGCTGGTGCTGCCGCTGGTGGTGTCCAGCACGCTGCTGTTCATCGTCGGCGTGGCCTTCTGCTATTTCATCGTGATCCCGGGAATGAGCAAATTCATCCAGGCCTTCGCGCCCACGTCCATCACGGCGGCGCCCGACATCGAACAGTATTTCGGCTTCGTGCTGACGCTGTTCCTGGTCTTCGGCATCGCCTTCGAAGTGCCCATCGCCGTCATCGTTCTGGCGCGCATCGGCATCGTCAGCATCGAACAACTGCGCAAGTCGCGCGGCTACTTCGTCGTCGGTGCCTTCATCGTGTCCGCCGTGGTCACACCGCCCGACGTGGTGTCACAGCTGGCACTGGCCATACCGATGTGCGTGCTCTATGAAATCGGCATCCTGGCGGCGGTGATGTTCATCAAGCACACCAAGGCACCGGAAGAAACGCCCGCCTGAGTTGACCGAGCCAGAGGCCGCGCACGGGTGACCCAGGCGCTGGCCGAACCGCCCCCTCGGGGGGTAGCGAGCGAGAGCGAGCTGGGGGGCCCTATTTCACCCAGGTGTTGAGCTGAATGATCGGCATCAACACAGCCAGCATGATCAGGACGACCACGATGCCCATCACGACGATGAGCAGCGGCTCCAGGATGGTCGCGGCCGCCATAGCCCGGCGCTGCACTTCCGCCGACAGCTGAACCGAGGCGCGCAGCAGCATTTCCGGCAACTGCCCGGTCTGCTCGCCCAGCCGCGCGAACATCGCCAGCAAGCCCGGGAAACGCTTCTTGCCGGCCAGCGCACTGGCCAGCGGCGCGCCTTCCCGCACCTGCACCAGCGCGTCCATCGCGTCGGCGCGCATCGCACGGTTGCCCAGGGTTTCCGCAGCCGCCTGCAAGGCCTTCAGGATGGGCACGCCGGCACCGGCCAGCATGGCCAGCGTGCCGCCGAAGCGCGCGGCGTTGTAGCCCCGCGCCAGGCGGCCGACGAAGGGCAGGCGCAGCAGTGCCGCGTCGCTGCGTTCGCGGAAAGCCTCGCCGCGCCGGGCCAGGCTGAACAGCGTGGCGCCACCGGCGGCCAGCAACGCCACCGCCCAGCCCCACTGGCGCACGAAGGCGCTGATCGCCAGCATGGCCACTGTCAGCGTCGGCAGCGCGCGCTTGGAACTGGTGAAGACGCCGGCAATCTGCGGCACCACGTAGGTCAGCAGGATGACCACGATGCCTAAAGCCACCAGCGACACGATGGCCGGGTAGAGCATCGCGCCGATGACCTTGCTGCGCAGCGCCTGCCGTTGCTCCAGGTCATCAGCCAGGCGTTCCAGCACCGGGCCCAGCGCACCGCTTTGTTCGCCGGCGGCGACCACCGCGCGGTAGACATCGTCGAATTCACGCGGCGCCGTGGCCAGCGCGCGGGCGAAGGCGCTGCCGGCGTTGACCTCGCTTTTCAGGTGCGCCACCAGTTCGCGCTGGCGCGGGTTCTCGGTTTCTTCCGACAAGGACGTCAAGGCCCGCTCGAGCGGCAGGCCCGAGCCCACCAGCCCGGCCAGTTGCCGCGTCCACACCGTCAGGCCGGTGGCAGAAAACACCCGCCGCGTGAAGCGCGCGCCGGCCGTGTCCTGCGGCCCCACGGTCACGGTCGTGACCGTCAAGGGCACCAGTTCACGGCCGCGCAGCGCAGCGCGCGCCGCCTTGGCGTTGTCGGCTTCCAGCAGGCCGCTTTGCGACTTGCCGGCGGCGTCCAGGGCCTCGTAGCGGTAGGCGGGCATGTCAGGCTGCGAACATCAGTCCCGGGTCACCCGGATGACTTCTTCGGCCGACGTGAGGCCCTGACTGACCAGCCGGTCGCCGTCCTCGCGCATCGACTTCAGGCCCGCCGCGCGCGCCGCCGCGGCCAGGTCTTGCTCCGAAGCGCGGTTGTGGATCAATTCCTTGACGTTCTCGTTCACCACCATCAATTCGTAGACGCCGGTGCGGCCCTTGTAGCCGGTGCCGCTGCACTGCACACAGCCCACCGGATGCCAGCGCCCTTCGGCGTCCTGTCGGCGGCACGAGGGGCACAGCTTGCGCACCAGGCGCTGGGCCAGCGCGCCCAGCAGGCTGCTGGACAGCAGGTAGGGCTCGACACCCATGTCGATCAAGCGCGTGACGCAGGAAGGCGCGTCGTTGGTGTGGATGGTGGCCAGCACCAGGTGGCCGGTCAGGCTGGCCTGGATGGCGATCTGCGCCGTTTCGTAGTCGCGGATCTCGCCGATCATGATCACGTCGGGGTCCTGCCGCAGGATGGCGCGCAGGGCCTTGGCGAAGGTCAGGTCGATCTTGGCGTTGACCTGGGTCTGGCCGATGCCGGCCAGCTCGTACTCGACCGGGTCTTCCACCGTCAGCACGTTGGTGGTGGCGGTGTCCACGCGGCTCAGGCTGGCGTACAGCGTGGTGGTCTTGCCCGAACCCGTCGGGCCCGTGACCAGCACGATGCCGTGCGGCTGCTGGATCAGCCGCGAGAAGCGGTCCAGCACCTCGCCGTCCATGCCCAGGCCTTCCAGCGTGAAGCGCGATTCGGCCTTGTCCAGCAGGCGCAGCACGGCGCGTTCGCCGTGCGACGACGGCAAGGTGGACACCCGCACGTCGATCGCCCGGCCGCCGATGCGCAGGCTGATGCGGCCGTCTTGCGGCAAGCGCTTTTCGGCGATGTCCAGCTCGGCCATGATCTTCAGCCGGCTGATCAGCGCGGCGTGCAGTGCCTTGTTGGGCTGCACCACCTCGCGCAGCGTGCCGTCCACCCGGAAGCGCACGCTGGAACTGCGCTCGTAGGGTTCGATGTGGATGTCGCTGGCACCGTCCTTCGCGGCCTGCGTCAGCAGGGCATTCAGCATGCGGATGATGGGTGCGTCGTCGGCGGCTTCCAGCAGGTCTTCCACCGCCGGCAGCTCCTGCATCATGCGGCTGAGGTCGACGCCGCTTTCGACTTCCCCGATGACCGCTGCCGCGCTGCTTTCGCCACCCGCGTAGGCCGCCGCGATGCGCTGGCCCAGCGTGGCGCTGGCTTCACGCTCGAAGCGCGCCACGTCGAACAGGCGCGTCACTTCGCCCAGGGCGGCTGCGGGCGTGGTTTCGCCGGCCCACAGCATCAGCTGTTCGCCGTCGTCTTCCAGCAGCACGGTGTTGGCCTTGGCGTAGGCGTAAGGCAGCAGGTGGCGGGTGGCCATGGCGGGGTGCTCGGTGTGTCAGCGGGTCAGGGCGACTTGGGCTGCGGCGCGCCGGCATCGGGCGGCGGCATGGCCGGCGCCAGGGTCTGCCTGCGGTCGGGCATGGCCGGCATCACGGGCGATTCGTTGATCGGCAAGACGATGCTGGGCACCGGCTGCGCGGCCTGCTGCTGGCCGCGGATCTGGTCGTAGCGGTCTTGCGAGAAGCGGTTGGCCGACTCGGCGTCACGCATCACGATGGGCCGCAGGAAGACCATCAGGTTGCTGCGCTTGCGCTCGCGGCTTTCGCTGCGGAAGAGCGCGCCCAGGATGGGAATGTCACCGAGCAGCGGCACCTTGTTCTTGGTCGTCACGTAGCGGTCTTCGATCAGGCCGCCCAGCACCAGGATCTGGCCGTCGTCCACCGTCACCGTGCCTTCGATGGACCGCTTGCTGGTGGACGGCCCGGCGTTGGCGGTGCCGGTGGCCTGGTCCTTCACGCTGCTCTGCTCCTGGAACAGCGTCATGCGGATGGCCCCGCCCTCGCCGATCTGCGGCTTGATGCGCAGCGTGATGCCCACGTCCTTGCGCTCGATGGTCTGGAAGGGGTTGCTGGTGGCCGTGCCGGTGCTGGTGAACTGGCCGGTGATGAAGGGCACGTTCTCGCCGACGACGATCTTGGCTTCCTCGTTGTCCAGCGTGATCAGGTTGGGGGTGGACACGATGTTGGTGTCGCTCTGCGTCTGCATGGCCCGCGCGATGGCGGCCAGCGAGACCACGCCGTTGATCGAATTCAACAGGCCGATGTTCAGGCCGGTGCCCAGGCTGACCGTGCCCTTGGCCGCCGCCGTGTTGATGTCGATGATGCTGGGGCTGGTGGCGGTGGTGAAGTTGGTGCCGGCCACCAGGCCCAGCTTGTCGCCGCTCTGGCCCAGCAGGCCCTGCCACTGGAAGCCGAACTCGGCGGCGTCGCCGCCCGAGACCTCGACGATCATGCTTTCGATGTAGACCTGGGCGCGCCGGCTGTCGAGCTGGTCGATCAGCGAACGCACCTGCTTGTACAAAGGTTCGGGCGCCGTGATGACCAGCGAATTGGTCGCCGGGTCGGCCTGGATGAAGCCGCCGGTGGACGGCTGTGCGGCGGTGGACAAGGCGCTGCCGCCGGCGGCCGAACCCGACCCACCGATGCCACCGGTACCGGGCGTTGCCGGCGTGATGCCGGTGCCCACGCTGCCGGCCGTGCTGCCGCCGCCGCTGGCACCGCCGACCGCACCAAAGGCCGCGCGCACCACCGTGGCCATGCGCGTGGCGTCGGCGTTCTTCAGGTGCACCACCCACATGCCGCCGCCCGGGCCGATGAGGTTGCTGGGGCGGTCCAGCCGCGCGATGGTGGCGCGCAGCGACGTGAGCCGAGCGGCATTGCCGGCGCGGATGATCAGCGAATTGCTGCGTGAATCGGCGACCACCGTGACCCCGCCGCCGCTGCTCGGCGCGCCGGGCACTGCTGCGGTACCGCTGCCGTCGCTGAGCTTTTGCACCAGCGGCGCCAGGTCGGCCGCCACCGCGTGCTGCAGCGGCACGATCTCGACATCGGTGCCACTGGGCACGTCCAGCGCCGCGATGATCTTGGCGATGCGCTGCAGGTTGTCGGCGTAGTCGGTGATGACCAGCGCGTTGTTGCCCGGGTTGGCGTTGATGGTGTTGTTAGCGCTGATCAGCGGGCGCAGCACGGCCACCAGGTTGTTCGGGTTCTCGTAACGCAGCGAAAAGATCTGCGTGATGATCTGGTCGCCGCGCACCGCCACCTCGCCCACCGACACGGTGCTGGTCTGCAGCTTGGCGTCCGATTCCGGCACCACCTTCAGCAGGCCGCCGCTGTCCACCACCGCGAAGCCCAGGCCGCGCAGCGCCGACTGGTAGGACTGCCAGGCATCGCGCACGCTCTGCGGTTGTTCGCTGTAGACGGTGATGGTGCCCTTGACGCGCGGGTCCACGACGATCGCGCGGTCGATCATGGCCGCGAAGGCGCGGGTCACGGCCTCGATGTCGGCGTTGACGAAGTTGACGGTGACCGGCGCGCGCGACTTCGAACCGATGGCCTGCGTCGCAGCCTGCAGCGGCATCGCGGGCAGGGCCGCAGCCAGTGCCGCGACAGCCAGCGTCCAGCCCCGGATGGCGGCGGGAAAGGCGGGCCTGTCGGTCTGGGTCGGGGTCTGCGTCTGGGTCTTCATGTTCATCCGATGGAAATGACCGAAAGCGCGCCCTGGCGCCGGCCGATGATGTTGAGCAGGCCGCCCAGGGCTTCTTCCGAACCCGGCGCGGCCGTGGCCGACCCGTTGAAGCGCAGCTTGGTCGCCGCGCCGTCGGCCGTCCATTGCCCGTTGCCGCTGAGCTGCAAGGCGCCGCTGTGGGTGCTGAGTTGCAGGCGCGGCCCTGAGGGACCCGCCGGGTCGCCGGTCAGGCTGAGGCGGTAGCTGCCCAGCACGTCCAGGGCCGACAGGCGCGATGCGATGTTGCCCAGGTCGAGGTCGGCCCGGCCGTTGAACTGCCAGCGGCCCTGCACCTGTTCCAGGCTCAGGCCGGTGCTGCTGAGTTGCAGGCTGCCGGTGGGTTGCAGCGTGTTCCAGGGTGTCCCCAGCCCGACCAGCCAGGACGCCGGCCACTGGCCCAGTGCGGCGCCGGCGCCCGGCGCAAGCGCAGCAGCGGTCGGGGCTGACGGCCCCGGGGTCGGGCTGGCGCCCGCCGCCGTGACCAGTTCGACCCGCGTGCGGCCCAGCCCCGGCAACACGCGCAACCGCAGTTCGCCGTTGATGCAGCAGTCCTGCCGCGCGCGCAGGCCCAGGGCCGCGCCGTCCAGGCCCAGCGTCCAGTTCAGGCGGCCGGGCAAGGCGCTGGCGCTGCGCGTGCCGGCACCGCCGGTCAGCACCAGCACGGCCGAGCCACGCCACACGGTGCCGCGCGCTTCGGCCAGCACCAGGCGCTGGCCGGTGGCGTCGCTGACGACCGCCGCCAGCCAGGCCGCCGGGGCCCAGGCCACGGCCACCAGCGCGGCGCCGACCGCAGCACCGGCGACGGCCCAGCGCATCACGAACCGCCCCCCAGGCTGAGCACCACGGTGCCGTTGTAGCCCTGCGGGCCACGGTTCAGCGTGGCTTCGACGGGCCGCGCGCGGGCGCCGGCCCGGGCTTCGGCCAGCCAGCCGGTGAAGGCGCTGGTGCCCACGCCGGTCAGCGTCAGCACGGCGCGTTCGCCCTGCATGGCCAGTTTGGCCTGGTCGCCCAGGCGTGCGGTGGCGGCCTGCAGCGCGGCGGTGGCTTGTTCCAGCGGCACCGGCGGCGTGGCACGCAGTTCGGTGGCCTCGGTGGCCAGGCGCTGCATGCCCTGCAGTTGCGCGTCAACCGCATCCAGTTCAGCCGGCGCGCTGGCCAGCGTGCGCCAAGCTGGCTGCACGGCCAGGCTCCAGACCAGGAACAGACCCAGCACGGCGGCGGCCAGCAGCGCCGCGCGGCGGTCGCGCAGCGACAGGCCCATCCAGGCGCTGCGCAGCGGCGCCAGGGCCGACTGCAGCGGGCTCGACGGTGTCACGGGCTGAACGTCCATCACGCGGCCTCCCGGGTGCCGACGTGTGCGATGGTGATGCGGCCTTCGCTGAATTCGGCGCTGTAGCCGGCACCGCGCAGGCGGTCGCGGAACTGCGTCACCTGCGGTTCGGCCCAGCCGGTGGCGGCAACGGTCAAACGCCCGCCTTCGAAACGCAGCATCTGCGCCGGCCCCAGACCGTCAGGCCAGGCGCCGGCCGCCGCACCCAGCAGGGCTTCCAGGTCCTTGTCACCGGGCCGGCCAGCTGCCGCGCGCAGGCGCTCGGTTTCGCGTTCCATCTGCAGCGGCGCATCGAGCACCGCGCGCACGCTGGGGTGGGTGGTTTTCAGCAAGGTGACCATGGCGGCGCGCTTGGCCGTCAGCACCTGGCGCTGTTGCCAGGCCTGCAGGTTCAGGCCCAGCAGCTGCACGGCGACCAGCGCCGTCAAACCCCAGCGCACCGGGCGCCATTCGGTGCTGAGGAAGCGTTTCCACCCTTCACGCAGGGCCCGCATGCCGCGATGCCGGGCGACCAGGTCGAACTGGCGCAGGTTCAGCACGGCCTTGGTGGCGCCGGCCGGGCCCACGGCTTCCAGCGCGCGTTCGCTGTCGGTCATCACCGCCACCGGCGCACCCAGCCAGCGTTCGGCGGCCGTGGCCGCAGCAGGCGTGGCCGTCCAGCTCACGCTGGCGGTTTCGCCCGCGCCCGGGGCCGGCTGCAGCGCGCGGGCCAGGCCGCCTTGCAGGCGCAGGCAGACCACGCTGTCGGGCTGGGCCAGCGCCAGCCAGGGCGTGGCCGTTTCGACGCCGTCCTGGGTGTAGAAGTGGCCGCGCGCAGCCAGGCCCGGCACGCTGGCGGTGGCCACCCGCTCGACGCTCAGGCCGACGCTTTCCAGCGCCGCCAGCGCCGCTTGCAGGCGCGGCTTGTGGGTGACGGCCACCCAGCCGTTGCGGCCCGGTGCGGCGTCGGGTGCAAGCGCGAAATGCAGGGCTTCGTCGTCTTCCAGCAGCGCCTCTTCCATCACCCCCAGCAAGGCGGCGCGCAGCCGCGCGGCCGGGGCCTTGGGGATGTCGATGCGGTGCCAGCTGACGTCGGCCTCGGCCAGCAGCAGCACGGTGTGGTCGGCACGCGGCAGTTGGGCCGCAGCGGCGCTGCCCGCCTGGCTGACGCTGCGGCCGTCGGTGCTGAAGACGAAGGACCAGTGGGTCGGCAGACGCAGCCCCCCGGCGGCCTCGTGGCCCACGGCGCGGGCGGTCAGGCGCTCACGCGGCGGGAGAAGGATGACGAGGGAGGACATCAGCGAGAAGGCGGCGAGGTGGCGAAGGGCAAAAGTGGCGCAGGGACGCAGGCGCGGGTTGCGGGATGGCGCAGCCTGACGACCGGTCGGTGCGGGCAGCGGGTTGCAAGGCGGACTGTAGCGTGGCGAACCGCGCGTTTCAGCGCGGCGCGACCTCGAAACTGTGACGTTCGCGCCGTCGCACGACCACACGGTCACCGTCGCGCTGCACCAGCGAGCGTTCCTCGACGACGCGTTCGTCCAGCCGCAGCTGGCCCGAGACCTCGAACCAGGCCGACGACACGCCGACCCGGGTCTCATCGACCTTGATCGCGCCGCCCAGCGCCGCCCGCACGGCGTCCAGCGTTTCGAAAGGCGCGCGCTGGCGGCTCTGCACCAGGCGTTCGGCGGTGCCGGTGTCCAGGCCGTCGATGGCGGCCACCAGCACTTCGCGCGGGGCGGTGTTCGCGTTGACGGGCGTCACCAGCGGCAGCAGCTCGATGTAAGGCGCCAGCCGGTTCAGCGTTTCCACGTTCAGCCCCTGCCAGGCCAGATCGAGCAGCTTGTCGGGGCGTATCGGCGGGCCGCGCGCGTCGCTGTCGCTCTGCGGCGCCAGCGACTTCGACAGGATCTCGGCCACCCGCGCCGCCAGGTCGCCGGGTGCGCCCAGCAGGTCGCACAGGCGCTGCAGGCCTTGCACCTGTGCTGGCACCACTTTGCCCGTGGCGTCGACCAGGCCGCGCAGGTTGAACTTGCCCTGGGCGTCGGCAATGCCGCCGCTGATGGCCGCGTCCAGGCCGGCGTCGGCGTTGTTGTCCTTGTCGGCAGCCAGGAAGCTGGACAGCGAAGCCTCGGCCAGCGGCGTGCCCCAGGCGTCGCGGCCCCAGGTGTAGAAGTTGGCGCGGCGCTGCGCGGCGCGCAGGTCCTCGCGCATGATCAGCCGCGACCAGTCCAGCGCGCCGCGCAGCACCCAGCCGGCCTGCACGCGGGCGCGCTCGGCGGCCTCGACCTGGATGGCACGCCGCTGGTGCCAGACCATGCCGGCGGTCATCGTGGTGACCAGCGCCAGGATCATCATCGCCAGCAGCAGCGCGGCACCGCGCTGGGCAACCCGACGCGAACGCCGGACGGGTGGTGTCAGCAAGCCGGCCATCAGCCGCCCGCGCCCAGCGCGATGTCGCGCGTCAGCAGGCGGCCGCCCAGCGTGATCTGCAGGCGCACCGCATCGGGCAGCAGTTCCCGCGCCACCGGCGGTGCACCTGGCGGGGGCGGCGGCGGGAGCGGCGGCACACCACCTCCCCCGCCGTCGGCCGATGTTCCATTACCGCCATTCGCGCCAGATGCCGCAGAAGCCGGCGGTGGCGGCGGCGCGACCGGTGGATTCAGCCCAGTCGCCAGCTCGCCGGTGGACTGCGAATTGGCCCACTGCCCGCCCCGGTTGAAGTAGATCTGCCACTGGCTGGCCTCGCTGGCCACCGTCAGCTGCGTCAATTCATTGCCCTGCAGCGCCTGGCTGCGCATCCAGTTTTCCTGCACATCGCCCACCCGGGTCATCAGCGGGCCGGTCCAGCGCTGCCAGACCCCGTTGCGCACCGCCCAGGCCACCATCATCACGCCGCCCTCGGTGCGGCGGGTCATGCGCAAGGTCATGCCGTCGAAGGTGAGTGGCGAGGCCAGCGCGCCGGTGTCCACCACCGCCTGCAGGTCCTGCTCCCACTGCGTCATCACGGTGGTCAGGCGCACCGTGGCGTCGATGGCGTCACGGCTGCGCTCGCGGGCCCGCACGATGCTGTCCAGCCCCTGCCACGACAGCGTGGCGAGGATGGCCATGATCAGCAGCGCGACCAGCACCTCGATCAGCGTGAAACCGGCGGCGCGCCGCGCCGGGCCACGCGGTTGGTGGGGCCGAGCCGGCCGGCGCACGCGGGCCGGCTTCACGGCCGCCCCAGCACGGTGGACAAGGTGATCAGCACGTGGCCGGCGTCGTCGCTGACCTGGGCATCCACGCGGCGGAAATTCGGGTTGGGCGTGGTGCGGGTGATCAGCTTGCCGGGGTAGCTGCGGCCGAGTTGTTCGCAGCCGAAGTCTGCATCGCCGACGCCGGGGAAACTGCGCGTCAGGCGCAAGGCGGTGAGCTGGTTGTCGGCACACCACTGCGCGGCGACCACGTCGGCCAGGCGGGCCGCGTTGTCGGTCAGCACGCCGGCGGCGCGCAGCCCCGCCCCCAGGGCGATGGCGACCACGGCCAGGGCCACCAGCACTTCCAGCAAGGTGAAGCCGCGCACCCGCGCGCGACGACTCGGGTTCGCGTTCACGGCGCGTCGGGCGCCAGCGGCACGGGGGCGAAGGGCGCCAGGCCGTCGGTGCTGATGTCGACCCGCTTGTCGCCCAGCCGCAGCGCCACGCGCTGGGCCGGCAGGATGGCTTCGGGGCCGAGCACGACCACCGCCGCGCCGACCACCTGGGCGCGGGTCTGGCTGTCCAGCCAGCGCACCGGCAAGGGCTGCGATGTCGGCAGCCCGATGAATCGGAACTGCATGCCGGCTTCCACCGCCAGCGTCACCGGCGCCCACTGCACCAGGGCACCCGAGGCGCGCGATTCGGCGCGCGCCATCTCGAACAGCGCGGCCAGGCGCACCGCTTCTTCGTCCAGCTTGGCGGCCTGGCTGTCGCGCAGCGCCAGCGCCACCACGCCCACCGAAATGGCAACGATCGCGATGACGATCAGCAACTCGATCATCGTGAAGCCGCGCTCGCGCCGCGTACCGGCCGGTCGCCAACTCGCGTTGAGGCGGCGGGCCATCGGGCTGCCGCCGACGCGGCGGATCAGCCTACTGCCAGGAACCGATGTCGGCATTCTTGCCTTCGCCACCCGGCTGGCCGTCGGCACCGAGGCTGAAGACATCGATCTCGCCCTTCACACCGGGGTTGGTGTACAGATAGGGGCGGCCCCAGGGGTCGGCCGGCAGCTTGTCCACATAGGACTTCCAATTCGGCGGCACGGCGCCCACCGTGGGCCGCTTGACCAGTGCGTCCAGACCCTGTTCGGCGCTGGGGTAGCGCTGGTTGTCCAGCTTGTAGAGCTTCAGCGCCTGCATCAGGTTGTTGACGTCGGTCTTGGCGGCGGTGACACGGGCGTCGTCGGCGCGGTCGATGAGGTTGGGCACGATCAGCGCACCGAGCACGCCGATGATGACCAGCACCACCATCAGCTCGATCAGCGTGAAGCCGCGCGGGCTCTGGCGACGTCGTCCAGACTGGCTGCCCAGCGGCTGGCCGATCGGGTGGCATGCGGTGCGGCGAACGGCGGATAAAGGTGTCATTTGCGGTCTTGCGCAGCAGGGTGGGCGCCGCGCGGGCGGAGTGGCTTGAATGATAATCCGGCGATGTTGGTACGCTGGTGGACATTGATGACCTGGGCCCTGGTGGCAGCCGCAGCGCTGTTCTGGGGTTTGCGCCTGTTCGTCAGCGCGCCGCCCGTGCCGTCCGGCACGCCCGTGGCCACCATCGGCCCGGTGGTGCGCGGCGACCTGACCCGCCTGCTGGGCAACGACCCGCCGCCGCCGGTCGTCGCTGCCGCCGCCGAGGCGCCGCCCGATGCCCGCTTCCAGTTGATCGGCGTCGTGACGCCGCGCGCCACTGCGGCGGCGCGCGAAGGGCTGGCCTTGATCGCCGTCGATGGCAAGCCAGCGAAAGCCTACCGCGTGGGCGCGGTCATCGACGGCGTGACCATCCTGAAATCGGTCGCCGCCCGGGGCGCGATGCTCGGCCCGCGCGACGGCGCGCCGCAGGTCAGCTTGAGCCTGGCGCCGCCCGCTGCCGCCACCACCGGCGCGCTGCCCTCGCTGGCCCCGTCCGGCGCCGAGGCCGCGGTCAACCCCGCTGTGGCGGTACCAACGGGTTCCACGCCAGGGGCGGTGGCCGCCGCCCGGGCCAAGGCCCCGGAAGTGCGGGCCATGCGCCGCATGCTGCCGCCGCCGGCCATGCCGGTGGATGGTTCAGCGCCGCAGGCGCCACCCGGTCTGCCCACCCAGTAGAACCGGGACGCTCGGCAGCCGCTAGGCAGCCATCAGGCGCTCAGTACAGGGCCGTGCCGAAGGGTGAAGCCTCGGGGGCCGTTTCGGTGAACGGCGCCGACAGCTCGCCGTGCTGCGATGTGCTGTCTGACTCGCCCTCGGCCAGGTCGCCCAGCAAGGCGGCCGCACTCTTGACCAGCGGCCAGGCGAGCGCGGCACCGGTGCCGTCGGTGCTTTCCATGCCCATTTCCAGCAGCGCTGCGGCGCGGAACAGGTTCAGCGCCTGGTCCAGTCCGAGGTGGCTGTGGCTGCGGCAGAACACGCAGTAGTCGGTGACCGCCTGGGCGATCTTCGCGGCCAGCATCAGTGCGGCGCAGGCCGGTACGCCGTCGATCATCAGCAGGTGGCGCTTGCTGGCGGCGACCAGCATCACGCCGACCATCACCGCCACTTCGTAGCCGCCCAGCGCCGCCAGCACCTCGACGGGTTCGACGATGTCGCGGTGGCGCGCTTGCGCACCCTGCAACACCACCATCAAATGCGACAGCTGTTCCTGGCTCATCTGCGGGCCGCTGACGATCAGGTCGCGAACTTTCGAGTCGGTCAGGCGCGACAAGACCATCGCCGCGCTTTCGTGCGCACCCACACCCACGGCCGAGAGGATGGTGAGGTTACCGCGCAGCTGTTCGCCGATCTGCATGCCGGCGCGCATGCCGGCATGCGCCTGTTCCATGCTCATCGCCGAGGTGACCCGCGAATTCCGCGTGCCGTAGGCGATCTTGCGCACCAGCAGGCGCTCGTGGGGCACCAGGTTTTCCGACATGCCGCAGTCGATGACGGTGAGGTCCAGACCCTGGGCGCGGGCGAACACACTGAGCGGCAGCTGGTTGGTCAGCAGAAGCCGCACGGTGTCCTGCGTGGTGCGGCCATGCGGGTCGCGGATGTCTTCGACCACCAGGCCGTGGTCGGCGGCGAAAACCAGCAGTTGCGGGTCGTGGAAGTGCGGGCGCAGCGAGTTCTGCATCAAACCCAGGCGTACCGCCAGCGGCTCCAGTTCACCCAGGCTGCCCCCGGACTCGTGGCGGCCTTGCAGCTTGGCCCGCAGCGCCTTTTCGAGCTTGGGATTGGTGGTCGGCGTGACCAGTGATCGGTTCGTTGCTGCCATCCCGGTCGAGTGTACCGAGCAACCCTAATTCAGGAAGAGCGCGACCAGCGGATTGCGCGTCTCTTCCGTGTAAGGAAATGCAAGCGAGCGCAAGAAATCCTCGAATGCGGCCTGCTCGCCCGCCGGCACCTGGATGCCGACCAGGATGCGGCCGTAGTCGGCGCCCTGGTTGCGGTAGTGGAAGAGACTGATGTTCCAGCCCGGATGCATGGCCGCCAGAAAGCGCATCAAGGCCCCCGGCCGCTCGGGGAATTCGAAGCGGAAAAGGCGCTCGTCACGCGCCAGCTCGCTGCGCCCGCCCACCATGTGGCGCACATGTTCCTTGGCCAGTTCATCGTCGGTGAGGTTGACGGTTGCGAAGCGCTGCTTGACGAAACTGCGGGCAATGCGGTCGGCCTCTTCGCGCTTGGCGATGGACAGGCCCACGAAAACATGTGCCACCTTGGCGTCGCTGATGCGGTAATTGAATTCGGTTACCGAACGCGGGCCCAGCAACTCGCAGAAGCGTTTGAAGGAACCGCGTTCTTCGGGGATGGTGACGGCGAACAGGGCCTCGCGCTGTTCGCCGAATTCGGCCCGCTCGGCGACGAAGCGCAGGCGGTCGAAATTCATGTTGGCGCCACAGGTGATGGCCACGAAAGTCTGCCCCTTCACCTTGTGCGTCTGCACGTATTGCTTGATGGCGGCCACGCCCAGGGCGCCGGCCGGCTCCAGGATGCTGCGGGTGTCCTGGAACACATCCTTGATCGCGGCGCAGACCGCATCGGTATCGACGACCACGAAGTCGTCGACCAGGGCGCGGGTCACGCGGAAGGTTTCCTCGCCGACCCGCTTGACGGCGGTGCCGTCCGAGAACAGGCCCACGTCGGTCAAGGTCACGCGCCGGCCCCGCTGCACCGACTGGAGCATCGCGTCGGAATCGACCGTCTGCACGCCGATCACCTTGACCTCGGGCCGCACCGCCTTGATATAGGCCGCCACACCGGAGATCAAGCCACCGCCACCGATGGCGACGAAGACGGCGTCCAGCGGGCCCTGGTGCTGGCGCAGGATTTCCATCGCCACCGTGCCCTGGCCGGCAATCACGTCCGGGTCGTCGAAGGGGTGCACGAAGGTCAGGTTCTGCGCCTGCTGCAACTGCAAGGCCTGGCTGTAGGCGTCGGAGAAGCTGTCGCCGTGCAGGACCACCTCGCCACCCAGCGCGATCACCGCATCGACCTTGAGCCGGGGCGTGGTCACCGGCATCACGATGACCGCTCGGCAGCCCAGCCGCTTGGCCGACAAGGCCACGCCCTGCGCGTGATTGCCGGCCGACGCGCAGATGACGCCACGGGCCAGGTCTTCGGCCGGCAATCGGATCATCTTGTTGTAGGCGCCACGCAGCTTGAAGCTGAACACCGGCTGCTGGTCTTCGCGCTTCAGCAACACCTGATTGCCCACCCGCCGCGACAGCGTGCGGGCCGGTTGCAGCGCTGTTTCACGCGCCACGTCGTAGACACGGGCCGTCAGCACGCGCTGCAGGTATTCAGCGGCAATCCGCCGTGACTTCGGGCTGAGGGGCCTGGCGGGTGGCACATCGCCCGGAGACGGCGCAGGCGACAGATTCAGCGGGCGTGAGCCGGTGGGCATCTTGAGCGGGAGGGGGTGGGATGAAATAGGAACCAGCGGGCAACCCGCATGGCCGGAAGATCATAGGTCACGCCCTGGCGACGACCCGGCCGCGCACCCAGCGCGGCGACCTCAGAAAGAAAAAGGGCCCGGGGCTTTGTGGGCCCCGGGCCGAATCCACCGGTTTGAGGGTGGAGGAGACAATCGGTGGAGGAACCGGGTTTCGATCCCTCCATGCGATTCAGTCTATCACCGCATTGCTGCAGTGCAATATGCTGTTTTCGAACTCGATCTCGTACGCCGACTCTAAAAAAACCAGCGCGCCCTGCGGCGCGCGCTCTTCAGGGGCAGATGCACCATGGAATGCACCATCAACTGGATGCCGGGCACCGGCATGGGCTTCGTTGCCGAAACCGGCAGCGGCCATTTTCTCACCAGGGACGGCGCGCCCGACGGCGGTGGCCGCGACCTGGCGCCGCGGCCGATGGAGACGGTGCTGGCCGGCACCGGTGGCTGTACGGCCTACGACGTGGTGCTGATCCTCAAGCGGGGGCGCCACGACGTGCGCGGTTGCCAGGTCAAGCTGAGCGCCGATCGCGCCGAACAGGACCCGAAGGTCTTTACCCGCATCGGCATGCATTTCGTCGTCACGGGCAAGGGCCTGGCGCCGGCGGCGGTGGAGCGCGCCATCGCGCTGTCGCACGAACGCTATTGCTCGGCCAGCATCATGCTCGGCAAGACTGCCGAGATCGTGACCAGCTTCGAAATCGTCGAGGCCTGAAGTCGGCGGCGGCGGGCGAACCCGCTTGTAGCCGGCAGCGCCGGTCAGATGTGGTGGGCCGTGGTCGTCATCGCCTTGGCAGCGCCGCGCATCAACCAGCGCAGCGGCGTCGGCAAGGCCAAGCCGCCCGCCGCGCCGGCCTCATCGGCATGGCGCCGTTCGTCGTCCTGCATCACTTCAACAATGGCACGCGAACGGGTGTCACCGGCTGGCAGGCGGTCCAGATGACTGGCCAGATGGTCCTCAACCTGCCTTTCGGTTTCGACGACAAAACCCAGACTGACCGCATCCCCTGACCGCCCGGCGAGCAAGCCGATGCCGAAAGCCCCGGCGTACCACAGCGGGTTGAGCCAACTGACCCGCCCGCCCAATTCCGCCAACCGCTCCTGCGTCCAAGCCAGATGGTCGGTTTCTTCCCGTGCAGCGCGTTCCATCTGTTGCCGCAATTCCGGCGTTCGGGCCGTCAGCGCCTGCGCCTGATACAGGGCCTGAGCACAGACCTCCCCCACATGGTTCACGCGCATCAGGGCCGCAGCCTCGCGGCGCTCCGGGTCCGTCAGCGTTTCGCCTTGAGGAACACCGGCTGGATTGGGCCGCGCCGCGTGGACCGCGCCGGCCAAGGTTCTGAGGGCGTTGTCGAGACTGATGATGAGGGGATCCAGGGCGTTCATGCCTGAAGAGCATAGTCCACCGGTTCCTGTCTGTTGCGGCCGACACCGCGTTGTTGACAGACAACAGGCTAAGGCCTTAGCGAATCCTTGGCTTGGCAACCGTCACATGGGTCTGGTGCAATACGGTCAACTTCCGCTGAGGATGTTGGCCTGATCTACCCCTAGCCGGGTGACGTTCCCGATCGGGACCTCTTGTTCAACCTAGGAGATAGTCCAAATGAAAAAATCTATGCTTGCCCTGGCAACGCTGACGGCGTTCGCAGGCGCGGCTTCGGCCCAATCGTCAGTCACCCTGTTCGGTATCGTTGACCTTGCAGCCCGCAGCGTCAGCAACGGTTCTGCCGGTTCGCTCAAGACCCTGAGCTCCAGCGGCCAAGCCTCCAGCCGCCTCGGTTTCCGCGGCGTGGAAGATCTCGGTGGCGGCCTGCGTGCAGGCTTCTGGATCGAAGGCGATCTGACCCCCGACAACGGCAATGCTGCCGGCATGACCTGGACGCGCCGCTCCACCATCAGCCTGCTGGGTGGCTTCGGTGAAGTGCGTATGGGCCGCGACTACACCCCGACCTTCGTCAATTTCTCGACCTACGACGCTTTCGGCTCGGTTGGCGTCGCCAGCCCGGGTAATGTCCGCAATCGGAACACTGGCACGCTGGCCATTGGCCAGCCCCTGGGTTCTGGCGTCACCACCACGGTGCGGGCAGACAACACCATTTCGTACTTCCTGCCCGCGATGGGTGGTCTGTATGGCCAACTGCAAGTGGCTGCCGGCGAGAACGTCGTTGGCAACAAGTCACAGGGCATGCGCCTGGGCTACGCTGCAGGTCCGTTGAACGTGTCGGGCGCGTACGAGGTGACCAAGACCGGTGGGTTCGACCACAAGACGATGAACTTCGGTGGCTCGTTCAACCTCGGTTTCCTGACCGTGCAGGGCGTGTACGAAAAGAGCGACTGGAAGACCTCGCAGCAGAAGATTGCCACCGCCAACGTGATCGTTCCGGTCGGCCAAGGTCAGTTCAAGGCCGTCTACACGAAGTCGGGCGGCGACGTCGGCACTTCGGCCAAGATGTACGGTTTGGGCTACGTTTACAGCCTGTCGAAGCGCACGTCGGTCTACACGAACTACGCCAGCATCGACAACGGTGGCACCAGCCGCTACACGACTTCGACATCCGGCTTGAACACGGCAGCCTTCAAGGCTGGCGAAACCTCCAAGGGTTACGAGTTCGGCATCCGTCACGACTTCTGATCGCCAAAGCGCGGCACTTGGCAACAGGTGCTGCGACTCGCGACGGGGCCGCCTCAGGGCGGCCCTTTTCGTTGGCAAGCCTCTGGCCCGGATCCGCAGCGATGTGATCTGGACTGAGTCGTTCACCCAGGCCCGATGTTCGCCTTCATCCTCCGCCGCCTTGCCCAGGCCCTGATCGTCATGCTGGTCGTGGCCTTCATCGCTTTCATGCTGTTCCAGTTTGTCGGCGACCCTGTCACCAGCCTGCTGGGGCAAGACGCCACACAGGACCAGCGCGAGCAATTGCGCCGTGACCTCGGCATCGACCAGCCTTTTCCGGTCCAGTTCGCGCGCTTCATCGGCAATGCCGTTCAAGGCGAGTTTGGGATCAGCCTGCGCCAGGGGCGCAAGGTGTCGACGCTGATCGCCGAGCGCTTTCCGGCCACGCTGGAACTGGCCCTGGCCGCCGCCGTCATCGCGCTGGCTGTAGGCGTGCCGCTGGGTGTCTATGCCGCTTTGCGGCGCGGCAGCTTCGGCTCGCAACTGGTGATGACGCTGTCGCTGCTGGGCGTGTCTCTGCCCACGTTCCTGATCGGCATCCTGCTGATCCTGTTTTTCTCGGTCACGCTGAAGTGGCTGCCCAGTTTCGGCCGTGGCGACGTGGTCAGCTTTGGTAACTGGAGCACCGGTTTGCTGACCGCCGACGGGTGGAAGCACCTGGTGCTGCCGGCCATCACACTGTCGGTCTTTCAGCTGGCGTTGATCCTGCGCCTGGTGCGCGCCGAGATGCTGGAGGTGCTGCGCACCGACTACATCAAGTTCGCCCGCGCCCGCGGCCTGCAGAACCGCGCCGTCTATTTCGGCCACGCGCTGAAGAACACCCTGGTGCCCGTCATCACCATCACCGGCCTGCAACTGGGTTCGCTGATCGCCTTCGCCATCATCACCGAGACCGTTTTTCAATGGCCGGGGATGGGCTTCCTCTTCATCCAGGCCGTGCAGTTCGCCGACATCCCGGTGATGGCCGCCTACCTGTGCTTGATCGCGCTGATCTTCGTGCTCGTCAACCTGTCGGTGGACCTGCTGTATTTCGCCGTCGATCCGCGCTTGCGCATCGAAAAACCGGCAGGGGGGCACTGAGATGAGCACCCCTGTGTCCGCCTCGTCCAGCCGCCTGTCGCGCTGGCTGGACAGCGATGTCTGGTTCAGCTTCCGCAGTTCGCCGATGGCCATGACCGCCGCCGTGATCGCGGCCCTGTGCGCCTTCTGCGCGGTCTTCGCGCCCTGGGTCTCGCCCTACAACCCTTTCGATCTGGCCAGCCTGAATCTGTCCGACGCCCGATTGCCGCCGGCCTGGTCAGAGGGCGGCAGCCGCGCGCACTGGCTGGGCACCGACGACCAGGGCCGCGACATCCTGTCGGCGCTGTTCTACGGCGCGCGCATCTCGCTGCTGGTGGGGCTGGCCTCGGTGCTGGTGTCGCTGGTCGTCGGCGTCGGCCTGGGCCTGCTGTCGGGCTTCGTCGGCGGCAAGACCGACGCGCTGATCATGCGCATCTGCGACGTGATGCTGTCCTTCCCGTCCATCCTGGTGGCCCTGCTGATCGACGGCGTGGGCCACGCGATGTTCCCCAACGCGCAGGACACGCTGGCCTTCGGCGTGCTGATCGTGGCCATCTCGCTGACCGGCTGGGTGCAGTACGCGCGCACGGTGCGTGGCAGCACGCTGGTCGAGCGCAACAAGGAATACGTGCAGGCCGCACGCGTCATTGGCGTGGCGCCGTTGCGCATCATCTTCAAGCACGTGCTGCCCAATGTGATGGGGCCGGTGCTGGTGCTGGCCACCATCCAGGTGGCGGCGGCCATCATCACCGAAGCCACGCTGTCCTTCCTGGGCGTGGGCGTGCCGCCGAC
>JANPHI010000276.1:0-1983 GCA_031424355.1 Betaproteobacteria bacterium
CGCCTGCGCGAACGGCAGCAACGCGCTGCCGGAGACCGCGTCATCGACAACGTCGTGATGATGGGCATGGGCGAGCCGCTGCAGAACTACGACGCCCTGGTGCCCGCGCTGCGCACCATGCTCAGCGACCATGCCTACGGCTTGAGCCGCCGCCGCGTGACGGTGTCAACGTCAGGCGTGGTGCCCATGATCGACCGTTTGCGCGTGGACAGCCCCGTGGCCCTGGCGGTGTCGCTGCACGCGCCTGACGACGCTCTGCGGACCTCGCTGGTGCCGCTGAACCGCAAGTACCCCATCGCCGAATTGATGGAGTCCTGCCTGCGCTACCTGGACGCCGCGCCGCGCGACTTCATCACCTTTGAATACTGCATGCTCGACGGGGTGAACGACACACCCGAACACGCCGCCGCCCTGGTGCAGTTGGTGAAGAACCGCGTGCCCTGCAAGCTGAACCTGATCCCGTTCAACCCGTTCCCGGCTTCGGGCCTCAAGCGCTCGCCGCGCGAGCGGGTGCAGGCCTTTGCCAAGGTGCTGCAGGACGCCGGCATCGTGACCACCGTGCGCAAGACCCGCGGGGACGACATCGACGCCGCCTGCGGCCAGCTGGCCGGTGAAGTGCAGGACCGCACCAACGCCCGTGAGCGGCTGGCGCGCCGCCGCGTGATCGGCATCCAGCCCGTACCCGTGCGACCATTCACCACCGAGGACGCACCATGATCCGAATTGCCCTGGCCTTGCTCAGTGCGGCCGTGCTGGCGGGCTGTGTCGCTGCGCCGTCCAACAGCGACGTACCGCGCGAGCCTCGCCAGGCGGCGGACAACGCCAACCCCGAACGCCTGGCGCGGGCGCGGCTGGAACTGGCGGGTCTCTACCTGGGCCAGGGCCAGTACGCCACCGCGCTGGAAGAGACGCGGGTGGCCCTCAATGCCAAGCCCGACATGCCCGAGGCCTACAGCCTGCGGGGCCTGATCTATGCAGCCATGGGCGACCTGCGCCTGGCCGAAGAGGCGTTCCAGCGTGCGCTGCAGCTGTTCCCGGCCGACGGCAACACCATGCACAACTACGCCTGGTTCCTGTGCCAGCAGCGTCGCTTCACCGAAGCCGACGCGTTGTTCAGCAAGACCATGGCCCAGCCCCAGTACCGCGAAGTGCCGCGCACGCTGCTGGCCCAGGGCACCTGCCAGGCCCGTGCCGACCGCTGGGCCGATGCCGAGCGCACGTTGTCGCGCGCCTTCGAGTTCAACCCGTCCAACCCGACAGTGGCTTTCACCTTGTCGGAAATCCTGTTGCACCGCGGTGAACTGGAGCGCGCGCGTTTCTACGTGCGCCGTGTTAATTCGGTGCCCGAACAGGTCACGGCACAGAGCCTTTGGCTGGCCGCGCGTGTGGAGCGCCGCCTGGGCAATTTCGACGTCCTGCAGGAACTCGGCCGCCAGATGCGCGAACGCTTCCCGCAGGCCCCCGAAACCCTCCAGTTCGAGCGCGGACGATTCGATGACTGAACCTTCCCAGGAGCCCACCAGCCCGGGTGCGCTGCTGCGCGCTGCGCGCGAGAAGCAGGGCCTGCACATCGCGGCATTGGCGGCGGCGATCAAGGTGTCGCCGCGCAAGCTGGATGCGCTGGAAAACGACCGCTGGGCCGAATTGCCGGATGCCACCTTCACGCGCGCGCTGGCGCAGACCGTGTGCCGAACGCTGAAAGTCGATCCACGCCCGGTGCTGGACAAGTTGCCGGCTGCCGCGCCCGTGATGCTGGAGGCGCAGGACGCGGGCTTGAACACACCGTTCCGGGACCGCCCGGGCCGCGAGGAGCCGGGCTTGGCACTGTCTGCGGTCAAGCCGATGGTTCTGGGTGCGGCCGTGCTGATGGCCGCGGCCGTGCTGATCTACCTGCTGCCGGCGGATCTGCTGCAGCGCCGCCCGTCCGTACCCGTGGCCGCGTCTGCGCCATCCGGCACGGCGCAGATTGCGCCCGCGGCTTCG
>JANPHI010000277.1:0-9327 GCA_031424355.1 Betaproteobacteria bacterium
CGATGCCGGCGGTGCGCGCGATCAGCGACATGCCCTTGGGGTAGTCCAGCTGGTCGAGGTTTTCCTTCAGCTCTTCGCGCTGCTCGCCCTCGATGCGGCGGCTGACGCCACCGCCGCGCGGGTTGTTGGGCATCAGCACCAAGTAGCGGCCGGCCAGGCTGACGAAAGTGGTCAGCGCCGCGCCCTTGTTGCCGCGCTCTTCCTTTTCAACCTGGACCAGCAGGCTGTCGCCTTCCTTGACGGCGTCCTGGATGCGCGCGTCGCGGGCGGTCACACCCCCGCGAAAATAGTTCTTGCTGATTTCCTTGAACGGCAGGAAACCGTGGCGGTCTTCGCCGTAGTCGACGAAACAGGCTTCCAGTGACGGTTCAACCCGGGTGATGACGGCCTTGTAGATGTTGCCCTTGCGCTGTTCGCGCCCTTCGATTTCGGTTTCGAAGTCGAGCAGCTTTTGGCCATCGACGATCGCCAGACGCCGCTCTTCAGGCTGCGTGGCGTTGATCAACATGCGTTTCATGTGCGCTCCCGCGGGCCGTGTGGACCCGCTCTATCCATGCTTCAGCAACCCGATCAAGCGGGTTGCCTGTTCTCACACAGATGCACGAAAAACGCGGTCGAACCGAAGTCGTGGGTGCCCTGGACTGCGATCACGCCGCCGTGTGGCGGTCAGTGGCGCAGCGTTGGCGCGTGCGTGTCGGCGGGTGCTGCTGCAGGGCGGTTCGCCTTGTGCGCTGGCCCGGGCCGCTGCGGATCGCGCAGTGGCACCCCCAAGCCTGCGGCAGCCCGGGTTTCGGCACAGGGCCGACGCCGGGTGGGGCAGGTTTTGGGTTGCTCGGGATGGAGCGACAACAAGGACGACATGGACTGCTGCGAGCGCGCCGGACGCTGGATGCAAGACGGCGGCGAGCCGGGTCTTGCACCATGGGATTCACGGTGGCCTCACGGGCTGTTTCTACAGCTGCGAGGGCGGGGTTCTTTGCGTTCTTCTGCCGCCTGCGGCTGCGGTCTGCCGGGTCACTGGGGGTCCCCGGCCCGATACACATCCTCAGGCGTTGCATCACCTCTTTGCTTGCACGATGTTCGTGCAATGCAGCCCACGCAAGCGCCGGAACAGCCCGGGTAAACTCCGTTAAATCAAGCACTTACGGCACTAACGTGGTGTTGATAAGTATAGAGGGGAAAGTCGCGGTCACTGAACATGCCAGCCAGCCTGCCGTACGCCATTTGACGGTGGATGCCGAATCGGCCGGGCAGCGCCTGGACAACTACCTGATGCGCGTGCTGAAGGGCGTGCCCAAGACCCACGTCTACCGCGTCATCCGCTCGGGCGAGGTGCGCATCAACAAGGGCCGCGTGCATGCCGATACCCGCGTGGCCGAGGGCGACGACGTGCGCCTGCCGCCCGTTCGGGTGGCTGAAAAGCCGGCTGGCCCGCTGGCCCCGGCGCGTGAATTCCCCGTCCTCTTCGAAGACGAACACCTGATGGCCATCGTCAAGCCGGCCGGCGTGGCGGTGCACGGCGGCAGCGGCGTCAGCTTCGGTGTCATCGAACAGCTGCGCCGCGCGCGGCCCACCGCCAAATTCCTGGAGCTGGTGCACCGACTGGACAAGGAAACCTCGGGCATCCT
Source organism: Betaproteobacteria bacterium (assembly GCA_031424355.1). Lineage (GTDB taxonomy): Bacteria > Pseudomonadota > Gammaproteobacteria > Burkholderiales > Burkholderiaceae_C > Rubrivivax. The sequence continues at coordinate 1,629 of JANPHI010000277.1, forward strand.
GCTGCTGGCCAAGAAGCGCAGCGCGCTGGTTCATCTGCAGGATCAGTTCCGCAGCCGCGACACCGGCAAGATCTACGCCGCCGCCGTGCTGGGCAGCTGGCCCGAGAACCTGAAGGTCATCGACCTGGCGCTGCACAAGGGCCTGGACGCCATCGGCGAGCGCCATGTGCGGGTGGTGCCGGCCGACCACGAAGACGGCCGGCGTTCCATCAGCCTGGTCAAGGTGCTGCAGCGCCGGCCCGACTTCACGCTGCTGGACGTGACCATCAAGACCGGCCGCACCCACCAGATCCGCGTGCATCTGGCGCACAGCGGCCACCCCATCGTCGGCGACCCCAAGTACGGCGACTTCGCGCGCAACAAGCTCTTTGCCAAACAGCACCGCTACGAGCGCATGTTCCTGCATGCCCGCCAGCTGGCTTTCGACCACCCCGCTACCGGCGAACGCATCACCCTGCAGGCCCCGTTGCCGGCCGACTGCGCAACACTTTGCGCGCCACTTTCGAAACCATGAAAAAACGCCAATTCGACCTGATCGTCTTCGACTGGGACGGCACGCTCTTCGACAGCACGATGCTGATCGTGCGTTGCATCCAGGCGGCCTGCCGCGACATCCAGGTCACCGTGCCCAGCGACGAAGCCGCCGCCTACGTGATCGGCCTGGGCCTGCACGACGCGCTGCAGCACGCGGTGCCCGGCCTGCCGCCCGAGCGCTACCCGGAACTGGGCGCGCGCTACCGCCACCACTACATCGCCAGGCAGCACGAACTGGTCCTGTTCCCGGGCACGCTGGAGATGCTGCAGGCGCTGAAAGACCGCCAGCACTGGCTGGCCGTGGCCACCGGCAAGAACCGCAAGGGCCTGGACGACGCGCTGGCCCATTCGCAGCTGGGCGCGCTGTTCGACGCCACGCGCACGGCCGACGAGACCGCCAGCAAGCCGCACCCGCTGATGCTGCAGCAGCTGATGGCCGAATTCGGCGTGCGGCCCGACCGCACGCTGATGATCGGCGACACCACCCACGACCTGATGCTGGCCGCCAACGCGGGCACGCCGCGCGTGGCCGTCAGCTACGGCGCGCACGACCGCGAGGCCTTCGAGGCGCACGGCCCGCTGCACGTGGCACACAGCACCGCCGACCTGCACGCCTGGTTGCTGGACCACGCTTGAACCCGGCCGACGTCAGCGAACCGGTCGCCGACCCGGGACTGCCCCTGTGCGACGCCCGCGCCCTGGCAGAGCGCGGCAAGGCCTGGGGCTGGGACGTGCTGGAGTACGGCCGCCCGGTGCGCGCCTTTGCCTTGCGTTTTGACGGCGCGGTGCGGGCCTACCTGAACCGCTGCGCCCATGTGCCGGTTGAAATGGACTGGCAGCCGGGTGAGTTTCTCGACAGCGAGCAGCGCTACATCCTGTGCTCCATCCACGGCGCGGCCTACGAGCCGGTGAACGGTCGCTGCGTCGGCGGGCCCTGCGGCCGCGGCCGCCTGACCGCGCTGCGCACCGAAGAACGTGGCGGCATGGTGTATTGGTATCCTTCCCCCGACATTCGGCCGGTGGCACCCGTTCCACCCGCCTGAAGAAAGCACGCGATGAGCACCCCCGATCCGACTGATGCCGCCGCGCCTGTGGCTTCCCCTTTCGACGCACCGTCGCCGCAGCTGACGGCCGATGCCAGCCCCCACACCAGCGCCAGCGAGGGCGCCCTGCTGGCGGGCCGCGCGGGCCTGGAAAACGCGCTGGAGCGCGTGGCCGCTGAATTGCTGCATGAACGGAAGAGCGAGCGCCGCTGGCGCAACTTCTTCCGCCTGGCCTGGCTGGGACTGGCCGCCACGGTGCTGTGGCTGGGCTTTGCACACCGCTTCGCGCCCAGTGCGCCCACCACGCCGCACACGGCGCTGGTGGAAGTGCACGGCGAGATCGGCGCCGACACCGAAGCCAGTGCCGAGGCCCTGGTTGGCGCGCTGAAGAACGCCTTCGAGGACGCCAGCGCGCAGGCCGTCGTGCTGCGCATCAATTCACCTGGCGGCAGCCCGGTGCAGAGCGGGATCGTCAACGACGAGATCCAGCGCCTGAAGGCCAAGCACCACAAGAAGGTCTACGCCGTGGTCGAGGAAATGTGCGCCTCGGGCGCCTACTACATCGCGGTGGCGGCCGACGAGATCTACGTCGACAAGGCCAGCATCGTCGGCAGCATCGGCGTGGTGATGGACGGCTTCGGTTTCACCGGCCTGATGGAAAAGCTGGGCGTCGAACGCCGGCTGTACACCGCCGGTGAGAACAAGGCCATGCTCGACCCCTTCAGCCCGCTGAAGGAAAGGCATGTGCGCCTGAACCAAGCCATGCTGGACCAGATCCACCGCCAGTTCATCGCCGTGGTGAAGGAAGGCCGTGGCGACCGCTTGAAGGAAACGCCGGACACCTTCTCAGGCTTGTTCTGGAACGGTGAAGAGGCCATCAAGCAGGGCCTGGCCGACAAGCTGGGCAACCTGGACTACGTGGCGCGCGAGGTCATCAAGGCCGAAGACATCATCGACTACACGCCGCGCGACAACGTCGCCGAACGCCTGGCCAAGCGCTTCGGCGCCAGCATCGGCGCGGGTGCCGTGAAGGCCCTGCATTCGATGGCGCCGCTGCGGTGACCGGCCCGGCCAACGACCCTGCGCTGGCGCCGCCGCTGAGCGAACGCGTGGCCGTCGCGGCGCAGCACCTGCTGCCCAAGCAGGCCTTGACGCAGTTCGCCGGCCTGGTCGCCGGCTGGCAGGGCGGGGCGGCCACCACGGCCCTCATCCGCTGGTTCATCGCGCGCTACGGCGTGAACATGGCCGAGGCGGCCAACCCCGACCCGGCGGCCTACGCCAGCTTCAACGACTTCTTCACCCGTGCGCTGCAACCCACGGCCAGGCCGCTGGCCTCGGCCGATCTGATCTGCCCGGTGGACGGCGCCATCAGCCAGTTCGGCGCCATCGCCGGCGACCAGATCTTCCAGGCCAAAGGCCATGCCTACAGCACCACCGCGCTGCTGGGCGGCGACCGCGCGCTGGCCGCGCATTTCCACGGCGGCCACTTCGCCACGCTCTACCTGTCGCCCAAGGACTACCACCGCATCCACATGCCCTGCGCGGGCCGCTTGCTGCGCATGATCCACGTGCCGGGCGAACTGTTCTCGGTGAACCCGGCCACGGCGCGCGGCGTGCCCGGCCTGTTCGCGCGCAACGAGCGCGTGGTCTGTGTGTTCGACGGCGAGCATGGGCCTTGGGTCAATGTGCTGGTGGGCGCCACCATCGTCGGCAGCATGGCCACGGTGTGGCACGGCGTGGTCAACCCGCCGCGGCCCGGCACGATTCGCGAGTGGTCTTACGCCGACCAGGACTTGCAATGGTCGCAAGGCGCCGAGATGGGCCGCTTCCTGCTGGGCAGCACGGTGGTCTTGTTGTTCCCCGCCGGCCGCTTGGCCTTCAACAGCACGTGGGCACCGGGCGGCGCGGTGCGCCTGGGCCAGGCGATGGCGCTGCGCAGCTAGCCGGCGATGGCGCTGCGCACCATCACCGCCACACGCTACGTGACGCCGCTGCGTGAAGGCGGTTCGCTGCCCGCGCTGGTCGAGGCCGACGACGAGGGCCTGTACGTGCTGAAGTTTCGCGGCGCGGGTCAGGGCGTCAAGGCGCTGATCGCTGAACTCGTGGCCGGTGAACTGGCGCGCGCGGCGGGCCTGCCGGTGCCCGAGATCGTGCTGATGCAACTCGACGCCGACCTGGCGCGCACCGAGCCCGATGCCGAAATCCAGGATCTGATACGCGCCAGCGTCGGCCTGAACCTGGCGCTGGACTACTTGCCGGGTTCGGTCACCTTCGACCCGCTGGCGCACCCACCCCGGCCCGAGCTGGCGTCGGCCGTCGTCTGGCACGACGCCTTCGTCAGCAATGTGGACCGCACGCCGCGCAACAGCAACCTGCTGGTGTGGCACCGCCAGCTGTGGCTGATCGACCATGGCGCGGCGCTGATCTTTCACCACCACTGGGGCAATCCGGCCGAGCAGGCCTTGAAGCCTTTCACGGTGATCAAGGACCATGTGCTGCTGCCCTGGGCCAGCGCCATCGCGCAGGCCGACGCCGAGATCGCCCCGAAGCTGACGCCCGACGTGATAGCCGCCATCCTGGCCGACGTGCCTGACGCGTGGCTGGCCGGCGACGAGACCTACGCGACGCCAGCGGCACACCGCGCGGCTTACCAGACCTATTTCGCCGCCCGCCTGGCGGCCCGGCACCACTTCGTGCAGGAGGCGCAGCGTGCGGCCAGCCAGCACCTATGACTACGCCGTCGTGCGCGTGGTGCCGCGGGTGGACCGCGGCGAGTTCGTCAATGCCGGCGTGATCGTGGTCTGCGCGCAGCAGGGCTGGCTGCAGGCGCACATCGAACTCGACGAAGCGCGGCTGCTGGCGCTGGACCCGGACGCCGACGTGCAGGCGCTGCGCGACGCGCTGGACGCCATCCCGCGCGTGTGTGCGGGTGGCGCTGCTGCGGGTGCGCTGGGGCGCTTGTCGCTGCGCGAACGTTTCGACTGGCTGGTGGCGCCGCGCAGCACGGCGGTGCAGACCTCACCGGTGCACAGCGGGCGTTGCAGCGACCTGGGCGCGACGCTGGAGCACCTGCTCGATCGCCTGGTGCGGCCGCCGCAGCCCAAGGCGCCGGTTCAGGCGAACAGCCCCGGCGCGTCCACCGGGTCGGCGGTGTCGCTGTAGAAGCACGACGGGCACACCGCGCGGTAACGCTCGTTGCCGCCGATGACGACCTGCTCGCCTTCCTGCACGCGCCGGCCCTGGTCGTCCACACGCAGGTTCATGCTGGCCTTGCGCGCACAGGCGCAGATGGTCTTCATCTCTTCCAGGTCGTCGGCCAGTGTCAGCAGCGTGGCGGCGCCGGGGAACGCATCGCCACGGAAGTCGCTGCGCAGGCCATAGCACAGCACCGGCAGGTGGGCCGCGTGGGCCAGGCGGTGCAGCTGGCGCACCTGGTCCGGCGTCAGGAACTGGGCTTCGTCGATCAGCAGACAGGCGTAGCCGCTGCCCAGCCAGCCGGCGTCGAAGACGGTCTGCGGGCCGAAGGTTTCGACCGAGCGCTGCAGGCCCAGCCGCGAACCGATGATGCCGGCGCCGGCCCGGTCGTCGTGCGCGGCGGTGAACAGCCGCACCCGCATGCCGCGCTCTTCGTAGTTGTGCGCCGCCTGCAAGAGGTTGGTGCTCTTGCCGGCGTTCATCGCGGCGTAGCGGAAATAGAGTTTGGACAATGGGGCCCCTCGGCCGTCGGGTACGCCGGCCGATTCCCCAGGGGGAAGCGTGCCGGCTTGGGGGCGGCCCGGCGCTCGGCCCGCTCAACCGCCCATTTTGCCCGTCGCGCTCACAGCGGCGGGATGCGCAGCAGCTGGCCCGGGTAGATCTTGTCCGGGTTGCTCAACATCGGCTTGTTGGCCTCGAAGATCACCGGGTACTTGTTGGCGTTGTCGTAGTAGTGCTTGGCGATCTTGCTCAGGTTGTCGCCCGCAACCACGGTGTGCCATTGCGATTCGTCGGCCGGCTGGTCCACCGTCATCATGTCGTTGACGGCCTCGACGCCCGAGACGTTGCCGCAGCACAGCAGCACCTTTTCCTTCGTCGCCTGGTCGGCCACGGTGCCCGACACGGTGACCGTGCCGCTGGCTGCTTCAACGGCCACGTCCAGCCCGCTCACCGCCAGGCCCTGGGTCTCGATGTAGGCCACCACCGCCCGGCCGGCCGCCGCGCTCAGCGCCGCCACGTTCTCTTCGGTCGGCGCGGCCGTCACCGCGTCCTGCGCGGCCTTGGCCTCGCCGTGGTGAAACAGCTTCTCGCCGGCTTCCTTGATAAACGACAGCAATCCCATGCACTTCCCCCTTACGCCGGAATTGGCGTTTGCCTAGGATGCTAGGGCCTGCATCTGGCCGACCGCGTCATGCGTAAGACCAGGGCCGCAAGGCCGACTTGACCCTACAGCCACGGACCCACACCGAAATGCGCCAGCAACGCCTGACTTCACCCCTGACGACCCTGTTGGCCGCGGCCCTCGGCGTGGCGCTGGTTGCCGCGCACGGTGCCGCGCAGGCCGGCGGCGGCAAGCTGTTGCTGACCGGCGGCGTCAGCACCATCGACGGTGCGGCCGGTGGCGGCCTGACCCCCTGGGCTGTGACCGGCAGCTATGCCACGCAAGGCGAATGGGGGGCCACCGCCTACGCCACCACCGCCCGGACCGGCGACTACGGCCTGACCGGCTACGGCGCGGCCCTGAGTTTCGGCGACCGCGCCGAGGCCAGCATCGCCCGCCAGGACTTCGACACCCGCAACAACCTGGCGCCGCTGGGTCTGGGTGGTTTGCACCTGAAGCAGGACATCGTCGGTTTGAAGCTGCGCCTGGCCGGCGACGCGGTGCTGGACAGCGACAGCTGGATGCCGCAACTCGCCGTCGGCCTGCTGCACAAGCGTGCCGATGTGGGCGCGCTGGGCCCCACGCTGACCGGTGCGCTCGGCGCCAAGACCTCGGGCACCGAGGTCTACCTCAGCGCCACCAAGCTCTTCCTGGCGTCCGGCATCCTGGTCAACGCCACGCTGCGCGCCACCGAGGCCAACCAGGGCGGCCTGCTGGGCTTCGGCGGGGCGCAAGGGCAGGGCGTCAAGGTGCAGCCGGAAATCTCGCTGGCCTACCTGATCAACCGCACGCTGGCCGTCGGCGTCGAAGCGCGCGCCAAGCCCGACAACCTGAACCGCAGCGCGCTGGGCAACGGGGCCTTGAAGGAAGACGACTGGTTCGACGTCTTCGTGGCCTGGGCGCCCAGCAAGACGGTGTCCCTCACGGCCGCCTGGGTCGACCTGGGCCAGATCGTGCCGGCGCTGCAGCCGCGCCGCCAGACCGGTGCCTACGTGTCGGCCCAAATCGCTTTCTGAATCGGGAGTTCCTGTGATGCGTCACTTCCTCATGGCCCTGGCCGTCGCGCTGCTGGGCGCCTTTTCCAGCGTGGCGCAGGCCGCCGACGACAGCCTGTACCTGGCCTTGGGCAGCAAGCCCGGCATCGCCAGCCTGATGGGCGATTTCGTCGGCCGGCTGAAAACCGACGACCGCATCGGCCGCTACTTCAAGGACGTGAAGCCGGCCGCGCTGGCCGAGTCACTGACCGACCAGATCTGCAAGGTCAGCGGCGGCCCCTGCGACTACGAGGGCGCGCCGATGAACAAGGCGCACCAGGACCTGGAGATCGACCGCGCCGCCTTCAACCGCCTGGTCGAGGTGCTGCAGGACGCGATGAACGCCAAGGGCATCGCCTTCGGCGACCAGAACCGTCTGCTGGCGCGTTTGGCGCCCATGCACCGCGACATCGTCACCCGCTGAACCCGGCCCGCGTAGCCCGCCAGCGCAGGCGCCGTTTGTGCCGTCTGAGGCGCTGTGTTCAGGCGGTCAGCAGGCCGCGCTTCTCGATGAAGTCCACCACGGTCTGCAGGCCTTGCCGCGTGCGCAGATTGGTCATCACGTAAGGCCGCCTGGCCTGTTCCCCGGCGTGGTCGGGCCGCATGCGCCGGGTGTCGGCTTCCATCACCTCCAGGCTGGCGCCGACGTAGGGTGCAAGGTCGATCTTGTTGATCACGAAGAGGTCGCTCTTGGTGATGCCGGGGCCGCCCTTGCGCGGGATCTTCTCGCC
>JANPHI010000278.1:0-11301 GCA_031424355.1 Betaproteobacteria bacterium
GGCGCGCGCGGCCAGCACGGTGGCCTGCACCTCGGCCAGCTTGAAGCGGGTGTTCTGGAAGTCCCACAGGCTCTTGCCGAAGGCTTTGCGTTCCTTGACGTACTTCAGCGTTTCGTCCAGCGCGCGCTCCATCGCGCCGACACCACTCACCGCGATGATCAAACGCTCTTGGGGCAGTTGTTCCATCAGCTGGAAGAAGCCTTGCCCTTCCTGCGCGCCGATGAGGTTGCCCACCGACACGCGCACGTCGTCGAAGAACAATTCGGACGTGTCTTGCGCGTGCATGCCGACCTTTTCCAGCTGACGGCCTCGGCGAAAGCCGGCGGCTTGCTCGGTCTCGACCATCAACAGCGAGATGCCCCGCGCGCCGTCGGTGCGCTTGCCATCCGCAGCATCGGCGCCCGTCTTGCACACCACCACGATCAAGTTGGCGTTCTGCCCGTTGGTGATGAAGGTCTTGGCACCATTCAACACGTAATGGTCGCCGTCCCTTTTGGCGTGTGTGCGCACCGCTTGCAAGTCACTGCCCGTGCCGGGCTCCGTCATCGCAATGGCGGTGATGAATTCGCCGCTCACCATCTTCGGCAGCCAGCGCTGTTTTTGCGCCTCGGTACCGTAATGCAGCAGATAGGGCGCAACGATGGCCGAATGCAAGCCGCCGCCCCAGCCCGAGACATTGGCGCGCGCCTGTTCCAGCAGGATGACGGCCTCGTGGCCGAAGTCGCCGCCGCCACCGCCGTACTCGACCGGCGTGCTGACGCAGAGCAGGCCGCTCGCGCCCGCCTCGCGCCACACATCCGGCCCCAGCTTGCCGGCGGCGCGGAATTCAGCGGCGCGCGGCACCCACTTGTCGGCGATGTAGCGCGCCACGCTGTCTTGCAGCATGCGGTGCTCTTCGGTCATCCAGGCAGACGGGAAATTCGGCAAGCTCATTTGGATTCCAGTTGCTTGCGCACCGTCGCGTTGATGACCCGCAATTCGGCCAATGAAGCCTCGATGTGGGCCCGCTTCACCTCCAAGTCGGCGATGGACTTGTCGGTGCGTTCCAGCACGAACTTCAGTTGCTGAACGCGGCCCTCGCCGTGGGCGCCGTACAGGTCCAGGTAATGCTTGATCTCGTCCAGGCTCGCGCCTATGGCCTTGCTGCGCAGGATCAAGGCCAGCCGCGCACGGTCACGCCGCGTGTAGACGCGGGTGCCGTTGATGCGCCGGGGCTTCAGCAGATCCTTGTCTTCGTAGAAACGGATGGTGCGCAGCGTGATGCCGAATTCGCGGCACAGCTCGGTGATGCCGAAAAGCTCACCGGTGTCTTCGTCGCGGTGCGAGTCCACCGCGACGATGGCCGCCTCCACCGTGGCATTGCGGGCGGCAGCCGCCTGCTTGCGGCGAACTTGCGGCGCCAGCAGCATGGTCAGACGAAACGTTGCAGTTTCATGGCCACGCTCATGTCACCGCTGACCTTGAACTTGCCCATCATGAAACCGGTGGTGGGTTCCAGTTCCCCGGTCAGCAGCGCGCCCAGGTTGTCCAGCGTGATGGCCACCGTGCAGTCGGCTTCCACGTTGTCGTTGCTGACGGTACCGGGCACGCGCTTGCCGTCCAGGAACACCACGCCGTCGGCGCCGCAGTCGAACTTCAGGGTGGCGTTAAGGCCGCTGGCCGTGACCATCTTGGCGCGCAGGGCTTCGGTGCAGGCTTGCAGGTCCATGGGGAAAACCTCGATGCAGGTGAATGGGCGGCATCCTATTTCAGCACCGTGCCGCAAACATCCGCGTATTCACCTATATGGCATCTGGTTGACGTTAACGTCACCCTAAAGCCTAATCCGCCACCATGAATGAGTTGCACCGCTACCGCAGCGTCTTCCACCCCGGCCTCTTCGCCGGGCAAACCATCTGGGTGACGGGCGGCGGCAGCGGCATCGGACGCTGCGTGGCGCATGAGTTGGCAGCGCTGGGCGCGAAGGTCGTCATCAGCGGGCGCACACAAGCCAAGCTGGACACCGTGGCCGCCGAGATCTTTGAGGACGGTGGCCTGTGCGTGACCACGGCCTTTGACATCCGCGACGAAGAGGCGGTGAAGGCCGGCGTGGCGGCCGTCATCGCGCAGCACGGCGCGGTGTCCGGCTTGGTCAACAACGCCGGCGGCCAGTTCCCCGCGCCGCTGCTGGCCATCAGCAAAAAGGGCTTCGACGCGGTGGTGGCCAACAACCTCACTGGCGGCTTTTTGATGATGCGCGAGTTGTTCAACCAGTGCATGCAGGCGCACGGCGGCAGCATCGTCAACATGACGGCCGACTTCCGCAACGGCATGCCCGGCATGGGCCACAGCGGCGCGGCGCGCGCGGGCATGGCCAACCTCACCGCCACCGCCGCCTTCGAATGGGCGCACGCCGGCGTGCGCGTCAACGCCGTGGCGCCGGGCTGGATCGCCAGCAGCGGCATGGACACCTACGGCGGCGCGATGAAAGCCATCATCCCCAAGCTGAAACAGCACGTGCCGCTGCGCCGCATGGGTGTGGAGGCCGAGGTCAGCGCGGCCATCGTCTTCCTGCTGTCGCCGGGCGCCAGCTTCATCACCGGCGTGACGCTGCAGATCGACGGCGCGGCCTCGCTGGGCAGTGACATCTTTCCGCTGGGGACGACATCCACCTCGGTGCCCTTCGATGGCTTCCACCGCGCGGTGACGCCTGAGGTGTTGAAGTAATGCCAGCGCTCGAGTCCTTGATCGACACGCGCTCGGCGGCCTTCAAGGCGAATGCCGAACGCATGCAGGAACGCCTGTCGCAGGTGCAAGCCTTGCAAGGGAAAGTCATCGCCGAATCGGAAAGCAAGCGCAAGAAGTTCGAGGAACGCGGGCAGTTGCTGCCGCGTGAACGGGTGGCGCGGCTGATCGACAGGGGCAGCGACTTTCTGGAACTCAGCCCGCTGGCCGGCCTGGGCATGCACGACGACGACGGCCAGAAGAGCGTGCTGGGCGGCGGCAGCATCGTCGGCATCGCCGTGGTCGCCGGCAAGCGCGTGCTGGTCAGCGCCAGCGACAGCGCAGTGAAGGGCGGCACCGTCGCGCCGATGGGTTTGAAGAAAGCATTGCGCGCGCAGGAACTGGCGGCGCAGAACAAGCTGCCGCTGATTGCACTGGTGGAATCGGGCGGCGCCAACCTGATGTACCAGGCCGAGATCTTTGTCGATGGCGGGCGCACCTTTGCCAACCAAGCGCGGCTGTCTGCCGCCGGCATCCCGCAGATCGCCGTGGTGCACGGTTCATCCACGGCCGGCGGCGCCTATTTGCCGGGGCTTTCGGATTACGTGGTGCTCGTTAAGGGCCGCAGCAGCATCTACCTGGCCGGGCCGCCGCTGGTGAAAGCCGCCATCGGCGAAGACGCCACCGACGAAGAACTGGGTGGCGCGCAACTGCACGCCGAGGTGACCGGCCTGGGCGAGTACCTGAGCGAGAACGACGCGCACGCCATTGCGCTGGCGCGCGAACTGATGGACAAACTGCCCTGGGACGCGGTGCCCGCAGCCCCCGCCGTGCCTGAGCCGCTGTTCAGCCCGGATGAATTGATGGGCCTGGTGCCCGCCGACGAGCGCGAGCCCTACGACGTGCGCGAGGTCATCGCGCGCCTGGTCGATGGCAGCGACTTCCTCGAATTCAAGGCCAATTACGCGGCCGACACCGTTTGCGGCCACGCCCGCTTGCACGGACACGCCGTCGGGCTCATCGGCAACAACGGCCCCATCCAACCCACCGGTTCGACCAAAGCGGCGCAATTCATCCAGCTGTGCGACCAGGCCGGCGTGCCGCTGGTTTTTCTGCAGAACACCACCGGCTACATGGTCGGCAAAGCCGCCGAACACGGCGGCGCCATCAAGCACGGCAGCAAGATGATCCAGGCCGTGGCGAATGCGCGGGTGGCCAAATTCACCGTTGTGCTGGGCGGCAGTTTCGGCGCTGGCAATTACGGCATGTGCGGCCGGGGTTTCGACCCGCGCTTCATCTTCAGCTGGCCCAGCGCACGCACTGCGGTGATGGGCGGCGCGCAGGCCGCCAAGGTGATGGACATCCTGAACCGCAACAAGCTGGAACGCATGGGCCTGCCTGCGAATGGCGAAGCGCTGGCCGCGATGAGCGACGCGCTGCGGCTGCGGCTGGACGCCGAGAGCGACGTGCTCTTCGGCACCGCACGCCTTTGGGACGACGGCGTCATCAACCCCTGCGACACGCGGCGCGTGCTGGGCCTGTGCCTGGCCATTGCGCACGAAGCCGAACAACGACAACTGCGGCCCAACACTTTCGGTGTGGCGCGCTTCTGAAACACGAGAAGAACGGAGACACGACATGAAATTCACCGCCGAACACCGCCAGCTCGAAGACACCGTCATCAAGTTCTGCGACAAGGAAATCAACCCCCATGTCGCCGAATGGGAAAAGGCCGAGCAATTCCCCAGCCACGAACTGTTCAAGAAGCTGGGCGACCTGGGTTTGCTGGGCTTGAAGTACCCCGAGGAATTCGGCGGCGCCGGCCTCGACTTCAGCTACAGCATGGTGATGGCTGAAGCACTGGGCCAGTGCAATTGCGGCGGCGTGCCCATGGCCATCGGCGTGCAGACCGACATGGCCACGCCCGCACTGGCCCGTTTCGGCAGCGACGCCTTGCGCAAGGAATACCTGACACCGACGATCAGCGGTGACTATGTCGCCTGCCTGGGCGTCAGCGAACCCGGCGGTGGTTCTGACGTGGCCGCCATCAAGACCACGGCCAAGGCCGATGGCGGCGACTACCTCATCAACGGCAGCAAGATGTGGATCACGAATGGCTTGAAGGCGGACTGGTGCTGCCTGCTGGCCAACACCTCCGATGGCCCCTCGCACAAGAACAAGAGCCTGATCGTGGTGCCGATGGACGCCCCCGGCATCAGCAAACAGAAGATCCACAAGATCGGCATGGACAGCAGCGACACCGCGCAGCTGTTCTTCGACAACGTGCGCGTGCCCCAGCGCAATTTGATCGGCCAGGAAGGCCTGGGCTTCACCTTCCAGATGCTGCAATTCCAGGAAGAGCGCCTGTACGCCGCCGCCGGTTCGCTGCGCAGCCTGGACCGCTTGATCGATCAGACCATCGAATACACCCGCCAGCGCAAGGCCTTCGGCAAAAGCATCCTCGACAACCAGGTGGTGCATTACCGCCTGGCCGAATTGCGCACCGAGGTGGAAGCGCTGCGCGCGCTGACCTACCGCGCGGTCGAGCTGTATGTCAGCGGCAAAGATGTCACCCGGCTGGCCAGCATGGCCAAACTGAAATGCGGGCGGCTGAGCCGTGAAGTCACCGACGCCTGCCTGCAGTACTGGGGCGGCATGGGCTACACGCGCGACAACCCCATTTCGCAGGCCTACCGCGACAGCCGTTTGATCAGCATCGGCGGTGGTGCCGACGAGGTGATGCTGGGCATCATCTGCAAGCTGGAAGGCACCTTGCCCGGGAAGTCGCTGTGAGCTTCGACACGCTGCTGCTGCGCCATGAAGCGGGCGTCTTGCACGTCACGCTGAACCGGCCCGAGGTGCGCAATGCGATGTCGCTGGCCATGGTGCTGGAATTGCGCGAAGCGCTGGCTGCGGCCGAGGCCGATGGCGTGACGCGCGTGCTGGTGCTGCGCGGTGCGGGTGGGCATTTCAGCGCTGGCGCCGACCTGCGCGACATGGCCAATGCGCGCCTTCAATTGGCCCGCGACGCCGAGGCGGTCGTCAAGGTCAACGCCGCGTTCGGCGAACTCTGCGTGGCCTTCGCCAACACCGGCCTGGTCACCGTGGCGGTGCTGGAAGGCACCGTGATGGGCGGCGGCTTCGGCCTGGCCTGCGTGGCCGACGTGGCGCTGGCCGGCACCAGCGCGGTCTTCCGTTTGCCCGAGACCAGCCTGGGCGTGGTGCCCGCGCAAATCGCGCCTTTTCTCGTCGAACGCCTGGGCTATGCCGAAGCCAAGCGCCTGGCCGTGACTGGCGGCAAGCTGGACGCCGAAGCCGCGCTGCGTTTGCGCCTGGTGCACGCGGTGCACGCGGCCGGCGCGCTGGACCACGCGCTGGCCGCCGTGCTGGGCGACATCCTGCAATGCGCACCGGGCGCGGTGGCGGCCACCAAGGCGCTGATCGCACAGGCGCGTTTCCACACGCCGGCCTCGCTGGTGCAGCACGCGGCTGAAGTTTTTTCGGCGGCGGCATTGGGCGCGGAAGGTACGGAAGGCACGACGGCTTTTCTGCAGAAGCGCAAGGCCAGCTGGGTGCCGCAATGACCTGCGCAGCCTGAGCCGGCGATGGGCTTCAACAAGATCCTGATCGCGAACCGCGGCGAGATCGCCTGCCGCGTGATGCGCACCGCGCACCGCCTGGGCTACCGCACCGTGGCCGTGTTCAGCGACGCCGACGCGCAGGCGCCGCATGTGCAGCAGGCCGACGAGGCGGTGCACATCGGCGCCTCGCCGGCCGCTGAGTCCTACCTGAACATCGCCGCGTTGCTGGCCGCCGCGCAGGCCACGGGCGCCGACGCGGTGCACCCGGGCTACGGCTTCCTGTCCGAGCGCGCCGACTTCGCGCAGGCCTGCGCCGACGCCGGCCTGGTCTTCATCGGCCCGCCGCCGGCCGCCATCCGCGCGATGGGCGACAAGGCGCAGGCCAAGCGGCGCATGGCGGCCGCCGGCGTGCCTTGCGCGCCGGGCTATCTGGGCGATGCGCAAAGCGATGCGCAAAGCAACGCACAGAGCGACGAACGCCTGGCCGCCGAAGCCGCAAAGCTGGGCCTGCCGCTGCTGGTAAAGGCCGTGGCCGGCGGTGGCGGGCGCGGTATGCGGCTGGTGCGCGTGGCGGCGGAATTGCCGGGCGCGCTGGCCGGCGCACGGCGTGAGGCACTCAGCGCCTTCGGCGACGGCACGCTGATGCTGGAACGGCTGATCGAGAACGGCCGCCACATCGAAGTCCAGGTCTTCGCCGACGCCCACGGCCACGCGGTGCACCTGGGCGAGCGCGACTGCACGGCGCAGCGGCGGCGGCAGAAGGTCATCGAGGAGGCGCCGTCGCCGGTGGTCACACCCGCGATGCGCGAAGCGCTGGGCCGCGACGCGGTGGCCGCTGCGCTGGCTGTCGGCTACCGCGGCGCGGGCACGGTGGAGTTCATCGTCGATGCGCAGATGCAGCACCACTTTCTGGAGATGAACACGCGGCTGCAGGTCGAGCACACGGTGACCGAATGCATCACCGGCCTGGACCTGGTCGAATGGCAATTGCGCGTGGCGCAGGGCGAGCCGCTGCCGCTGACGCAGGCGCAGATCACGTTCAGCGGCCACGCCATCGAGGCGCGGCTGTATGCCGAAGACCCGTATGACGGCTGGGCGCCGCAGACCGGGCGCATCGCCGGCTGGCGGCCGGAAGCGGCCCGCATCCGCATCGACCACGGCATCGCCGAAGGCGGTGAGGTCACGCCCCACTACGACGCGATGGTGGCCAAGTTCGTCGCCCACGGCCACGACCGCGAAGACGCGGTGCGCCGCTTGACGCGCGCACTGGAAGACGTGCCGCTGCTGGGCCTGCGCAACAACGGCCGCTTCCTGCGCGACCTGATCAACCACCCGCAGTTCACTGCCGCGCAGCTGAGCACCACGCGGCTGGACGAGTGGGCCGCAGCCTCGGCTGATGCCGCGCAGCCGCTGATGCAGCGCCCGCAGCCGGATGCAGAAACCTGGGCCTTGGCGGCCGCGCTGCTGAGCCAGCCGGGCGGTACGGGGCCGATCAGCCCGAAAATCGCCCAGCCAATCAATCAGGCGATCACGCGGCCCGCCAGCGTGGCGCACCACGACCTGACGCTGGTCTGCGACGGCCAGAGCCGCACGCTGCGTGCGCCGCCCGACGGCCTGACCGTGCTGTCACGCGACGGCGCCGCCGTGCGTTTTCTCAGCGGCGGCGTGCAGCAGCGGGCCATCGCCGTGCAGGACGGCGGCACGCTGCACTTGTCTAGACAAGGCACAAGCTTCAGCTTCAGCGAACCCTTGCCCTACCCCGCCAACAACAGGGCCGCCGACCCGGGCCGCGCCCGCGCGCCGGTGGCCGGCGTGGTGGCGCAGGTGGCGGTGGCCGTGGGCGACGCGGTCAGCGCCGGCCAGGCGCTGGTCTGCGTCGAGGCGATGAAGATGGAAATGTGGCTGAACGCGGCGGCAGCCGGCACCGTTCGGGCCGTGCACGTTCAGCTGAAGGACAACGTGGCCAGCGGCGCCGTGCTGGTTGAAATCGACGTCGCCGCACCGAAGACCGAATGAATGCGCCGGATACCAACACCGGCAGGGACACCCGCATGAACAACGATCCAGCCATCCTCACCTGCGCCTTGACCGGTGTGCTGACCAACCCGCAGCAGCACCCGGTGCCCGTGACGCCCGCGCAGATGGCGGCCGAGGCGCGCGACGCGTTCAACGCCGGCGCCAGCATCATGCATGTGCATTTGCGCAGCCAGGAACCGGGCCAGGGCCACATGCCCAGCTGGGACCCGGACGTGGCCGACGACGTCATCGGCGCCATCCGTGCGGCCTGCCCTGGCGTGATCATCAACCTGACCACCGGCGTGGTCGGCAAGGACATCAGCGGCCCGGTGGCCTGCCTGCGCCGCGTGCGGCCCGAGGCGGCGGCCTGCAACGCCGGCACGCTGAACTACCTGAAGATCAAGGACAACGGCGAGTGGGCCTGGCCGCCGATGGTTTTCGACAACCCGGTGGCCAAGGTGCAGCAGATGCTGGACGTGATGAACGAACTCGGCATACACCCCGAGTTCGAATGCTTCGACGTGGGCATCGTGCGCAGCGTGGGCATGTACCTGAAGGCCGGCCTGTTTTCCGGCGTGCCGGAATTGAACTTCGTGATGGGCGTGGCCAGCGGCATGCCCTGTGACGCCGACTTGCTGGCGCTGCTGCCGCGCTACGCCCCGGCAGGCGCCGTGTGGCAAAGCACGCTGATCGGCCGTGCCGAGATCTGGCCGGTGCACCAGAAAACCGCCGAACTGGGCGGCATGCTGCGCAGCGGCCTGGAAGACACCTTCTACCTGCCGGGCGGCGCGCGCGCCACGGGCAACGGCGTGCTGATCGAAGCCTTGGCCGCCTGCGCCCGCCAGGCCGGTCGCGAGGTGGCCACGCCGGCCCAAGCCCGCGCTCGCCTGGGTTTGCGGGCGGTCGCAGACACTGCAGACCCTGCAGATGGCGCAGCAGCGGCCTTGCCTTGATCGCTCAGCGCTTTTTCGGCTTCAAGGGGTTGTAGGCCAACGGGGCCAGGCCAGCGGGCAGGCCGGGGGCATTCGGCACGAATGACTTCTTCGGCTTCTTGGCGACTTTGGTTTCGTTCTTGGACTTGCTCATGGGGTGCGTGTCGTTGGTGGAGAAAGCTGGATGCTGCACCACAAACGGCCTGCCTTCCGCAGGATGCGCGCCAGCTTGCGCTCGCCCATGAACTACCTGTACTTCGACCCCAGCGAAAACACCGACGGCGTGTGGACGCTGGAGGCCTTTGCCGCCACCGGTGCCGAGCAGCACGCGGCCGTGATGGCCGAGGTGCAGCAGGTGCTGGACTGGGCGCAGCGCAGCTTCCCGCACGGCCAGGGGCTGGTCGAAGACGGCATGGACTGGCACCACGACCTGCAGGTGCAGGTGGAAGACGGCCACTGGCACGCGGTGACCTTGACCCTGGCCGGTTCAGCCCGTTTTGCCGAGGCTTTTCTGGCGACTTTCGGCGACCTCTAGACTGGCGGCCGGGGTCTTTCGGACCCACCCCCGCAGCCGGACGCCACGCCACCGATGAAGCACCACCCCACCCCGCCCGCCGCCTGTTTGCTGGGCCTGGCCCTGGCCTGCCTGCTGGCCAGCCCCGCGCTGCAGGCCCGCAATGACGCACCGCCGCGCGCCGTCACGCCGCGCGGCGCGCTGGCTGCCGACGAACTGGCCCACATCGAACTGTTCCGCAAGACCTCGCCGTCGGTGGTGCACATCACCAGCCTGGGGGTGCAGCGCGACATCTTCAGCCTGAACGTGCAACAGGTGCCGCGCGGCACCGGCACCGGCTTCGTCTGGGACGACCTGGGCCACATCGTCACCAACTTCCACGTCATCCAGGGCGCCCAGGGTGCGCGGGTGACGCTGGCCGACCAGAGCAGTTTCGACGCCACGCTGGTCGGCGCCTTTGCCGACCGCGACCTGGCCGTGCTGCGCATCGAAGCCCCCAAGGCCAAGCTGCCACCGATCCTGCTGGGCGCCAGCCGCGACCTGCTGGTGGGCCAGCGCGTCTACGCCATCGGCAACCCCTTCGGCCTGGACCAGACGCTGACGATCGGCATCATCAGCGCGCTGAACCGCGAGATCGAATCCTTCAACAGCCGCACCATCCGTGGCGTGATCCAGACCGACGCGGCCATCAACCCGGGCAATTCGGGCGGCCCGCTGCTCGACTCGGCGGGCCGGCTGATTGGCGTCAACACCCAGATCGCCAGCCCCAGCGGCGCCAGCGCCGGCATCGGTTTCGCGATACCGGTCGATGAAGTGAACCGCATCGTGCCGCGCCTGATCCGCGACGGGCGTTTCCTGCGGCCGGCGCTGGGCGTGTCGGCCGGCAGCACCCAGTTGCAGCGCGCGCTGCAAGTGCCCAAGGGCGTGGTGGTGGTGCAGGTGGGTGCGGGCACCCCGGCGGCGAAGATCGGCCTGCAGCCCTTCCGGCGCGGCAACCGCGGCGAGGTGATCGCCGGCGACGTGATCACCGCCATCAACGACGAAGCCGTGGCCGACATGGACGGCATGCTCGGCCTGCTGGAAAAACGCGCCCCCGGCGATGCCGTCACCTTGACGGTCTGGCGCGGCGGCCAGACGCGCAAACTCAGCGTGGTGCTGGCCGCTGGGGAATGAAGGGCCGGAAAGAATTCCGCCTCCCGAACGACCACCCGGCATGAGCCCCCACGACCGAAAGCCGCTGATGACACGCCGCAAGCTGATGAACCTGTTTTCGCTGTTCGGCATCGGCGCCGGCACGGCGTCGGCCAGCCCGGCGGCCGACGCCCCGCCACGCAGCGACCGCGTGCAGAAGACCGACGCCGCATGGCGGCAGGCCCTGCCCGCTGCCGCCTACGAGGTGCTGCGCCGCGAAGGCACCGAACGGCCGTGGAGCAGCGCGCTGAACGACGAGAAGCGCGCCGGGCAGTACGCCTGCGCCGGCTGCGGGCTGGCATTGTTTGCGTCCAGCGCCAAGTTCGACAGCGGCACCGGCTGGCCCAGCTTCTTCCAGCCGCTG
>JANPHI010000279.1:0-5008 GCA_031424355.1 Betaproteobacteria bacterium
AGTCGAAGGGTGATTCGAAGGGCTGCGCGTCCACCCAGCGCAGCAGGGCGCGCAACTCGGGTGTGGACGGCACTTCGCCGGTGGTCAGGATCTCGTCACCGTGGAAGAGCGCGCTGCCGGTGGCGTCCAGCGGCTGCAGCAGCGTGCGCGGGTTGCGGAACAGCGCCAGCCGCCAGTCGCCTTCGGTGGCGGTGGCCTCGATCAGCCGCTGTTCCAGCCGCCGCACCATCAGCGCCACCTGCGCGTGGGCGTAGTTTTCGATGGCCGCGATGCGGGTGGACGCCACTTCGGCCAGCAGGTCCACCGCCGAGCGCAAGGACAGGCGCAGGCGGCGCGGGCTGTAGTGGTGGGCGGCGATCAAGCCCCACAGCTTGCCTTCGCGCACCAGCGAAGCCACCAGCGTGCCGGTGACGCCCATGTTGCGCAGGTACTGCAGGTGCAGCGGCGACATGCTGCGCAGCTGGCACAGCGACATGTCCAGCGGCGCGCCGGTGTCGGGGCGCAGCGCCGGCAGCAGCGGCTGCGGTTCGTAGTTGACGTCGGTCAGCACGCGCACCCGGTTGCGCAGGTAGAGCTCGCGGGCGCGCTGCGGGATGTCGCTGGCCGGGTAGTGGTGGCCGCGCAGCGATTCCAGGCGCGGGTTGCGCGCCTCGGCGACGATCTTGCCGTGGCCGTCGGGGTCGAAGCGGTAGACCATCACGCGGTCGTAGCCGGTCAGGTCGCGCAGCACCTGCACGATGCTGTCCTGCAGCGTTTCCAGCGTGGCCGAGGCGCTGAAACGCTGCACGCCGGCGGCCAGCACGCGTTTCAGCGTTTCAGGGTCCAGCGCCAGCGCGGGTGTACCGGCCGGTGCCGGGTCGGTGAGTTCCAGCTCGATCACCACGCCGCCACCCGGCGGCCGGTGCACGGCCCCTTCCAGCCGGCGTCGTGCCGCGCCTTCGCCCACGCTGCACTGCAACGGCAGCGGTTCGACGCCCAGGTTGGGCAGCAAGCGGGTCAGGGTGCCGAGCAGGTCGCCGCCCAGCACCTGCAGCGTCTGGTTCAGCAGGGCCGGAGCGGCCAGCCCGAAGACGGCTTCGGTGTTCGCGCTGGCCTGCAGCACCAGCAGGCCGGGCAGGCTCAGCAGCAGCAGTGCGCCTTGTGGTTGCACCGACCCCGCGAGGTGGATGAGTTCACGCTCGCAGTTGGAAAGGTCGGCCTGGCCGAATGCGGGGCTGTCCATGGTCAGCGGGATCAACGGGGTCAGCGAAGTCAGCGGTTAGGGCTGGCCACCGGCCAGGCTTGCAGCCGTTCACCAGCATCGGAAGGGGGTCGGTTCGACATCTCGGCAAGGTAGCACAGCGCGTTGTGCCGTCACTGATGGTTTGCGCGCAGCCCGGCTGCGGCGTGCTGGCTAGTCTTCCAGCAGTGAACGCAGCATCCAGGCCGTCTGCTCGTGCACCGTCAGGCGCTGGGTCAGCAGGTCGGCCGTGGGTTCGTCGCTGGCCTTGTCGGCCAGCGGGAAGATGCTGCGCGCCGTGCGCGCCACCGCTTCGTGGCCTTCGACCAGGATGCGCACCATCTCCAGCGCCTTGGGCGGCGTGGCCGGGGCGTCCGGTATCGAGGCCAGCGCGCCGAACTGCGCGTAGCTGCCCGGCGCCGGGTGGCCCAGCGAGCGGATGCGTTCGGCGATGGGGTCCACCGCCGTCCAGAGTTCGGTGTACTGGCCCATGAACATCACATGCAGGGTGTTGAACATCGGGCCCGTCACGTTCCAGTGGAAGTTGTGGGTGGTCAGGTAGAGCGTGTAGGTGTCGGCCAGCAGTTGGGCCAGGCCACCGGCGATGGCGCTGCGGTCCTTCTCGCTGATGCCGATGTTGATGACGGAAGCGGTGCTTTTGCCGCTGCCTTTTTGCTTGGCCATGGTCGGTGCTTTCTGGGTGGTCTGAGGATGTGGCCAGACTCTAACGAAGCCGGGGGCGTTCGCCCCCGGTCCCGAGGTTCAGCCCGGCATCACGCCAGGTCGTAGCGGTCCAGGTTCATCACCTTGGTCCATGCGGCCACGAAGTCGCGCACGAAGGTGGTGTGCGCATCGCCGGCGGCGTACACCTCGGCAATGGCGCGCAGCTGCGCGTTCGAGCCGAAGACCAGATCGACGACCGTACCCGTCCACTTGACGGCGCCGGTGACCCGGTCACGCCCTTCCAGCACGCCGGCCGTCGTGGCCGACTTCTGCCACTTCGTGCCCATGTCGAGCAGGTTGACGAAGAAGTCGGTCGTCAACACGCCGGGCCGCTGCGTGAAGACGCCGTGTGCGGCCTGGCCGACGTTGGCGTTCAGGGCGCGCAGGCCGCCCACCAGCACCGTCATCTCGGGCGCGGTCAGCGTCAGCAGGCTGGCCTTGTCCACCAGCAACTCGGCCGCCGAGTCGGCCAGCCCCGGGGCGACGTGGTTGCGGAAGCCGTCGCTGGTCGGTTCCAGCACGGCGAACGAGTGCACATCGGTCTGCGCCTGGGTGGCGTCGGTGCGGCCGGGCTTGAAGGGCACCGTCACGGCGACGCCCGCCTGCTGCGCCGCCGCCTCCACGGCCGCGCCGCCGGCCAGCACGATCAGGTCGGCCAGCGACACCCGCTTGCCGCCGGTCGGCGCGCCGTTGAAGGCGGTCTGGATGGCTTCCAGCTTCTGCAGCACGCCGGCCAGTTCAGCCGGCTGGTTGACGGCCCAGTCCTTCTGCGGCGCCAGGCGGATGCGCGCGCCGTTGGCACCGCCGCGTTTGTCGCTGCCGCGGAAGGTCGATGCCGAAGCCCAGGCCGTCGTCACCAGTTGCGGCACGGTCAAGCCCGATGCCAGCACCTGCGCCTTCAGCGTCGCGATGTCGGCCGCGTCGACCAGCGGGTGGTCCACCGCCGGCACCGGGTCTTGCCAGATCAGTTCCTCTTTCGGCACCAGCGGGCCCAGGTAACGCGCAATCGGCCCCATGTCGCGGTGGGTCAGCTTGAACCAGGCGCGGGCGAAGGCGTCGGCAAATTCGGCCGGGTTTTGCAGGAAGCGGCGCGAGATCTTTTCGTAGGCCGGGTCCATGCGCATCGCCATGTCGGCGGTGGACATCATTGGCGCGTGGCGCAGCGTCGGGTCGTGGGCGTCGGCCACGGTGCTGGCGGCGGCCGGGTCGGTGGGCGTCCACTGGTGGGCGCCGGCGGGGCTCTTGGTCAGCGTCCACTCGTAGCCGAACAGGGTCTCGAAGTAGCCGTTGTCCCAGGTGGTGGGCTTGGGCTTCCAGGCGCCTTCGAGGCCGCTGGTGATGGTGTGCGCGCCCTTGCCGCTGCCGTAGCGGTTGGCCCAGCCCAGGCCTTGTTCGGTGATGTCGGCACCTTCGGGTTCAGGGCCGACGTACTGCCCCGGGTTGGCCGCGCCGTGTGCTTTGCCGAAGGTGTGGCCGCCCGCCACCAGGGCCACGGTTTCCTCGTCGTCCATCGCCATGCGGGCAAAGGTCTCGCGGATGTCGTAGGCCGAGCCCAGCGGGTCGGGCACGCCTTCCGGGCCTTCGGGGTTCACGTAAATCAGACCCATGTGGGTGGCACCCAGCGGGTTTTCCAGGACACGCTCACCCGAGTAGCGCCGGTCCGAACCCATCCACTTCGTTTCTGAACCCCAGTAGATGTCTTCTTCCGGTTCCCAGATGTCGGGGCGGCCGCCGGCGAAGCCGAAGGTCTTGAAGCCCATCGAGTCGAGGGCCACGTTGCCGGTCAGCACGATCAGGTCGGCCCACGACAGCTGGTTGCCGTACTTCTGCTTGATGGGCCACAGCAGCCGGCGCGCCTTGTCCAGGTTGCCGTTGTCGGGCCAGCTGTTCAGCGGCGCGTAGCGCTGCGAACCGCTGCCCGCGCCACCCCGGCCATCGGCGATGCGGTAGGTGCCGGCGGCGTGCCAGGCCATGCGGATGAAGAAGGGGCCGTAGTGGCCGTAGTCGGCCGGCCACCAGTCTTGCGAGTCGGTCATCAAGGCATGCAGGTCCTTGACCACGGCCTGCAGGTCCAGGCTCTTGAAGGCCTCGGTGTAGTCGAAGTCGCTGCCCAAGGGGTTGGACTTCGCCGAATGCTGGTGCAGGATCTTCAGATTCAACTGCTGCGGCCACCAGCTGGCGTTGCTCGGGCCCCCCGCTGTGGTGGGTTTGCGTGGGGTGCCCGAGAACGGGCAGCCCGCAGCGGCGGCGGTGTTTTCGACAGAGGCGGTGGGCTGGGTCATGGGTCTTCCTGGCAGGGGTGAGTACAACGGGTCCACTGTAGAAAGCGGGCCGTCACCGGTCAACGCAATTGCCTCGAAAGCCGCGATAGCCGCCGGGCCTATCGCGACCATAGCGCCGCTGCGGCACTGAAAACCCGCCGGCCCTGTCCGTCAGCTGGTCAGGCGCGTCACGCCCGGCAGTTCACAGGCGTAGATGCAGTTGCGCAGCGCAGCGATGGCTTCGTAGCGCGGGAAGGTGCGGCGCCAGGCCAGCACCACACGGCGCGTGGGCACCGGCGCGCTGAAGGAGATGTAGCGGATGTGGGCTTGCTGCTCGGCCGGCACCGACAACTGCGGCACCACCGTCACGCCCATGCCCGAAGCGACCATGTACTTGATGGTTTCCAGCGAACTGCCCTCGAAACTCTTGCGGATGCCTTCGCGGCCTTCCACCGACGGGCTGGCGAAGCGCGCGTACTCGGGGCAGACCTCCAGCACGTGGTCGCGAAAACAATGCCCGGTGCCCAGCAGCAGCATGGCCTCCTGCTTCAGTTCTTCAGCGGTGATGTGGTCGCGCTGCGCCAGCGGGTGCTTCGCGGGCACGGCGGCCAGAAAGGGCTCGTCGTACAGCGGCGCGATGGCCAGACCGGTGTCGGGAAAGGGGTCGGCCATGATGGCGCAGTCGAGTTCGCCGGTGCGCAGCATCTCCAGCAGCCGCGCGGTGAAGTTCTCTTGCAGGATCAGCGGCATCTGCGGCACGAGGGCTATCGCCTGGCGCACCAGGTCGGGCAGCAGATAGGGCCCG
>JANPHI010000280.1:0-14866 GCA_031424355.1 Betaproteobacteria bacterium
TGCGCGCAGCGACCGCCCCGCGCGCTGCGCCCAAGCCGCGCGAGGCCGCGCGTGAAGACGCCCCCGGCGCCCCGCCGCGCGGCCCGGCAGGCCCGGCCACCGAGCGCCCGCGCCGCCCGGATCGACCACCGTTCAATGCGCAAGGACCGGGCCCACGCACCAACGAGCGGCGAGGCCCGCGCGCCGATCAGCGGCCGGACCCGCAAGGCGCGCAGCGGCCACAGCCCCCGCAACGCCCCAGCGCTGCCCCGCCGCCGGCAGAGCCCCGCCCCGCCCCGCGCAAGAACACCGGCCGCGCCGAGCCGCATGCCGACGGCCTGCGCGTGGCCAAGCTGATGACCGACCGCGGCCTGTCGTCGCGCCGCGAAGCCGACGAGTGGATCGAAGCCGGCTGGGTGCGCGTCAACGGCCGCCTGGCCATCCTGGGCCAGCGCGCCGCCAGCGACGCGCTGATCGAGATCGACCCCAAGGCCGCCACCGAACAGGCGCAGCGCGTGACGGTGCTGCTGCACAAACCCATCGGCTACGTCAGCGGCCAGGCCGAAGACGGCTACGAGCCGGCTTCGGTGCTGGTGACGCGCGCCAACCACTGGAACGGCGACGAATCGGGCATCGACCTGCACGCCGGCCACCTGCGCCACCTGGCGCCGGCCGGCCGGCTGGACATCGACAGCACCGGCCTGCTGGTGCTGACGCAGGACGGCCGCGTGGCCAAGCGCCTGATCGGCGACGAGACGCGCGTCGAGAAGGAATACCTGGTGCGCGTCAGCTACAACGGCGTGGGCCCGTTCCCGGAAGCTGGGATGGAAAGGCTGCGCCACGGGCTGGAACTCGACGGTGTCGAGCTGCGCCCGGCGCGCGTCAGCTGGCAGAACGAAGACCAGTTGCGTTTCGTGCTGCGCGAAGGCCGCAAGCGGCAGATACGCCGCATGTGCGAACAGGTCGGCCTGGCGGTGCTGGGCCTGAAGCGCGTGCGCATCGGCAGCGTGTCGCTGGGGCCGCTGCCCGTTGGGCAGTGGCGCTTCCTGCGCGACGACGAACGCTTCTAGCGGCGCGCCCGCCGTCCGCAAGCGGCGGTCAGCTGCCCAGTTCTTCCAGCCGTTTCTTGGCGTCGGACAGCAGGCTGGCCGGGCCTTTGCCGGCCGCGACGTACTTCCTGAACGAAGCCTTGGCGTCGTCCTTGCGGCCCAGTTGCTGCAGGCTCATGCCGATGCGGTACAGCAGCGGCCATTGCCCGGCGCCCTTCAGCTTCTGCGCCTGCTCGTAGAACTTCAGCGCGTCTTCGTGCGCGCCCTGTTCGCCGCGCGCCCGGGCCAGGCCGTAGAACGGGCCTGCGGTGTCGGCCTGCTCGCGGGTCAGCCGTTCAAAGTGCGGCTGCGCCTTGGCGGCCTGGCCGCCGTTGACCAAGCCCATGCCGGCCTGCACGGTCCAGGTGCGCACATCGCTCAGCACCGCCGCTTCCGTGCCCGCAGGCAGCGACTGCCAGGCTTGCAACGCCACATCGAACTTCTTGTCGTGCAGCGCCACGCGGCCTTCCAGGGCCTTCACCTGGCCCGGCCGCGCCGCACCCCGTGCCAGCTCGGCGGCCTTGCTGGCGCTGCCGCCCATCATGCCGGGCGCTTCCAGGTAGAACTCGATCAGGGCGCTGCGTGCCGCGTACCACTCGGGCTCCAGCGCGTGGGCCTGGGTCAGCGCGTCTTTCACCGTGCCCAGGCTGCGCGCCATCTTGAACATGCCTTCGGACATGGCCTGCACGCCCATCGTCGCGCCCAGCGCGTAATGGCAGGGCGCGGCCTTGGGTTGCTTGTCGATGCAGGCTTCGGCACGCTGGATGGCCGCGAGCCGGGCGGGCGCGTCGTCGCGCTCCAGCGCGGCCAGCGCCACGCCCAGCACAGCCTGGGCGTCGTCGGCACGGGCGCTGACACGGGCCGCCGAGACGCGCTGCAATTCGTCGGTCTTCTCGGCGGTGTACAGCGCTTCCAGCGCAGGGTCCTTGAAGGTCTGGGCCTGTGCGCCGCAGGCAGCGGCCAAGGCCAGCACCGCCAGCAGCGGGGCCATGCGGTGGCGGGCGATACGGCGTGTGCAGTCAGGGCGGGTCTGGGTCATGGCAAGCGTCGAAGTGGGCATGCGCCGGATGATGCCGGGGTCTGCCGCCCAGCGGGCGCAGCGTGCGACCCACTGCACGGGCGCCCGACGAACTGCGAACGGCAGACGGCGACCCGGCGCCTGATAACCTCGACACGGATGCCCGCCACACCGTCGTCCGCCCCCTCCTTGAAGGCACCGCTGGCCACGCCGCCGCTGCGCGCCGTGCCCCCTGTTCCCGCTGTTTCCCTGGGCCTGGCCGCTGTCGCCCTGGCCCTGCTGCTGGGCCTGCAGCCGGTGAGCACCGATGTCTATCTGCCCGCGCTGCCCATGCTGACCCAGGCGCTGGGCGCGCCCATGCGCAGCGCCCAGCTGACCATGTCGGCGTTGATCCTGGCCTTCGGCCTGGCGCAGATGGTGTGGGGCCCGGTGGCCGACCGCGTCGGCCGGCGGCCGGTGCTGCTGCTGGGCCTGGCGCTGTACACCGCAGCCAGCCTGGGCGCTGCGCTGGCCGCGAGCATCGAAGCGCTGGTCGTCTGGCGCGCCGGCCAGGGCGCCGCGCTGGCGGCGGCCATCGTCTGCGCCCGCGCCATCGTGCGCGACCTCTACGAACCCGTGCCGGGCGCGCAGGTGATGGCGCTGGCGCTGTCGGGGCTGGGCGTCATCGCGCTCGGCGGCCCGCTCGCGGGCGGCCTGGCCGCTGCCGCCTGGGGCTGGCGCGCGCCGCTGGTGCTGGTGGCACTGGCGGGTGCACTGACGCTGGGCTTTGTGGCCTGGCGCCTGCCGGAAACCCTGGCCGCACCCAACCCGCAGGCCACGCGCCTGGCACCCTTGCTGAAGCTGTGGGCCGACATCGCCCGCCACCCGGTGTTCGTGGCCTGGTCGCTGCTGGTGGCCTGCACCTACGGCGGGCTGTTCACCATCCTGGCGGCGTCGGCCTTTGTTTACATCGACGTGCTCGGCCTGTCGCCGGCCGGCTACGGCGGGGCCATGGCGCTGGGCTCGCTGAGCTACATCGCAGGCACTTTCGTCTGCCGGCGCTGGATACGCCAACACGGCATGGCCGGCGCCGTGCGCCGGGGTGCCTGGCTGACGCTGGCCGGTGGCGCGGCCATGGCGCTGCTGGCTGCAGCCGGCGTGCACAGCGTCGGTGCGGTGCTGCTGCCGCAATGCCTCTTCGTTTTCGCCCACGGCATCCACCAACCCTGCGGGCAGGCGGGCGTGGTCGGGCCGTTTCCGCGTGCCGCCGGTGCAGCCTCGGCGCTGGCCGGTCTGGTGCTGGCCCTGGTGGCCTTCGCCATCGGCCGCTGGCTGGGCGTGGCGTTGGACGGCAGCGTGCGGCCGCTGGCCTACGGCCTGGCCTTCTGGGCCGCGCTGACCTGCGCCATCGCCTGGACCCTGGTCCAGCGGGCGGCGCGATGAGCACCCCGCCCGCCGCAGCGCCGCTGCAAGCCGTCTGCCTGGCCGGCCCCACAGCCAGCGGCAAATCGGCCGTCGCCATGGCCCTGGCCGAGCGCCTGCCCATCGAGATCATCAGCGTCGACTCGGCCCTGGTCTACCGCGGCATGGACATCGGCACCGCCAAACCCAGCGCAGCCGACCGCGCCGCCGTGCCCCACCACCTGATCGACATCCTGGACCCCACGCAGGTCTACTCGGCCGCGCGTTTCGCCGCCGATGCGCGGCGGCTGGTCGGCGAGATCCGCGGCCGCGGCAGGCTGCCGGTGCTGGTGGGCGGCACCCTGCTCTATTTCAAGGCGCTGCGCGAAGGGCTGGACGTTTTGCCCGCAGCGGACGCCTTGGTGCGCGCCGCGCTCGAAACCGAGGCGGCTGCACTGGGTTGGCCCGCGATGCACGCTGAACTGGCGCGCGTGGACCCCATCACGGCCGCGCGCCTGGCGCCCGCCGACGCCCAGCGCATCCAGCGCGCGCTGGAAGTCTTCCGGATCAGCGGTCAGCCCCTGTCGGCCTGGCACCGTGGTGGCGCACTCGCGGTGGCCGAACAGCCCGCCGCGCCCGCCGAGTGGCCGCTGCTGGCGCTGGAACCCGTCGCCAAGCCCTGGCTGCACGCGCGCATCGCCGAGCGCTTCGACGCCATGCTGGCCGCTGGCCTGCTGGACGAGGTGCGCGCCCTGCGCGCACGGCCCGATCTGCACGCCGACTTGCCGGCGATGCGCTGCGTGGGCTACCGCCAGGCGTGGGCCGCGCTGGACAGCGGGCGCATCGACCTGCTGCGCGAAACCGGCACCGCCGCCACACGCCAACTGGCCAAAAGGCAGCAGACCTGGTTACGCACGATTACGGACCGCACCATCGTGGCTTGCGATCGTCCCGATGCTCAGGCGCAAGCCTTGTCGGTGCTGCAGCGGTGGCTGCAGGCTGCGGTCGAAGCGCCAAGCTGAACGGACCTCGGCCAGGCCTTGCACAGCGGGCAAACACGCCGGCACCAGCGTGGGCTGCCGCACGGAAACACCCTGCTGCAGCCGCTAGATTTCGGCCATCGGGACGCGCCGCAGCGGATGCACGGCGCGAAGGTCAAAACGGCCGTGGCCTCGTTCTTGCAAACGTTGTTTTGTTACTTGAAAGCGTCAGCTTTTGGGCCCCGCGTCTAGGGTGAGGCCCGGGGCAGAAAGCAGAGGCTTCGGGATATAGTCGCGCCCCTCAACCGCATCACATTGGGGCGGTTTTTGAGGACGTGGTGAGAAGAAATCGGGGTGCACCGCATCATTTTTGTGCGGGGCCGTCTCTGGAGGATCGATTGGATTACGCCCAACAACAACGTCAACCTGGCAAGCACGCCGTCGGGATCGGTATCGTGCTGGCCTTGCACCTGGTGCTCGGTTGGGCCCTGGTCAATGGCCTGGCCCAACGGCTGGTCGAGGTCATCAAGTCACCGCTTGAGACCAAGATCATCGAAGAGGTGAAGCCGCCGCCGCCGCCACCGCCCGAGAACCTGCCGCCACCGCCGAAGTTCGCGCCGCCGCCGCCGTCCTTCGTGCCGCCGCCCGAAGTCAACGTGAACCCGCCGCCGATGGTGCAGCAGACCATCACGACGACCCAGGTGGCGCCGCCACCGACACCGGTGACCGTCGTGGCCGCACCGGCCGTGGTCGCGGCACCGCCGGCACCGCCCCGCGTTGCGGCACGCCCGGCCATCGCCAACGCTGGTGCCTGCGCGCCCAAGCCCGAGGACTACCCGGCAGCCGCCGTGCGCGCCGAGGCCACTGGCACCACCAAGATCCGCTTCACCATCGGTCCCGATGGTCGCATCACGGGCTCCGAGATCGCCCGCTCGGCCGGCGCCTCGCGTGAACACAAGATGCTGGACCGGCTGGCGCTGAGCAAGCTCAGCGATTGCCAGTTCAAGCCCGGCACTGACGAGAACGGCCGCCCCGTGGGTGCTTCGTTCGATGTTGAGTACGTCTGGAAGCTGGACTGATCCTTCCCCCTTTGTTCCCTTGATGGCACGTTCCTCGCAACGTGTCTGCCTGTCCCTTTGGAGTCAACATGTCACTGAACCACTTCCTGCACGCCCGCTCGTGGGCCTCTCGCTCGCTGGCCTCGCTGCTGGCAGGCTTCGTCCTCGCCGCCAGCGTGCCGACGATGGCTTACGCCCAGGCCGCATCAGCCCCTGCCGCTGAAGCGCCGAAGGCCGCCGAAGCCCCGAAGGCTGAAGCGCCCAAGGCCGCCGGTCCGGTCGTGACCGAAGAGGCCATGGAGAACCCCTTCGGCCTGAAGGCCACGTGGAGCCAGGGCGACTTCGTGGCCAAGGGCACGCTGATCATCATGGTCATCATGTCGATGGGCAGCTGGTACGTGATCTTCACCAAGCTCTTCGAGCAGCGCGCCATGATGAAGAGCGCGACCTCGTCGGCCGAAACCTTCTGGAAGGCCAGCTCGATCAAGTCGGGTCTGGGCGCCCTGGAAGAAGGCTCGGCCTTCCGCTTCATCGCCGAGCAAGGCATCAAGGCCAGCGAGCACCACGAAGGCACGATGGTCGAATCCATCGACAAGCACACCTGGATCAGCATGTCGGTGGACCGCGCCGTGGGCAGCATCCAGGCCCGCACGCAAGACGGTCTGGCCGTGCTGGCCACCGTGGGTTCCACCGCACCGTTCGTGGGCCTGTTCGGCACCGTCTGGGGCATCTACAACGCGCTGGTCAAGATCGGCATGACCGGCCAGGCGTCCATCGACAAGGTGGCCGGCCCGGTCGGTGAATCGCTGATCATGACGGCCATCGGTCTGGCCGTGGCCGTGCCGGCGGTGATGGGCTACAACTGGATCGTCCGCCGCAACAAGGCCGTGATGGACCAGACCCGCGCCTTCGCCGGCGACCTGCACAACGTGCTGCTGGCCGGAAAGCGCTGAGCCCACCATGGGGATGAACGTAGGCGCTGGTGACGACAGCGGTGAAGACCAGCTGAACAACAGCATCAACACCACGCCCCTGGTGGACGTGATGCTGGTCTTGTTGATCATCTTCCTGATCACCATCCCGGTGGTGACCAACACGATCAAGCTGGAGTTGCCGAAAGAGCGCAACCTGCCGACGCAGACCAAGCCCGAGAACATCGTCATCGCGGTCAACCGCGACGGCGAGGTCTACTGGGGTCTGGAACGCATGGCCGACAACGAAGCCCTGGTGGCCCGGCTCAAGCTGGAGTCCATCAAGGAACCGCAACCGGAAGTGCACATCCGGGGCGATTCGGAAGTGCGCTATGAGGCCGTGGGCCGTGTCGTGGTGGACTGCCAACGCGCCGGCATCTTCAAGGTCGGCTTCATCACCGAACCACCCGCCGCCGGCGGTTCGCGCTAGTTGCGACAACTCGCCAGGAGAAAAAAATGGGTATGAATGTAGGCGGTGGCAGCGAAGACGGTGAAGTGATGGTCGACATCAACACCACGCCGCTGATCGACGTGATGTTGGTGTTGTTGATCATGTTCATCATCACCATCCCGATCCAGACGCACGCCGTGAAGATGAACATGCCGGTGCCGAACAATTCGGCTCCACCACCCAAGCCACCGACCATCGTGCGCATCGACGTCGACTTCGACGGCACCATCGGCTGGTCCACGGGCGAGGGCAGCGAGATCATCCAGTCGGGCGACCGCGCATCCATCGAGTCGCACCTGGGCAGCATCGCCGCCATGGCCGACCAGCCCGAAGTGCACCTGCGCCCGAACAAGTTGGTCACCTACAAGCATGTCGCCTTGATCATGGCCACGGCACAGCGCCTGGGCGTGACCAAGATCGGCATTGTCGGCAACGAGCAGTTCCTTTGATTCTGTACAGCTCCGTGAATCCCGTGCGAAACATGAAGACCTGGCGCGCCATGACCCTGGCCCTGGTGGCCGCCGCAGCGATGGGCGCCGCGCAAGCCCAGGGCGTGCGTGCCGAGATCGGCAAACCCCTGCAGCAGGCTGGCGAATTCCTGAAGGCGGGCAAGTCCAAGGAAGCCCTGGCCAAGGTGCGCGAGGCCGATGCCGTGGGCGGCAAGACAGCCGCCGAGCAGATGACCATCGACCGCATGAAAGCCGCTGCGGCGCAACGTGCCGGCGACATGGGCACGGCCATCGCCGCGCTGGAAAGCATCCACGGCAAGGCCAGTGGCGCCGAGGCCGGGCAGGTGGCCGAGCAACTCGCTTCGGCCTATGCCCAGCAGCGCAACAACGCCAAGGCCAGTGAATGGCTGAACAAGGCCATCGCTGCGGGCAACAACGGTGCGTCCGTCAAGCAACTGCAGAGCTATCTGCAGTCCACCAGCGGCGACTACGGCGCCATCGCGCGCGATGCCGGCGCTGCGGTGTCGGGTGCCGAACAAGCCGGCCGCCGGCCCGAGGAAGGCGACCTGCTGCGCCTGGCCGATGCACAGCAGCGCACCGGCAACATGAACGGCTACGTCGCCAGCCTGGAAAAGCTGCTGCTGAACTACCCGAAGAAGGATTACTGGAACGCCTACCTCAGCCGCTTGCCGCGCAAGCCGGGTTTTGCCGACCGCTTCGCGCTGGACGTGCTGCGCTTGAAACTGGCCAGCGGCACGATGACCAAGACCGAAGACTTCATGGAAATGGCGCAGTTGTCCATGCAGGCGGGCTTGCCGTCCGAGGCCTTGCGCGTGGCCGAACAAGGCTACAAGGCCGGCGTGATGGGCACTGGCGCCGAAGCCGGCCGTCACCAGCGGCTGCGGGACCTGGCCACCAAGGAACAGGGCGAAGCCAAGGCCAAGCTGGCCGGGCAAGCCACGGAAGCCGAAGGCTTCAAGGAAGGCGATGGCCTGGTGAAGGTTGGCACGGCCTATGTGGCACTGGGCGAAGCCGATAAAGGCATCGAACTGATCCAGAAAGGCATCGCCAAGGGCAACCTGAAGCGGCCTGAGGACGCGAAGCTGCGCCTGGGCCTGGCTCAGCTGCAGTCACCCAAGACCAAGGCGGCCGGCGTGCAGACGCTGCGCACCGTGAAGGGCGCCGACGGCTCGTCCGAAATCGCGCGGCTGTGGTTGATCCTGGGCGCGGGCTGACCACCCAGCCCCTGCCGGTTGGTTCCTGAACAGCGCCCTGCGGGGCGCTGTTTTTTTGGTCGCGTCGATCTGGCCCGTGTTGTTCGCTTACTTCACGGCGCTGCCTGCCGGCGCGCGCCCTACATTGCGAAGTACCCCTGGACCGCTTCGCCCACCCATGCGCATCAACCACCCCGTCACCACTGACGTCTACCCCTTCCCCGTTGGCCAGACGCTGGTCTCGACGACCGACCTGCAGGGCCGCATCCTGCATTGCAACGCCAGCTTCGTCACCGTCAGCGGTTTCAACAGGGACGAACTGCTCGGCCAACCGCACAACATCGTGCGCCACCCCGACATGCCCGAAGAGGCCTACCGCGACATGTGGGCCACCATCAGCCGGGGCCTGCCCTGGTCGGCGGCCGTGAAGAACCGCCGCAAGGACGGCCGCTGCTATTGGGTGATGGCCAATGTGACCCCGCTGATGGACGGCAACGCACCCACGGGCTACATGTCCGTGCGCACGCAGGCCACCAGCGAGGCGATCGCGGCGGCCGAGGCCCTGTACGCGATGCTGCGCGAGGAGAAAAGTCGCGGCGTGCAACGCCACCGCCTGGAAGGCGGACTGCTGCGCCTGAACACGCCTGGCGGCCGTTTGGCTCGCGCCCTGCACCTGGGCGTTGCGGGCCACCTGGCGCTGTTGTGCGGCCTGGTGTCCGCGGCGGCCGCAGCGGCTGCCGGCGCCCTGGCCGGTGCTTCGTGGGCAATGGCTGGCGGCATGGGCGCCGTGGCGGCCCTGCTGGGCGGCGCCATCGGCGGAACACTGGCCTTCCGCCTGGCGGTGCGGCCCTACGCGCAACTGGTGGCCACCGCCAACCGCATGGCTGCCGGCGACCTGACGCAACGCTTCGAAGCCCGCGGCGAAGACGCGCTGGCCCAGCTGACGCGCGCGCTGTCGCAGCTCAACGTCAACCTGCGTTCCATCGTCGGCGACGCGCGCAATGAAGTCGAACACCTGCGCGACGCCACCGGCGAGATCGCCGCCGGCAACCAGGACCTGTCGGGCCGCACCGAATCGCAGGCCGCGAGCCTGGAGGAAACCGCGTCGTCGATGGAGGAGATCACCAGCACCGTGCGCAACAGCGTGGCGTCGGCGCAGCAGGCCGCCCGGCTGGCCGAAGAAGCCAGCGGCGTGGCCCTGCGCGGCAGCGAGGCCATGGGCGCCGTGACCCGGACCATGCACAGCATCCGCGACTCTTCGCACCGCATCACCGAGATCATCGGCGTCATCGAGGGCATCGCCTTCCAGACCAACATCCTGGCGCTGAACGCGGCCGTCGAGGCTGCACGGGCGGGCGAGCAAGGCCGCGGCTTTGCCGTCGTGGCGTCCGAAGTGCGCGCGCTGGCACAGCGCAGTTCGGGTGCGGCCCGCGAGATCAAGCAGCTGATCCAGGCATCGACCGAAACCGTCGAGGCCGGCAACCGCCTGACCGACGACGCGCAGGCCACCATGGCCCACGCCCTCGAATCGGTGCGCCAGGTCAGCCAGGTCATCACCGAAATCAGCACCGGCGCGCAAGAACAGTTGATGGGCATTTCGCAGGTCAACGAAGCGGTGTCGCAGATGGACACCATCACGCAGCAGAACGCGGCGCTGGTGGAACAGATGGCGGCGTCGGCGGTGCAATTGCTGGAACAGACGGCGCTGGTCGCAGCCGCCGTTCAGGTCTTCAAGCTGGACGCCCGCAGCCGGCCGCCGACCGATGCCGTCGCCCTGCGGCGCCAGGCGCGCGCCGCCGATACCGCCACCGCCTGACCCCGCCGGCCTCACCGGGTCTGCCCGAGCGGCGGCCCGTCTCCGGCACCCGCGAGGGCGCCCGCTACACTGCCGGCCCTCATCAGCCTGCAGCGCCAGGGGACGGCACATGGAACAGAAGAAGCGCGTCGATTTCGCCCTGCAGGGCCGTGTGGTGGTCATCACCGGCGCGGCGCAGGGCATAGGCGCTGCCTGCGCCCGGCGCCTGGCGCAAGACGGCGCCGCCGTCGCCCTGTGGGACTTGGCCGACGCCGCCGGCGAGGCCCTGGCCGCCGAGCTGCAAGCGCAAGGCGCATCGGCGATCTACTGCCATTGCGACGTCGCCGACAAGGCCCAGGTGGAAGCGGCTCTGGCCGCCACGCTGACGCGCTTCGGCCATGTGGACGGCCTGGTCAACAACGCCGGCATCTTCAAGGCGGCGGCCTTTCTCGACATCACCGAAGCCGACTGGGATGCGGTCATCGCCGTCAACCTGAAAGGCTCTTTCCTGGTCGGCCAGGCGGTGGCGCGCGAGATGGTCAAGGCGGTCAAGGCTGAGGGCGACTGCAAAGGCGCCATCGTCAACATGAGCTCGGTCAACGGCACGCTGACCATCCCCAGCATCGCCAGCTACAACGCCAGCAAGGGCGCCATCAACCAGCTCACGCGCGTGATGGCGCTGTCGCTGGCCGACCAGGGCGTGCGCGTCAACGCGGTGGCGCCGGGCACCATCGCCACCGATCTGGCGCTGAAGGCCGTGCTGACCAGCGAAGAGGCCAAGGCGCGCATCCTCAGCCGCACGCCGATGAAGCGCCTGGGCGAACCCGGCGAGATTGCCGACGCCGTGGCCTATCTGCTCAGCGACGCTTCGAGCTATGTGACCGGCGAGATCGTGGTCGTCGATGGCGGCCGCATGACGCTGAACTACACCGTCCCGGTTTGACAGCCGAAGCCTTCCTCGTCTCGACCGGCGTCGTCGCGCTGGGCGAGATGGGCGACAAGACGCAGTTGCTGGCGCTGTTGCTCGCCGCGCGTTTCCGCAAGCCCCTGCCCATCATTGCGGGCATCTTCGTGGCCACCGTGCTGAACCACGCGGCGGCCAGCGCTTTGGGCGCCTGGTTGACCCATCTGGTCGATCCGACCTGGCTGCGCTACGGCCTGGGTGCGTCTTTCATCGCCGTGGCGCTGTGGATGCTGGTGCCCGACCAGGCCGACGACCTGGAAGGCAGCACGCGCGGCCACCTGGGTGTGTTCGGCCTGACGGTGGTGGCCTTCTTCATGGCCGAGATGGGCGACAAGACGCAGATCGCCACCATCATGCTGGCCGCGCGCTACAACGATCTGGTCACCGTCACCGCCGGCACCACGCTGGGCATGATGGCCGCCAACGTGCCGGCCGTGCTGCTGGGCGACAAGGTGGTGAAGTGGGTGCCCATCGCCTGGGTGCACCGCGTGGCCGCGCTGGTGTTCGCGGCCATCGGGGTGGCGATGCTGCTGGGCGTGGGTTCCTAGCCGCCCACTCGGCTTCGGCGGCTTCGGCGGATCAGGCCACCACGGCGGCCACCGGCAGCGGCCGGCGTTCGCGTATCGGCAGGTGCACCAGTGCAGCGGCCACGGCCAGTGCGATGTCGGCGGCCCACATCCAGTCGTAGTTGCCGGTCGCCTCGAAGGCCTTGCCGCCCAGCCAGGCGCCCAGGAAACCGCCGATCTGGTGCGACACCATCACCATGCCGAAGAGCGTGGCCATGTGCGTGGGGCCGAAGAAGCGCGCCACCAGGCCGGCCGTCGGCGGCACGGTGGACAGGAAGCTCAGGCCCATCACGGCGGCGAAGACCAGCATCACCGCCGTCGTCTTGGGTGCGAAGACGAAGACGAGGATGGCCACCGCGCGCACGGCGTAGATGGCCGACAGCAGCGTCTTCATCTGCAGCCGCCCGCCGCGCCAGCCCATCAGCACGCCGATGCCCAGGCTGCCGATGATGTTGAACAGGCCCAGCACGGCCAGCGACCAGGCGCCCACCTCGGGCGGCAAGCCGCAAGAGGCCACGACACCGGGCAAGTGCGTGGCCAGGAAGGCAACGTGGAAGCCGCACACCGAAAAGCCCAGCGCCAGCAAACGGAAGCTGGGGTCGGCCCAGGCGCGGGACACCGCCGTGCGCGTGGTCTCGCGCACCGGCGCCGGCGCGCCTGCTGCCAGCGCCAGCTTGGCGGGCGCGCGCAGCACCCAGGCCGCCGGCAAGGCCAGCAGCGTCAGCACGCCCAGGGTCTGCACCGCAGCCGCCCAGCCCGAGGCGGCCATCACGGCCTGGCCCAGCGGCGCGAAGATGAACTGGCCGAAGGAGCCACCCGCATTGACCACGCTGGTCGCCATCGCGCGCTTTTCGGGCGCGACCAGGCGCGTCGTCGCGGCCATCAGCACCGAAGGCCCGGCCATGCCGGCACCGCCCGCCGCCAGCACGCCGATGGCGAAGATCAGGCCGGCGGTGCTGCTCATCAGCGGGATCAGCAAGGTGCCGCCCGACACCAGCAGCACGCCGACGATGAGCACCCGCCCCGGGCCGTAGCGGTCGGCGACGATGCCGGCCAGCGGCTGCGTCAGGCCCCACCACAGCTGCCCGAACGCAAAGGCCAGGCTGACACTGGCCAGGCCCAGCCCGGTCTGCGTGTTGATGCTGCTGACGAAGAGGCCCATCGACTGCCGCGCGCCCATCGTCAACGCGAAAGTGCCGGCGGCGGCGATCAACACCCACATCAAGGGGCGCAGGGTCTTGGCGTTGTCAGTCATCTCGGCAGCCTTCGTCATATACTTGCATATGCAAGCTTAACCGAGATCGCGAGACCATGAACACCACCGCCGCAACCCCCGCTGAACCCAGCGACCCCGAAGCCACGCTGGCCACCTGGCTGGCCGAAGAGGCCGCCCAGCGCGCCGTCATGGACGGCGGCGTCGGCCCCGGCCTGTCGCGCATCGACCAGATCATCGGCCTGAGCGGCGCCCAGCAATTCGAAGCCATGCTGGCGGGCCGGCTGCCCTACCCGCACATCGCGAAGACGCTGGACTTCCTGCTGATCTCGGCCGGCAACGGCACCGCCGTCTTCCAGGGCACACCGGCCGTCGCCCACTTGAACCCGCTGGGCAGCGTGCACGGCGGCTGGTTCGCGACGCTGCTGGATTCGGCGCTGGGCTGCTGCATCCACGCCAGCCTGCCGGCGGGAAAAAGCTACACCACGCTGGAGCTGAAGGTGAACATGATCCGCGCCATCACGCCCAGGGTGCCGCGTGTGCGCGCCATCGGCCAGGTCATCCACCTCGGCGGGCAGACGGCCACCGCCGAAGCGCGACTGGTCGGCGCTGACGGCAAGCTCTACGCCCACGCCAGCACCACCTGCCTCGTGTTCGATATTCGGCTGCCCAAGTCCGCTTGAAGAAGTCCGCCTGAAAGCAGCGACCCTCGCGCCGCGCCACAATCGTCTGCATGAAATACCTGCACACCATGGTCCGCGTGGCCGACATCGAAGCGTCGCTGAAGTTCTACCGCGACGCCCTGGGGCTGGAAGTCCTGTCCCGCCGCGACAACGAAGGGGGCCAGTTCACGCTGGTCTTCCTGGCCGCGCCGGGCGACAGCACAGCCCAGGTCGAGCTGACCTACAACTGGCCCAAGCCCGACGGCAGCGCTGAGACCTACACCGGCGGCCGCAACTTCGGCCATCTGGCCTACGCGGTGGACGACATCTACGCCACCTGCCAGCGCCTGATGGACCACGGCGTGACCATCTGCCGCCCGCCGCGCGACGGCAAGATGGCTTTCGTGCGTTCGCCCGAGAACATCTCCATCGAACTGCTGCAGGCCGGCCCCGCCCTGCCCCCGGCCGACCCGTGGACGACCATGCCCAACGTCGGCGCCTGGTGAGCCGCTGAACCGATTCAGCGCAACGATGTACCTGCCCAGCCACTTCGAGCAGCACGACGCGCAAGCCCTGCACGCGTTGATGCGCGAACACCCGCTGGCCACGCTGGTGACGCAGCAAGCCGGCGGCGTGACGGCCGATGCCATCCCGCTGGAATACGTGGCGGCGAGCCACACGCTGCGCGGCCACGTGGCGCGCGCCAACCCGATCTGGCGCGAGGCGGCAGGCCAGGCTGTGCTGGCGGTGTTCAACGGCCCGCAGGCCTACATCACGCCCAGTTGGTACCCCAGCAAGGCGACCACGCACAAGGTGGTGCCGACCTGGAACTACACGCTGGTGCATGCCCACGGCGTGCTGCGTGTGGTGGAAGACGCGCCCTGGCTGCACGCGCTGGTGACGGGCCTGACGGCCCACCACGAAGCACCTCGCGCCACGCCCTGGGCGGTGGCCGATGCGCCCGACGACTACGTGCAGCAGATGCTGCGCGCCATCGTCGGCATCGAGATCCCGGTGGACCGCCTGATCGGCAAGTGGAAGATCAGCCAGAACCGCAGCGATGCAGACCGCCTGGGTG
>JANPHI010000281.1:0-18732 GCA_031424355.1 Betaproteobacteria bacterium
TCGACGCCAGCCACGCCAACAGCAGCAAGCAGCACCAGCGCCAGATCAACGTGATGCAGGACGTGGGCGCGCAGCTGGCGGCCGGCAACCGCTGCATCTTCGGCGTGATGGTGGAAAGCCACATCCACGGCGGCGCGCAGAAGTTCACGCCGGGCAAGGACGACCCGGCCAAGCTGGCCTACGCGCAGAGCATCACCGACGCCTGCATCAACTGGGACGACACGGTGGGCCTGCTGGACGGCCTGGCCGCCGCGGTGCGGGCGCGGCGCGCGGCTGCCTGAGAACAGCCTGCAGCGTGGGCTGCCGATGAAGTAAGCGTGCGCCCACAAAGCTGCTGAACGCCGACTTCAGCGGCGTGCTGTGTGCGCTGGGTGACGGTGAACACGGGCACCCGGCCGCTATATTGCGCAGACACGGGCGGACGCTGCACACAAGCGGGACCGCCTGGGCAGACCGAGGCGCCGCATGCTGCACCCGATGTTCAAGATCGTGGCCTCGCGGCCCGAATTGGTGGCCGAACACCTGGCCGCCTACGGCCAGCTGGCGGCCGTCCAGGCCCAGGCGGCCGCCACCCAATGGCAGCGGCGTGCCGTGCTGGCCGGTGTGGCGGCACTTTCTGCCGCTTTGGGCACAGGCCTGGCCGGCGTGGCGCTGCTGCTGCTGGGCGTGGTGCCGCTGCAGGCCATGCCCGCGCCGTGGCTGCTGCTGGTGGTGCCGCTGGTGCCGCTGGCCGTGGCCGGGTTTTGCTGGATGCGGCTGCGGGCGGTGAAGGCCACTTCGGCGCTGGCGCCGCTGCGCGAACAGTTCGCGGCCGATGCGGCCCTGCTGCGCGAAGCGGGCCAAGCATGAACGCACGCTTGCCGGAAGGCGTGAACGCCCTGAGCCCGACCCAGACGGCTGCGTTGCAGCGCCTGGCGCTGTCGCGTTCGAAGCTGCAGCTTGCCCTGCTGCAGCCGCAACAAATGGCCGATGCCAGCGAAGCCGCCGACGCGGCCGCCGGCGCCAGCCCCGGGCGCTTGTTGCGCCGGCTGTGGCGGCAGTTGCGCCAGGCGGCCCGCAAGTCCACCGTGGCGGACCTGGCCTTGGGGGCGCTGCAGTCCTGGTGGTCGACAGCGCCGTGGCGGACGGCCGTGGACGACGCCCGGCAGAACCTGCAAACGACCGTGGTGCCGCTGGTGCGGCGCCACCCGTGGGCGGCGGTGGGCGTGGCGGCAGCAGCCGGCGCCCTGGTCGTGACGTTGCGGCCGTGGCGCTGGGTGCCGATGCGCGGCAGCTGGCCGCTGTGGCGGGCCGGCCTGGTCGCCAAGCTGGCGCAGCAGGCCGTGCACCTGCCGTGGGACACGATCCTGGCCGCCGTGATGGCCGGCCTGGCCACGGCGCAGGCCACGCGGCACACGCCGGGTGATGCTGAAAAAGACGCTGAAATGGATGCCGAAAAGCGCGCCGACCCAGACGGTGCCCGGGGCGACCTGCGGGCCACCGGGGCGGCCATCCACCGCCCTTGACCCGGTCCGGGATCGACGCCGTCCCCTCGGCGACGGTGCGGCCCGCCCGGGCCGCTGTCAGCGGCGGCGGACCTTCAGCGCCAGCGCCGCCAGCCCGGCCGCCAACAGCGCACCTGCAGCGGGTTCCGGCACGGCCGCCAGCGCCAGCACCTCGGTGGGGGTGAGCACGCCGTCGTAGGTGCGCACCTCGTCGATGGCACCGTTGAAGAACTCGTTGTAAGGCGCGAACTGACGGCCCAGGCGCGTGGGTGAGCCGCCTGACGTGGTGACGATGGCCTGCGGCAACAGCGCCGCCAGGCTGCCATTGACGAAGAGCTTGGCCGTGTTGGCGCCGGCATCGACCACCAGCGCGTAATGGGTCCACAGGCCCGGCGCGCCGAAGGCCACGCCGGTGGCGACCCAGCTGTCGGTGGCGCGGATCAGCGTGCCGCCGGCATCGGTGCCGATGTAGAAGCCCGGCCCACCGCTGTTGCCCTGCGAGATCAGTTCGGTGTAGCCGCCCTGCACCGCGTTGCCACGGGCGAACAGCGCCACCGAATAGCTGCCGGCCGTGGGCACGATGGCGGTGGCGAATTCGGCGTACTGGCCGCTGCCGGCCAGGTTCAGCACACCGCCGCTGACCGTGGCGCCGCCCAGCAGCGTGCCGTTCTGCGTGCCGGCCAGGTCGGTGATGCCCGACGAGAAGTCGTAGTAGTGGTTCAGGTTGGCAGCACGGGCCGACGCGGCGCCACACAGGGCGGTGATGGCGAGCACGGCCACAGCGGTTGCGGCGGCGAACGTGATGCGGCGAACATGGCGTTGCATGGCAGATTCCAGGTGACTCACCTCTGAGCTTGTAGCACCGCGCGGCACGGCTTCACAGCCCTCAACCCGGTGACACCGGTGACGGCGGTGACGCGGGTGACCCCTGCGGCACCCCCAGCGCGCGCTGCCG
Organism: Betaproteobacteria bacterium; assembly: GCA_031424355.1. Lineage (GTDB taxonomy): Bacteria > Pseudomonadota > Gammaproteobacteria > Burkholderiales > Burkholderiaceae_C > Rubrivivax. The sequence goes on from JANPHI010000281.1 coordinate 2,440, forward strand.
CGCGCTGTGCTCGGGCGACAACGGTCGCAGCCGGGCGGCGGCGGCATAGGACGCTGCCGCCGCCGCACCCGCCACAGCCGCATCACCCCCGCCCGCCGGGCCCAGCAGCGCCTGGCCTTCGGCCTGCGCCAGCAAGGCCTCGCGGCCCAGCGCGCGGTCGTCCACCAGTGGCGCCACCGCTTCCAGCGCGGGCCGCAACAGGGCCAGCGCTGCGGCGCGGTCGCCCACCGCCAGCTGCGACCGCGCCGCCTGCACGCGCACCCAGGCCAGGCGCTGTCGGGCGGCGGGCGTGTCGCCTTCGCGCTGCAGCAAGGCCGCGCGTTCCAGCGCCACGGCGTAAACGGGCAAGGCCTGTGCATGGCGGCCGTTGGCAGCCAGCGCGCGGGCGAACTGCGGCGCGAAATTGGCGCGCGTGGTCGGCCACAGCGCATTGGCCGGCTCTTCACGGATGCGCTGGGCCACGATGTCCCAGCTGCGCTGCGCCGCAGCCAGCGCCGGCGCGTCTTCGCCCAGGCGCAGCAAGGCCAGCGCCAGGTAGTTGCTGTCGAACATCAGGCCCTGGCGCCAGATGGCGCTGTTGGGGTTGCGTCGCAGGTTGTCCTGCCGGCGCAGCAGCGCGGCGTCGACCTCGCGGCGCATGGCGTCGAAGTCGTCCAGCCGCTGGTAGACCAGCGCCCGGCCGACGTGCACATTGGCGATGTTGTGATTGGCCCATTCCTCGGCGGCCGGCGAGCCCGGGTCGGTGGCGCGGTTCATCGCGGCCAGCAAGGCAGGGTTGTCGTAGAGGGCGTGGAATTCGCGCTCGGCCTCGCCGTAGTAGCGCAAGGCCTCCTGCGGGCGGCCCAGGCTGGGGCGGCCGGCGTGGTCGTTGAAATGAGCCAGATTGGTCAGCACGTTGGCGCGCAGTTCCAGCAGGCTGGCGCGGTCGGCGTCGTTCTGCGGCTCGGCCAGGGCCTGCGCAGCGCGCCCGGCGGCGGTGTCCAGCACGGCCACGCCCTGCGCCGGTTCGCCGGCATTGCGCAGCATGTTGGCCTGGGTCAGCAGGGTGATCAGGTGCTGGTTGGCGAAACGCGCGTCGCCGCGCTTGGCCAGCCAGGCCTTGTCGGCCAGGGCCAGCGCGCGCTGCACGGTGGCGCGGGCCTCGGCCGCACGCTCGGGGCCGGCGAAGGTCGGGTTGCCCTGGATCTGCGCCAGCCGCCCCAGCGCCGAGGCCACCAGCGCATTCAGCTCGATGTCTTGCGGCGCGCGCTGCAGCGTCACGTCCAGCGAGGCCACCGTCTGCTTGAGCATGGCCTCTTGCGTCTGCGCGCCGCCGGGCATCTGCTGGATGGCGTCGCCGTAGCGGAAGACCAGTTCGGTGGCGATGTCCTTCACCCCCGCCAACTGGCGCCGCGCTTCGTCGCGCGCCAGCCGGGCCTGTTCAGCCTGCCAGGTCGAAACCCCCAGGCCGCCCACCAGGGCCGCCACCGCCGCCGCCGAAGCCGCCACCGCCACGCGGTTGCGGGCCACGAACTTGCCCAGCAGATAGCCCCGGCTGGCCGGCCGTGCGCTGACCGGGTAGCCGCTGAGGTAGGCCTGCACGTCGGTGCGCAGCGCGTCGACGCTGGCGTAGCGGCGCTCGGGCGCCTTCTCCAGCGCCTTCAGCAGGATGTTGTCGAGATCGCCGGCCAGCCGCTTGCGCGTCTGCAGCCACTGCGGGTCCACGGCCTCGGCGGCCGACAGGCGGCTGGGCTTGGTCGGCTCGTCTTCCAGCACGCTGCGCGCGGCCTCGGCCGGCGTGGTGGCGTTGCGGCCGGTGGGCCGTGTGCCGGTGAGCATCTGGTACAGCAGCACGCCCAGGCTGTAGATGTCGGTGGCGGTGCTGACGGGTTCACCGCGCACCTGCTCGGGGCTGGCGTAGTTGGGCGTGTAGGGGCGCACCCCGCCGACGGTGGTGTTGCCGTCGTGGAATTCCAGCGGGTCCAGCGCCTTGGCGATGCCGAAGTCCAGCAGCTTGACCTGACCGTCGCCGTCCACCAGCACGTTGCCGGGTTTCAGGTCGCGGTGGACCAGCAGGTTGCGGTGGGCGTGGGCCACCGCGTCGGCCAGTTGCAGGAAGAGTTGCAGGCGCGCTTCCAGCGCCAGGCCGCGCACGGCCGCGTCGATGGGCAGGCCGTCGATGTATTCCAGAACGAAATAGGGCAGACCATCTTCGCTGGCGCCGGCGTCCAGCAGGCGTGCGATGTGCGGGTGGCTCAGGCGGGCCAGGGCCTGGCGTTCCTGGGCGAAGCGTTGCAGCACGGCGGCGCTGTCCATGCCGCGCTTGAGCAGCTTGACGGCCGCCCGGCCGTCGAACTGGCCGTCGGCGCGGCGGGCTTCGAAGACTTCGCCCATGCCGCCAGCGCCGATGGGGCGCACGATTTCCCAGTCGCCCAGCCGCTGCCCGACCCGGGCCGCGCCCTCGTCGGCCAGCTGCGCCGCTGCCGGCTCGGCCATGAACACGCGCCCGCCGGTGGCGTCGTCGTGGTGGGCCAGCAGGCTGCGCAGTTCGGCCAGGCTGGCGGCGTCCAGCGCTGTCGCGGCGATCAGCGGTTCACGGGCTGCCGCCGGCAGCTCGACGACGGCCTCGAAAACGGCTTTGAGTTCAGGCCAGTTGGGGTTTGGGGGACTCATGCCGCCGGCAGTATCTCAGCCGCAGGCCGCGCGGTTGGACGCATCCACGTTGCTGGGGTATTCGAGCGAGCCGTTCAAGGTGACGCTGTTGGTACTGGTTGAGCCGCCGACCACCACGTTGGCGAAGCCGATGCGGCGGTTGGTCACGTCCACCGTCACCCCGGCCACGGGCGCCACCGAACGGGCCAGCAGCACCAGGCCGGTGTCGGTGCCGAAGTTGATGCGGCCCACCGCCTTGGCGGCCTTGCTGAACGAAACCTCGAGGTAGTAGCGCGTGCCGTTGCTGCTGAGCACGGTGTAGGCCGCCACGCGGCAGTGGTCGTCGCTGGCGCTGTAGGTGGTCATCAGGGCGTTGCTGCTGCCGTGCTCGAAGACGGCTGTGGTCTTGTCCAGCGTGCCGTTCAGGCTGGCCGGCGTGCCCGCCGACACCACCAGCGGAGCCACCGCGACACTGCCGCCGCCGCTGCTGCTGCTGGCGGCGTCATCGCCACCGCCGCAGGCAGACAGCTGGGCGGCAACGGCCAGCAGGCCGGCGGCGTGGGTGCAAGCACGCGTGACGGGTGAACGGGCGGCCGACAGACAGGTGGTTTTCATGGCAATACCTTGGGTGAAGTGAAGTGGGGGTGAGTTGGGTTGGGTTGGGTTGAAGCGAAACGGACAGGCGAGACGTCGGGCTCAGCGTTCGGCCTTCAGCCGCGCCACCACCACGTCGGACAGGCTGCCCATGCCCGCGCCGACGATCTGCTTGTAGCGGGCCGGATCGGCCACGGCTTCCATTTCCTTGCTGCTGCTGCTGTCCGAACTCCGCGACGCCAGCTGGATCAAGCCGACCAGCACGGCGCCGGCCACGTCACCCGCGGTGGTGGCTTTCTCGCGCACTTCGGTGAAGACGGCCGGGTCCAGCACCAGCACGTTGTTCAGCGTCATCGAACTGCGCCAATCGCCTTGCTGCACCTGCACCATCACGCCGTCGATGCTGGGGAAGGCCTTGCCGCTGGTCTTGGCGCTGTTGGCCAGGCGGCCGAAGAAACCCTTGTTGTGATTGGCCAGCTCGACGAAGTTCACGCGCAGGCGCACTTCGACGGTGGCGGCGTTCAGCTCCTTGGCCAGCGCGATGCTGTCCATCACGTCGCCCACGGCGGAAAAGCCGTCGCCGATGCCCGACAGCGCGCCGAACAGCCCCGACGACGGCTTGGCCACGCCGGTGCTGGCCCGCGCGAAGCCGTAGACGTTCAAGCCCTGCGCCGACAGCACGGTGTTGGTGTCGCTGACGATGGGCGTCTTCTTGCCGCCGGCGGCCAGCTTGCGGTAGGCCGCCGCCGCCTGCACCTCTTCGGCGCCCAGCACCTGCAGGCCGCTGTCCTTCAGCTTTTGCAGGAAGTCGGCCTGCATGGCGTCGGTCAGGGCCTGGAAGTCAGGCTCGCCCACGCCCAGCAGCCGGTAGTACATCGACGAGCTGGACCGGCCCATGCCGCCGAAGCCCGAGGTCTGGCTGGTGACGTTGTCGGCGGTGACGAAGTCGACGACGAAGACCGGCACCGCCACGCGGGTGATGCCCTTCAGCGCCTTGTTGTCGGCGATCTTGAAACCCTGGGCGGCCACGGCCACCGCGTTGAAGCTGTCGTCCACGGCCACGGGGGTGGGCGCGTCGGCGGCCTGGGCGGCGGGCAGGGTGGCGTGCAGCAGGCAGGCGGCCGCAGCGGCGGCGACAAGGTGGCGGGCGATGGAGGTGGGCATGGTCGGGTTTCCGGTTGGATGGCGATGCGGACCGCCCGGCCCACTGGGGCTGTGGCTGCGGCTGTCCTTGATCACTAGCGCACGGGGTTCGCCTGAAAAAGATCAAGCCGGTTGCAGAAATCCACACCGCGGCGCGGGCGGCCCCCCGGGTGCGGGTGGGTGCGCAGACCGGCACCCGCCCACAATGAGGCGCATGCAGTACGTCAAGCCTGAAGAGTTGGAGATCACGCGCTGGCTGGCCGACCTGGACGCCACCCCGACCGGCGTGCAGCCGGCCCACACCGTCAACCAGCTGTTCGCGGCGCTGTACGGCGAGCTCAAGCGCAGCGCCAATGCGCAGATGCGCAAGGAATACGAAGGCCACACGCTGAGCGCCACCGCGCTGACCCACGAGGCCTGGTTCCGCCTGACCGAGCAGACGCGCACGCAGTGGGCCAGCCGCAGCCACTTCCTGGGCATGGCGGCCATCATGATGCGGCGCATCCTGGTCAACCACGCGGTGGCCAAGCGGGCGCAAAAGCGCGACGTGCCCCTGGTGTCACTGACCCTGACCGAGGCCCTGCAGGTGGTGGGCGACAACGCCGGCGGCGACGTGGTGCGGGTGCACGAAGCGCTGCTGGCCTTCGAGCAGGTGGACCCGCGCGCCGCCAAGGTGGTGGAACTGAAGTTCTTCGGCGGCCTGGAAAACGACGAGATCGCCGAGCTGATGGGCCTGGGCAGCGCCACCGTCAAGCGCGACTGGTCGCTGGCGCGGGCCTGGCTGCACCGCGAACTGCAGGGCTGAGACCCGCACCCGCCACGCGGCTGCGGGCGGCCCGGCGGGCGTTTCAGGCCGCCGGCCGGCGACGCCGCGCCACAGCGGCCACACCCGCCAGACCCGCACCGAACAGCGCCCAGCTGCCGGGTTCGGGCACCGCAGCCGGCGAGCCCATCGCGTTGATCTCGTCCAAAGCCGACCAGTGGGTGCCGCCCACCACGCGGTACTCCAGCCAGCGCGCCAGCGGGCGCGCCTCGCCCGACCAGGCATAGCTGTCGGTCAGGGCGGCCGTGTTGCCGGTCAGGTCGGTCAAGGTGCCGCTGCCCAGTGACTGCCAGGCCAGGCCGTCCACACTGCCGCGCAGTTCGTAGACGTTGTTGTAGCCCTGCCAGGCGCCGGCGTTGTCGACGAAGCGCAGCTCGGTGCTGCTGATGGCGTACACGGCGCCGAAATCCACACGCAGCCAGTTCGGGTCGCCGGGCGTGCCGTGGTCGCCGGCGCCCCAGCCGTGGCCGCTTGCGCTGGACAGGTAGGGCTGGTTGTCGATGGCGTTGGCGGCCACGAACAGGCCCGGCCCATCGCAAGGCGCGAGGTAGCAGGAATTGGCCGTCGCGACCACACCGGGCAGGTCGGTCAGCTCGACATCGGCATGGGCTGCTGCTGCGCAGAGCAGGCCGGCGGCGATGGCCAGCCAGCGGTAGGTCGGGCGGGCGAAGACGGTGACGGTGGGCATGTGGAGGGCTCCGGGGTTGACAACAGAACGCCACGCCGCGCAACCAAGCGCCTGTGGCCTTGTTGATCAACGCAGGCTGAGCGCCGGGTTCGGATCACGCGCGGTGCCGGCTTCAGCGTGCACCCCGCGCATCGGGGGGCGCGCGCGGGGTGGCTGGCCCCGCACGCCGGTCACGCCCGTCAGGCCTGGCCGCCCAGCGCCGTGTAGTTGCGCAGGTGGTCGCCGGTCAGCGGCAGCAGCGCTTTCGCCGCCGTGTAGGCCTGCAGCGCGCGCTGGCGCCAGGCGGCGCGCTGCGCCGGTTCCAGGTCGGCCAGCAGCAGGCAGGCTTCGCCCAGGTTGAGTTGCGCGTCGCGGCCCTTCGGCTGCGCCGCCAGCGGGGTCAGCACGGCCACCGATTCGGCCAGGCGTTGCCGCGCCAGGCCCGGGTCGCCGGCGCCTTGCAGGGCGCGGGCCAGGTAGATGGTCAGCCAGGCGTGCATGCGGCTGGGGTGCGGGCCGGGTTTTTGCGTGCGCGTCTGGTCCCAGAAGACCAGCGCCGTCTGCAGCACCGGCAGCGCTTCGGCGTAGCGGCCGTTGGCCACCAGGGCGCGGCCGTGGTGCTGGGCCACGCGCGGCAGGGCGCTGATCCATTTGCTCTGCGGACCGCTTTCGCGGGCCAGGGCCTGCACCTCGGTCCAGGCGGCCTGGCTGGCTTCCAGCGCGGGCGCCGGGCGGTCGGCGCGCAGCAGGATGACGGCGGCATTCGTCGCGTCGTTGACCAGCCCGTCGCGCCAGGCGGTGTTGAAAGGCTCGGCCTGCACGCTGCGCAGGCGCTGGCGGAAGGCCAGGTCGGCGTCGGCCTGCGACAGGTCCAGCCGGTTCATGCGCGCGTGGGTGATGGCGCGGGCGCCGTGCAATGTGCCCAGCAGCGCGGCCACCTCGGGGTCGGCCTGTTCGGCGTCCAATTGGCGCAGCGCCTGGGCGGCCTGTTCGTACAAGGCCAGCGCTTTTTCAGGCTGGTTCAGGCTGGCCACGGTCTGCTGGTCGTGGAACTGGGCGCGCACCAGTTGCACCGAAGCGTGCTGCAGGCGCAGGGCGCGGCGGGCAGCGACGGTGGCTGTCGCCGCCCCGCTGGCCGCAGACGGTGTCGGCGTTGCCGACGCGCTGGCTGCAGCCGGCAGCGCCGCCAGCGCCCGGTCCAGCCGGGCCAGCGCGTCGTCCAGATCCTTCAGCCCTTCCTCGGGCTTGCCCTGGGCCCGCAGGCCCTGGGCGCGCATCTGCAGCGCCAGCGCGTGGCTGGCCACCAGCGCGGGTTCGGCCGGGCGCACGGCCTCGGCGCGCAGCGCCAGGGCGATGGCGCGCTGGGCGTTGCTGCGCGCGTCGGGCATCTTGTCCAGGCTGGCGCCGGTGTCGTCGCCCTGGATCTGCGCCAGCCGGGCGTAGGCGCCGGCCAGCAGGCCCAGCCATTCGGGGTCGTCACCGGCTTCCTGTTCCAGGCGGTCCAGGTTGGTCAGCAGCGTCTTCAGCAGGTCTTCCTTGACGACCAGGCCGCCGGGCAGGAAGGTCACCGCGTCGCCGTAGCGCAGCACCACGTCGCGCGTCACGTCGCGCAGTTGCGCCAGGCGTTGTTCGGCGCGGTGGGCCTGCCAGGCGGTGCCGGCCAGGCCCCCCACCAGCGCCAGCACCGCCGCGGTGGCGGCCGCCACCGGCCAGCGGTTGCGCTGCACGAACTTGCGCAGCAGGTAGGCGGCGCGCGGCGGCTGGGCGCTGACCGGGTAACCGCCCAGGTAGGCGCGCACGTCGTCGGCCAGCGCGTCGACGCTGGCGTAGCGGGTGTCGATGTCTTTCGCCAGCGCCTTCAGCAGGATGTTGTCCAGGTCGCCCTTCAGCCGCTGGCGCAGGGCCAGCCAGTTCGGGTCGGCGACCTGTTCGGGGCTGAGCGCGCTGGGCCGCGACGGCTGCTCTTCCAGCACGCTGCGCGCTGCCTCGCGGGCCGACGTGGCCTGGCGGCCGTAGGGCCGCACGCCAGTCAGCATCACGTAGAGCAGCACGCCCAGGCTGTAGATGTCGGTGCCGGTGCCCACCGCTTCGCCGCGGATCTGCTCGGGGCTGGCGTAAAGGGGGGTGAACGGCCGCTCGCCGGCCAGCGTGATGCCGCTGCCGTCCAGCGGCTGGTCCATCGGGTCCAGCGCCTTGGCGATGCCGAAGTCCAGCAGCTTGACCTGCTGTTCGGGCGTGACCAGCACGTTGCTGGGCTTCAGGTCGCGGTGCACCAGCAGCTTGCGGTGCGCATGCGCCACGGCATCCGCCAGCTGCAGGAAGAGGTCCAGCCGCGCGGCCAGCGGCAAGCCGGCGCAGGCGCTGTCGATGGGCTGGCCGACCACCCGCTCCATCACGAAATAGGGCAGGCCGTCGTCGGTCTGCCCGGCGTCCAGCAGGTGGGCGATGTGCGGGTGCGCCATGCGCGCCAGCGCCTGCTGTTCCTGCGCGAAGCGTTCCAGCACGGTGGCGGTGTCCATGCCGCGCTTGAGCACCTTGATGGCCGCCTGGCCCTCGTAGGCACCGTCGGCCCGCTCGGCCAGCCAGACGTTGCCCATGCCGCCGGTGCCCAGCCGCGCCACGACGCGCCACGGGCCCAGCAGCTGGCCTTCGCGGCCGGGTTCGGGCTGGCGCTCGGTCATCCCTTCCGGCAGCGCGGGCTGCGACAGGAATTCGTGGCCGGAACCGGTGGTGGTCGGGTCGCCGTGGGCCAGCAGCGAACGCACCTCGGCCAGCAATTCGGGCGACAGCGGCGCGCTGGCCAGCAGCACCGCGCGCGCGGCGGGGTCCAGCGGCTGGGCGCGTTCGAACCAGTCGCGAACCAAGGCCCAGTCTGACGGTGTGGGGGTGCTCATGCCCGGCATCCTAAAAGCCGCCACCCCGCGCCAGGGCCAAACCCCGCACCTGCGGGGGCAGTCGGCCGCTCAGGCGCGGCCATTGCGTGACTTCTCGGGCAGACCCCACGCCGGCGATATGGACAATCCCCCTCTGCCATGTCGATGAATGCCTCGATCACCAGCCCCGAAGACCCCGCTGAAGTCACGCAGTGGCTGCGCCAGCTGGGGGCGGCAACGCCGTCGGCGTCGAGCCAGCTGTTCGAGCTGCTGTACGCCGAACTGAAGCGCGTGGCGCGTTCGCACCTGCGCAAGGAAAACCCCGGCCACACGCTCAGCGCCACCGGCCTGGCGCACGAAGCCTGGTTCCGCATGGCCGAGCAAAGCCGCACGCCCTGGCAGAACCGCAGCCACTTCCTGGCCGTGGCCAGCACCATGATGCGGCGCATCCTGGTCAACCACGAACTGGCGCGCCGCGCCAGCAAGCGCGACGTGGAGATGGTGGCGGTGACGCTGGCCGGCCTGGAACAGTTCAGCGACGCACCCGATCGCGATGTGGTGGCGGTTCATGAAGCGCTGCTGGCTTTCGAAGCCGTCGACGCGCGCGCCGCCAAGGTGGTCGAGCTGCGCTTCTTCGGTGGTTTGGAAAATGAAGAGGTGGCGCAGGCCCTGAACATCAGCCTGGCCACCGTGAAGCGCGACTGGGCTGTGGCCCGCGCCTGGCTGCACCGCGAACTGGCCAGCCGGGCCTGATTTCGGCCGCGCAGCACCGGGCCGCCCCCGGGCTTTCAAACGCGGCGACGGCGCACCACACCCGCAGCACCCACAAGCCCCGCCAGCCCGGCCAACATCAGCGCCCAACTGCCGGGTTCCGGCACCGCAGCCGCGCGGAAGTACAGGTCGTCGATGAAGGTGCTGTCCAGCGCCGCGCCAGCGTTGCCGTCGAGGATGACGTAGCTGATGGTCTTGCCGCTGGCGCTGGCGTCGATGCCGTGGAAGGCCGAGCCGCCTTCGCCGACCAGCGGCACCACGCGCGTTTCGATCAGCGTGCCCGTGGCGTCGAAGGCCTGCAGCCGGCCGGTCGAGGCGTCGTTGTCGATGATCCACATGCCGAAGGCCGACACCGGATTGACGAAGTCGATGCGCATGTCCGACGTCGGCGTGCCCAGGTGTACCAGGCCCGACGCGTAGCGTGTGCCCGAATGCGGCACGCCGCCACCGGTGAGCGCGGGGAAAAAATCCATCGTGGCGCCGAAACGGCCGGTGGCGTCGGCCGGGTCGGTGGCCTGCGAGGCCCCCACCACGTCCTCGGACCGGAAGGTGGCCACGCCCAGGCTGCTGTAGTCGGCGTACAGCGCCTGGCCGTTGGCCGGCGTGCCGGCCACGCCGGGCACGGTGTCGAAGTTGATCAGCGTGTCGCTGGCCGTGAAGAAGCCCGTGCTGGTGATGGCCACCGCGTGGCTGCTGCTGGCGGCCAGCCCCAAACCCAGCGCGACGGCCAGGGTGGTGGCAGCAATCAGCGCGCGGCGGGAAGGGGCGACGGAAACGGGGTGACTGGGCATCGGGTGCTCCGGGTTGGCGTGGCACGCTGCGGCTGCAGCCTTCACCCACCCCTACGCCGCCCGCTGCAGCCACAAGGGTCATGCTTTACATGACGCCCCCGGCTTGCGGGATCAGTCGGCCTGGCGCTTCAGCCGTTCGCTCTGCCAGTACACATCGTCGCCACCCAGCCCGTCCAGGTTGGCGCGGTTCAACACCCGGGCCAGCACGAAGAGCAGGTCGCTCAGGCGGTTCAGGTACTGGCGCGGGGCGTCGTTCACCGCTTCCAGCGTGCCCAGCGCCACCACCGCACGTTCGGCGCGGCGCGCCACGGTGCGGCTGACGTGGGCCAGCGCCGCGCTGCGCGTGCCGGCCGGCAGGATGAATTCCTGCAACCGAGGCAGCTGCCCGTTGTAGTGGGCCAGCGCTTCGTCCAGGCGCAGCACCGCGTCGGCCTTCAGCAGCACGAAACCGGGGATGGACAGCTCGCCACCCAGGTTGAACAGCTCGTGCTGGATGACCACCAGCAGCGTGCGCACATCGGCCGGCAGCGGCTCGGCCAGCAGCACGCCCAGGCCGGAATTCAGTTCATCGACATCGCCCATCGCCTGCACGCGCAGCGCGTCCTTGCGGGTGCGGCTGCCGTCGCCCAGGCCGGTGGTGCCGTCGTCGCCAGTGCGGGTGGCGATCTGCGTCAGTCGGTTGCTCATGGGGCGCGATGCTAGCTGTGCCCGCCCGTCAGCCCCAACGTCACCCCCGTACCCGCTGGGTGAACCACCACAGGTGACCTTCCGGGTCGGTGCAGCCGTAGCTGCGGTCGGCCCAGTAGCCCGGGCCGTAGTCGTGTAGTTCGGGTTCGGCCACGATGCGCGCGCCGGCGGCGCGGGCGGTGGCGCAGTGGGCGTCGGCATCGTCCCCGTAGACCATCAGGTTCTGCGTGTTGCAGCCGGCGGCCAGCGGGCTGCGGCGGTCGGTCTCGAAGCGGCGGGTGTCGCCGAAGAGTTCTTCGCCGACCATGATCAGGCCGTCGCCGTAGACCAGTTCGCTGTGTTCGATGCGGCCGTCCTCGCCGACGACTTTCAGCTTCACCTCGAAGCCGAAGGCGGTACACAGCCAGTCGATCATCGCGGCGGCGTCGCGGTAGTAGATGCCGGGCGAGATGCGCGGCCAGCCGGCGGGGGTGGGTTTCATCGCGGTCCTGTGCGGGATTGAAAGCAGGCAAGATGCCGCCTGCCGCGCCCGGCGTCAACCGCAGGCCGCATGCCCACACATCGCTCGCGCCAGCCCCGCGTCCGAATCCAGGATTCCCCATGAACGCACCCACGCCTGCCAGCCAGCTGCTGCGCCCCATCCCGGCCGAGATGCTGGCCGCCCTGCGCGCACGCTTCGGCGAACGCTGCAGCACCGCCACCGCCGTGCGCGAACAGCACGGCCGCGATGAATCGGCCTACCCGCTGACGCCGCCCGAGGCGGTGGTGTTTTGCGAGAGCACCGAAGACGTGGCCGCGGTGGTGGCGCTGTGCGGCCAGCACGCGGTGCCGGTCATTCCTTTCGGCGTGGGCAGTTCGCTGGAAGGCCATTTGCTGGCCGTTCAGGGCGGCGTCAGCGTCGACCTGGGGCGCATGAACCGCGTGGTGCAGGTCAACGCCGAGGATTTGACAGTGACGGTGCAGGCCGGCGTGACCCGCGAGCAGGTCAACCGCGAGATCAAGGACCTGGGCCTGTTCTTCCCCATAGACCCCGGCGCCAACGCCAGCATCGGCGGCATGGCCGCGACAAGGGCCAGCGGCACCAACGCCGTGCGCTACGGCACGATGCGCGAAAACGTGCTGGGCCTGACGGTGGTGACGGCCAGCGGCGAGGTGGTGCACACCGGCACGCGGGCCAAGAAAAGCAGCGCCGGCTACGACCTGACGCGGCTGATGGTGGGCAGTGAAGGCACGCTGGGCGTGATGACCGAGATCACGCTGCGCCTGTTCCCTTTGCCCGAGGCGGTGAGCGCGGCGGTCTGCCACTTCCCGAGCATCGATGCGGCGGTGCAGACCACCATCCAGATCATCCAGATGGGCGTGCCGATTGCGCGCTGCGAACTGCTGGACGCCCACGCCATCCGCGCCGTCAACCGCCACAGCAAGCTGGGCCTGCGCGAGGCGCCGATGCTGCTGATGGAATTCCACGGCAGCGAAGCCGGCGTGAAAGAACAGGCCGAAACCGTGCAGCTGCTGGCCCGCGAACATGGCGGCGAAGACTTCCAGTGGGCCCGCACCCCCGAAGAACGCACCAAGCTGTGGACCGCCCGCCACCAGGCCTATTTCGCGGCGCTGCAGATGCGCCCCGGGTGCCGCTGCCAGAGCAGCGACACCTGCGTGCCCATCTCACGGCTGGCAGAAAGCATCAACGACAGCATCGCCGAAGCCGAAGCCTCGGGCATCCCGTACTGGGTGGTCGGCCACGTGGGCGACGGCAACTTCCACCTCAGCTACCTGCAAGACCCCGACGACGCGCGCGAGGTCGCTGAAGTCGAACGCCTGAACGTGCAGATGGTGCAGCGCGCGCTGCGCCTGGGCGGTACCTGCACGGGCGAACACGGCATCGGCCTGCACAAGATGGGCTACCTGGTGGACGAGGCCGGCCCCGGCGCGGTGGCCCTGATGCGCAGCATCAAGCAGGCGCTGGACCCGAAGAACATCATGAACCCGGGGAAGATCTTCAGCGTCTGATGGGTCGCCTGAAGCGGCGCTGGCGTTTCAGCGCGGCAAGACGGCGCGGCGGCGCGCCAGCAGCAGGCCGCCACCCAGCGCCCACAGCGCCCAGGTGCCGGGTTCGGGCACCGCCGACAGCAGCGTGACGCTGACCTGGTCGATGACGGGGCCGTAGCCGGTGCCCGCCACGGCGGCGGCGATGCTCACCACCGTGCTGGCGCTGGTGGCCACGAAGCTGAACGATTCCGCCACGTAGACCTGGGTGCCGAAGGCGTTCACCGCCGAGAACGGCACCGCGAAGCCCGCGCCCACCAGCGTGCCGGCGCTGACCGTGCCGAGGTTCGAGTAGGTGGGCTGCCCCGAAACGGCGGCAGCCATGAAGTCCAGCGCGTAGGTCGCGCCCACTTGCGTGGGCAGGGTCACCGACAGCGAGCCGGCCCCCGCCGTGAAGTAGCCCAGATCGACCGCGTGCACGCCGTCGGCGGCGGCGTAGCCGGGCGTACTCAGCCAGTCCACGCCCACACCACCGATCTGCCAGCCCGTGATGGCCGTGGACCCGGCCAGCAGCGACTGGAAGTTGCTCAGGCCCGCGCCGCCCGACGCGAAAGCGCCCAGCTCGAAACTGCCGGCACCAAGGCCATAGGTCTGGTCGATGAGATTGGTGGCGGCACCGACCTGGCTGACGGCCCCTGCCAGGCTGGCAAAAAGCGCCAGGCGGACGGTTGACTTGCGGTTCAGATTCATGGGGATGCTACGGTGTGTGGGTGGCAAGACCGGTGGTGCTTAACGGCTACCGGCCCGGCGGGTACGGCGCACGACTATTGCGCACAGGCCGAGGGCCATCAAACCCCAACTGCGGGGTTCGGGCACCGGCGCGAAGACGGCCACGTTGTCCAGGCAGATGCCCAGGTTGTTGCTGAGCGCGCCGTTCGCCCGGCCCACGAAGCTGAGCTGCAGGCTGCTGCTGTTGGCCACCCAGTCGAAGCCGAAAGGGGTCCAGTTCATCGGGTTGGTGGCGGTCACCGCCAGGGACGTGTTCGTGTAGAGCTGCTCAGGCCCGCCGTTCAGGCTGAGGCCCAGCGTCGACACGCCGAAAGGCAGGTAGTTGCCCAGGTCGAAAGACACGTGGTACGTCACGCCCACCGTGGTGGCGATGGCGTCGGAACGCAGGCCCTTGTCGTAGCCGGTGACGCCGGTCATGTCGATCCACTGCCGGCCGTCGCTGGCCTTCAAGCCCAGGTAGGTGTCGGGGTTCAGCGACACCGATTCGGGGGCCGTGGGTGCCAGCACCGTCCAGCCGGTGATGGCGGTAGACCCTGCGGTGTAGAGCACGTAGTTGCCGCCGGCCAGCACGTTGGGGCCTTCGAAGGACCCGTTGTTGACCAGGTTGGTGGCCGCGGTGGCGGCACCGCTGGTCAGGATGGCGGCGGCCACGGCAAGCGTCTTGAAGGTCGGCATGAGAGATCCCTGAGCGGCGGTTTTGTTTCCTTCCTACGCAACGCCCGCAGGCGTGGGGGCTCACGGGCCGGCGGCAGACCCCGCGATCAAGGGGTTCTGCGCCGGCGGCTGAGCCGCATGGGCGCTGGCCGTGGCGTACATGACCAGACCCGCCACCCTTTGCCACTCTGCCCGGAGCCGCCTGTGCACACCCGTCGCGCTTTCACCCGCCACCTTGCCGGCCTGGCCGCCAGCGTCGCCATCGTGGCGCTGGCCGCTGCCCTGCCGGCACAGGCCGCCACCAACCTCTTCGTCAACGGCAGCTTTGAAACGCCGACCGTCACCTACCAGGAACTGGGTGGTGGCTCCACCGTCATCACCGGCTGGACCACCGTGCTGTCGGGCGTGGAGCACTTCAACGCGCCCGCCAACGGCGTGGGCGCGGCGGCCGACGGCGTGATGGCGGTGGACCTGGCCAACTTCACCTTTCTGGCCGGCGGCGGGCTGGAACAAGCCGTGACCACCGCGCCCGGGCAAAGCTACGACGTCAGCTTTTCGGCCGGCAATTCACTGTCTTCAGGCCGCACCGGCACGGGCATCGTCAAGGTGACCATCGACGGCAGCAGCACGCAAAGCTTTGCCACCGCCGTGGCGACCAGCGCCACCATGGCCTGGGCCGTGCGCAGCTTCAGCTTCGTGGCCACCGGCAGCAGCACCGTGATCCGTTTCTGGAACGACCAGAACCCCAATCTGTACTTCGCCGACCTCGACGGCGTCAGCGTGGCGGCCAGCGTGCCGGAAGCCCGCAGCGGGGCCATGCTGGCAGCCGGGCTGCTGGCCATCGGCGCCTTCGTGCGCCGCCGGTTGGCCTGAATCGCAATCCGGCCCGCGCTTCAGCACGTCTGCGCGTCCAGCGCACAGGCGCCAAGCGCTGCGCCGGGCTACAGCAAAGACGCCAGCAGCCGCGCCGCGTGCAGCGCCTGGCGCTGAGTGCCGTCTTCAATCTGGTGGCGGCAGCTGGTGCCGTCGGCCACGATGACGGCGTCGGGCGCCTGCCGCACCGCCGGCAGCAGCGCGGCTTCGGCCATCTGCATCGAGACCTCGAAGTGCGCCGCCTCGTAGCCGAAAGCGCCAGCCATGCCGCAGCAAGAGCTTTCGATCAACTGCGGCTGCGCGCCCGGTATCAGCTTCAGCACGTCCAGGATGGGGCTGACCGCGCCGAAGGCTTTCTGGTGGCAATGGCCGTGGACGAGCAGCGGCTGGTTCAGCGGCTTGAAGGCCACATCGAAGCGGCCCGCTTTGGCTTCGCGGGCGATGAATTCTTCGAACAGCAGGGCCTGGCCAGCGACGGTGACGGCCTTCTCGCCCAGGCCCAGCACCAGCGCTTCGTCGCGCAGCGTCAGCAGGCAGGACGGCTCCAGGCCGACGACGGCGAGGCCGGCTTCGGCCAGCGGCAGCAGCGCGTCGAGCAGTGCGCCCAGCGTGGCCTTGGCCTCGGCCATCAGCCCGGCGCCCAGGTAGGTGCGGCCGCAGCAGTGGTGGCCGCCGGCCTTGTCCACCGTGTGCAGCTGGTAGCCGGCGGCGTGCAGCACCTGGGCGGCGGCCAGGGCGTTTTCGGTCTCGAAGCCGCCGTTGAAGGTGTCGACAAACAGCACTGCCACCCGGCCGCCGCGCTGGGCGGCGGCGATGGCCGCTTCGGCCGTCACGAAAGGCGTCGCGGGCTTGGTTTTCCAGAAGGTGTCTCGCCGCCATTCGGGCAGGCTGCGCTGCGCCGAGATGCCCAGCCAGCGTTCGCCCAGGCGGCGCAGCAGCGGGCTGCGGTTGCGCCAGTTGGCCAGGCCGGCGATGCGGCCCAGCGCGTGGATCTGGCGCGGCACGTTGGCG
>JANPHI010000282.1:0-10817 GCA_031424355.1 Betaproteobacteria bacterium
TTGGCGCGGGTGGCGCACCAGGGCCTTGAGCATGCTGAACTCGCCGGTGGTCAGCGCAATCTGCTCGCCGTTTTTCGACAGGCGGCGCAGCGACAGGTCGAACTCGAAAGGCCCGAAGTTCACGACCTGCGTTTCCTTCGACGGCGCGCCCGGCGCTTCGGGCGAAGGCCGGCGGCGCAGCACGGCGTGGATGCGGGCCAGCAGTTCGCGCGGGTTGAAGGGCTTGGGCAGGTAGTCGTCGGCACCCACCTCCAGCCCGACGATGCGGTCCACGTCTTCCACCTTGGCCGTCAGCATGATGATGGGCGTGATGTCGTTGGCCGCACGCAGGCGGCGGCAGATCGACAGGCCGTCTTCGCCCGGCAGCATCAGGTCCAGCACGATCAGGTCGACCGTCTCGCGCGTCAGCACGCGGTTCAGCGCCTTGGCGTCTTCCGCCAGCAGCACGTCGAAGCCTTCCTGCGACAGGTAGCGGCGCAGCAAGTCGCGGATGCGGGCGTCGTCGTCAACCACCAGGATGCGGTCGGCGCGGGCGTTGGTGCTTGCGTTCATGCTCGGCTCCAAATATGTAACAGCCGCATTGTGGGGTCCGCTGGCCCCTCGTTTTTGGCGGCCAACGCCATCTGTTACAAGTCTTTCGGCGGATGATGGGCCAGACGGGCGGCACGCCGCCGAACCGAACCGAGGACTGCCATGCTGCTGAATTCACGCCCCTTTGTGCCTGCCCTGTTGCGCCTTGCCGCTGCCGCGCTGGCGGCCACCGTCACGCAGCAGGCCGCTGCGCAGATGACACCCCCGCCGCAGAACGTGGTGGTGCTGAACGCCAGCGCCACGCTGGACGTCAACAAGGACTGGCTGACCATCGTCTTTTCCACCACCCGCGACGGCCCCGATGCGGCCGTGGTGCAGGCCCAGCTTCGGCAGGCGCTGGACGCGGCGCTCACCGAGGCCCGCAAGATCGCCAAGCCCGGCCAGGTGGACCTGCAGACCGGCGCGTTTTCGCTCTTTCCGCGCTACGCAGCGCCCACACCCAAGCAAGCCGCTGCCGGCACGCTGGCGGGCATCGCCAGCTGGCAAGGCAGCACCGAACTGGTGGTGGAAGGGCGCGACATGCAGGCCATTGCGCAACTGGCCGGGCGCATCCAGACCTTGAGCATCGGGCGCGTGGCCAGCTCGCTGTCGCGTGAGGCACGGCAGAAGGTGGAGGGCGATGTCACCGCCCAGGCGATCGATCGTTTTCGCGCCCGGGCCGACGCCGTGACGCGGCAGTTCGGCTACACCGGCTACACCGTGCGCGAGGTCTCGGTGTCTTCCGACCAGCCGCAGGGCGCGCCCATGGTGTTCGCGCGCCAGATGGCGGTGCGCGCCGGTGCCGAAGACGCCGCGCTGCCGGTGGAAGCCGGCAAGGCCACGGTGACGGTCAGCGTCAATGGCAGTGTGCAGATGAAGTAGCCGGTGTGTGCGGGGCCATGCCGGGCCGTGCCGGGCTCGAACCGACGCTGATGGGCTCTGACGGGCGGCCTCGGTTGATACGATCTTCGCCTGGCAGGCCCTGCCGCTCGCGATTTCCCTCAAGCCCCGACACCGCCATGACCGACCCCCGTTTGCACCACGTCCGCTGCCTGGACGGCCGCGGCCTGCACCGCATGGCCTACTGGGAATGGGGCGACAGCCGCAACCCCCGCGTGCTGGTCTGCGCGCACGGCCTGTCGCGCCAGGGACGCGACTTCGACGCCCTGGCCCGTGATCTGGCCACCGACTACCGCGTCGTCTGCCCCGACGTGGTGGGCCGTGGACAGTCGGACTGGTTGCCCGACCCCAACGGCTACGGCATACCGGGCTATGTGGCCGACATGGTCACGCTGGTCGCGCAGCTGGGCGTGGAGCAGGTCGATTGGGTGGGCACGTCGATGGGCGGGCTGATCGGCATGAGCCTGGCCAGTCTGCCCGGCGCGGGCGGCAACCCGGTGCGCAACCCGGTGCGGCGCCTGGTGCTGAACGATATCGGCCCGACGCTGGACGCGGGCGGCCTGCAACGCATCGCCAGCTTCGTCGGCCAGATGCCGCACTGGCGCAACCTGGACGAAGCCGCCGACGCGATGTGGGCCCTGTCGCAAGGTTTCGGGCCGCACACGCGCGACGAATGGCTGGGCCTGTCGCGCCCGCAAACCCGGCTCGATGGCGATGGCTTGAAGCCGCACTACGACCCCGGCATTGCGGTGCCTTTCCGCAGCGTCACGCCCGAGCTGGCAGCGATGGGCGAGGCGATGCTCTGGCAGGCCTATGACCGCATCAGCTGCCCGACCTTGCTGCTGCGCGGCGCCGATTCCGACCTGCTGACGCCCGCCACGGCGCAGGCCATGACCCTGCGCGGGCCCAAGGCCCTGCTGCGCGAATTCGCGGGCGTGGGCCATGCCCCCACGCTGATGGCGCCCGACCAGCGCGCAGCGGTGCGCGCCTTTCTGCTCGGCCCGTGAAACCGACGGCGGGGCAGGGCACAGCGGCGCCAGAAGGCACCGCCGCCAACGTCCACCTGGCCAGCGTGGACGACGCCGGCGCCGCCCCCGAGCAACGCGCCCGCGCCTTCGCCGAGCCGCTGTTGGCCGGCCAGCTGCTGGACACCGGCGAAGACGCGCTGGGCCATGCCGACGGCGCCGCGGCGGTGCTGCGTGCCATCGGTGCCGGGCCGGCCTTGTGCGCGGCGGCCTACCTGGTCTACGCAGGCGACTACCTGCAGCGCCCCGAGGAAGTCGTCCGCAAGGCCTTCGGCGACAGCTACGCCAGCCTGGTCACGCTGACCCGCAAACTGGTGCAGATCCAGCGCGCGGCGCGCGCTGCGCAAACGGTGCAGGCGGCGAACTTCGACCAAGGCCAGCGCGCCCTGCAGACCGAACGGGTGCGCAAGATGCTGCTGGCCTTCAGCCGCGACCTGCGCGTGGTGCTGCTGCGCCTGGCCTCGCGCCTGCAGACGCTGCGCTGGTACGCGGCCAGCCGCCTGCCGTGCCCGGCCGAGCTGGCCACCGAAACGCTGCAGGTCTTCGCGCCGCTGGCCAACCGCCTGGGCATCTGGCAGATCAAGTGGGAACTGGAGGACCTGTCCTTCCGTTTCCTGCACCCACAGGACTACCAGCGCGTGGCGCGCCTGGTCGACGAGAAGCGCGGCGAGCGCGAGGCCAGCGTGCAGGCCGCGCGCAGCGAACTGGCGCAGCGCCTGGCGGAAACCGGCCTGCAGGCCGACGTGCAAGGCCGGCCCAAGCACCTGTACAGCATCTGGAAAAAGATGCAGGGCAAGCAACTGGCCTTCGACCGCGTGTTCGACACCCGTGCCCTGCGCGTGGTGGTGGACGATGTGCCGGCCTGCTACGCGGTGCTGGCCCGTGTGCACGAGATCTGGCAGCCGGTAGACGGCGAGTTCGACGACTACATCGCGCGGCCCAAGCCCAACGGCTACCAGAGCCTGCACACCGTGGTGCGCGGTGCCGACGGGCGGGCGGTGGAAGTGCAGATCCGCACCCGCGCCATGCACGAACACGCCGAGCACGGCGTGGCGGCGCACTGGATGTACAAGGAAGCGGGCGCCAAAGGCTATGCCGGGCTGAGCGGCCTGAAGGGCGGCGGTGGGGGCGGCGGCACGTCCGCCGGCGATTTCGAAGAGCGCGTGGCCGAGGCCCGCAAGGCCGTGCTGCGCGAACTGCTGGCCTGGGAGCGCGACTTCTCGCGGCAGGGCGCCGACGAAGCCCGGCAGGCCGGCGCGGACAGCGCCGCCGGCACCTTCGACGACCGCATCTACGTCTTCACGCCACAGGCCACCATCATCGACCTGACGGCCGGCGGCACGCCCATCGACTTCGCCTACAGCCTGCACACCGACCTGGGCCACCGCTGCCGCGGCGCGCGGGTGGACGGCGTGATGGTGCCGCTGAGCACGCCGCTGCGATCGGGGCAGACGGTCGAGATCGTCAGCGCCAAAGAAGGCGGCCCTTCGCTGGACTGGCTGAACCCCGAGCTGCACTTCCTGGCCAGCCCGCGCGCCAAGGCCAAGGTGCGCGCCTGGTTCAACGCCGAGCAGCAGACGCAGACCATCGCGCGCGGCCGTGAGGCCGTGGAAAAGCTGCTGCAGCGCGAAGGCAAGACCGCGCTGGCGCACGACACGCTGGCCGACCAGCTGGGCTTCAAGCACGCCGACGCGCTGTTCGAGGTGGTGGGCAAGGACGAGTTGTCGCTGCGCACCATCGAAAACCTGCTGCGACCGGCCGAACCGCCACCGGCCGACGAACCCATCGCCTTGCACCGTCCGCGCAGCGACGGCAACGGGAAGGGCGGCGTGCTGGTGGTGGGCATGGACAGCCTGCTGACCACGCTGGCCCGCTGCTGCCGCCCGGCGCCGCCCGACGCCATCAGCGGCTTCGTGACGCGCGGCAGGGGCGTGGCCGTGCACCGCCGTGACTGCAGCAACCTGCGGCAGATGGCGCAGAGCTCGCCGGGGCGCGTCATCGACGTCGCCTGGGGCACGCCGGGCAGCGACCGACCGGCGGTCTATCCGCTGGACGTGGCCATCGAAGCCGACGACCGCAGCGGCCTGCTGCGCGACATCTCGGAAATTTTCGCCAAGGACAAGATGAACGTCACGGGCGTGCACACCCAGAGCACGAAAGACCGCAGCACCGCCTGGATGACCTTCACCGTCGAGGTGGGCGACGTGGCCCGGCTGGGCCAGGTGCTGGCGCAGATTGCCCGCGTACCGGGCGTTCGTCACGCGCGGCGGAAATAGGCCGTTCAGGGCCCTACGGCAGTTCGTATATAGTCGAGGGCTTCCCCAGGCGCGTAGCTCAGCTGGTTAGAGCACCACCTTGACATGGTGGGGGTCGATGGTTCGAGTCCATTCGCGCCTACCAAATAGAACAGCCCCGGCCTGCATGCGCAGACCGGGGCTTTTTGTTGTCCGGGCCTCAGCAGCGCCCCGAACGCCGGCTGCGCGGCTGCAGTTTGTCGAGTTCGGCAATCTGCTGTTTCAACAGGATCAGCAAGGTGCGCGCGTGTTCCACCGGCACGCGCAGGCAGGTCGAATCCGACCCTTCGTCGCGCAGGGGTCGCGTCATGACCAGGGCGTCGACGCTGATCTCGATCAGGCCTTTGTCGTGCCGCATCGACTTCAGTCGCTGCACTTCGATGTCGTAGGGCTTCAAGGGGGTCTCCGGGGTGGCTGCGGCTGTGGATTGTCGGCGCCCGCAGCGCCCGCAGTGCCTGCAGTGCCTGCAGCGCAGGCCGCGCTCATTCCATGTAGCGGGCCTCCTGGTGGTCCAGCTCGCTGACCATGCTGCGCAGCAGGGTGTCGTCCAGCCCGTGTTCGCGGCCATGCGCGCGGAGCTCGTCGCGTTCGGCGCGCAGCGCAACCAGTCGCAGGCGGCGCTCCATGCCGTGCACGCCGGCGCCTTCGGGCACGGTGGCGCCCACGGCGTGGCGCGCGATGCGCTGCCGGTAGGGTTCCAGCACGCGGTGCACGGCCTGGTCAAAGCGCCGGGCGTCGGCCGGGCCGGCAGCGGCCTGGGCTTGTTCCGCTTCGACGGCCCGCACAGCCGCCTGTGCGGCCGCGAGCAAGGCTGCCGCACGGGCGGGTTGACCGGATGGTTCGGCCGGCAGCGGGTGGCCTTGCAGCGCGATGGGCAGGGCCACCGCCGCCACCACCAGCGACAGCACGATGACCCCCGCCGCCAGCAGGATGCTGAGGTCGCGCGCCGGGAAGGCACTGCCGTCGGTCAGCAGCACCGGCAGGGTGAACACGCCGGCCAGCGTCACCGCGCCGCGCACACCGGCCAACGCCATCACCAGCACCAGCCGCCAGCCGCTGGCCACGGCGGGCTCGGCGCCGGCCGGGTTGTGCAGGCGCACCAGCTTCAAGGCCACCCAGACCCAGACAAAGCGCAGCGCGACCAGCGCCAGCACGACGGCCACGATCCACACGCCCAGCTGCCACGCGGCCTGCAGCGGCGGGCGCTGCAGCGTGCGCGGCGCGGCCGCGATCAGCGTCGGCAGCTGCTCACCCAGCAGCACGAAGACGCTGCCGTTGATGGCCAGCTGCAGCGTGTCCCAGACGGCGGTGCGGCGCAGCCGCGTGGTGGCCTGCCAGGGCCAGACGTTCAGGACGCTCATCGTGATGCCGCCCGCTGCCGCCGCCAGGATGCCCGAGCAACCCAGGTGGTCGGCCAGCAGGTAGACGCCGAAGGGGATCAGCAGCGTGACCAGGATCTGCTCGTCGGCGTCATGGCCGAAGTGGGCGATGGTCCGCGCCGACACCCAGGCCACCAGCGCCGTCAGGCCCACGCCGATGCCCACGCCACCCAGCACCACCCAGGCGAAGTTGCCCATCGCCTGCGGCAGCGAAAAGTTGCCCGCCAGCACCGCCGCCACGGCGAAACGCATGCAGACCAGCCCGGTGGCATCGTTGAGCAGCGCCTCGCCCTGCAGGATGTGCATCAAACGCTTGGGCAGCGGCGTGTGGGCGGCAATGCTGGACACCGCCACCGGGTCGGTGGGCGACAGCACGGCGGCCAGCGCGAAGGCCACGCCCAGCGGTATCGCCGGGATCAGGCTGTGGATGAACAGGCCCATGCCCAGCACGGTGAACAGCACCAGGCCCAGCGCCAGCCGCAGGATGGCGTCGGCGTCCTGGCGCAGCGCGTCCTTGGGGATGCGCCAGCCGTCCAGGAACAGCAGCGGCGGCAGGAACAGCAGGAAGAACACCTGCGGGTCCAGCACGGCCGAGATCAGGTGGCTTTGAAAAATGAGCGCGCCCAGTGCCATCTGCACCAAGGGCTTGGGCCAGTGCGTGGCGCGGGCGATGAAGCTGCTGACCACAACGGCCAGCAGCGAAGCCAGCACCAGGCTGATCACGTCGATGGTCAACCCCCGGGGTGCGCGCACACAGCTGCAGACACCGCAGTGTGTGCGGCGCGCAGCCGGCGGTCTGTGCGCTGCGTGACGCAGCGGCGGTGCCGAACCCGCCGTCCGAGCCCGGTGTCCGAGCCCGGTGGCCGAGCCCGGTGTCCGAGCCGGGAAATGAAAGATCCGGATATATCTGCCGGATGTCTGGTTTACACCGAGCAGGGCGGCTCAGTT
Source organism: Betaproteobacteria bacterium (assembly GCA_031424355.1). Classification (GTDB taxonomy): domain Bacteria; phylum Pseudomonadota; class Gammaproteobacteria; order Burkholderiales; family Burkholderiaceae_C; genus Rubrivivax. The sequence goes on from JANPHI010000282.1 coordinate 7,117, forward strand.
TGTCCGGATAGTGACCCGTCGCGTCCATCCCTTTCCACCATCAGGCCCCCGCATGAGCACACCGCAAGCCCCCGACTACACCGACATCCTGGTCGAGACCACCGACCAGGTGACCTGGATCACCATCAACCGGCCGCGCGTGATGAACGCCTTCCGCGAGCAGACGCTCGACGAGATGATCGACGCCGTCAAGCGCACCCGCGAAGACCCGGCCATCGCCTGCATCGTGTTCCGCGGCGCGGGCAGCGAATCGTTTTCGGCCGGCGGTGATTTCTACGCGATGAAGCGCCTGAATTTCACCAACGCGTCGATGTGGAACGACCGCATGCAGGGCCTGGCGATGGCCATCCGCGGCGTGCCCATCCCGGTCATCGCGATGGTCAACGGCTGGTGCATGGGCGGCGGGCATGAACTGGCGCTGTGGTGCGACCTGGTCATCGCCAGTGAGAAATCGATGCTGGGCCAGACCGGCGCCAAGGTCGGCGCCTGCCCCACGGTGGGTGCCACGCAGTACCTGCCGCGCATCATTGGCGAACGCCTGGCGCGCGAAATGATCTTCCTGGCCCGCCGCTTCACGGCCGCCGAGGCCGAGTCCATCGGCCTGATCAACAAATGCGTGCCCGAAGACCGGCTGATGGAAGAGACGCTGGCCTGGTGCGACACCATCAAGAGCCACAGCGCGCAGACCCTGCGCATGACCAAGAAGAGCCTGAACTTCGAGAGCGACCAGCTCTACGCCTCGTGGCAGCAGGGCATGGAACTGCTGGCCATGGTCTGGGGTTCTGAAGAAAGCCTGGAAGGCATGAACGCTTTCCTGGAAGGCCGCAAGCCCGACTTCCAGAAATTCCGCCTGCGCGCCCAGGCCGAACTGGCAAATTACGTGGACGGTTTCAACCAGAACCTGAACGCACCGCCGAGCATGCGGTGATGGCGGCCGCGCAAGTCAGCGCAAGGGCTGGCGCCGAGGCCGGCGGCGCCCTGCAAGGCATCCGCGTGCTCGACCTGTCGCGCGTGCTGGCCGGGCCCTGGGCGGCCATGCTGCTGGGCGACCTGGGTGCCGATGTGATCAAGGTGGAACTGCCGGGGCAGGGCGACGACACGCGCGGCTGGGGGCCGCCTTTCCTGGGCGCGGACGGGGAAGCCGGGCAGGGCGCAGGGCAGGGCGGCCAGCCCGCCGGCGAGTCGGTCTATTTTCTCGGCTGCAACCGCAACAAGCGCGGCATGGCCATCGACCTGGGGCGGCCCGAAGGCAAGGCCCTGCTGGCGAGGTTGATCGCACAGTCCGATGTGCTGATCGAGAACTTCAAGCCCGGCACCTTGGACCGCTGGGGCTTCGATGCGGCCTGGCTGGTAGCCCATGCGCCCACGCTGGTGCACTGTTCGATCACCGGCTACGGTGCAGGCGGTCCGAAGTCCGGCCTGCCGGGCTACGACTTCATCCTGCAGGCCGAATCGGGTTTGATGAGCCTGTGCGGGCCGGCCGCCGGCGAGGCGTCGAAATACGGCGTGGCCATCGTCGACCTGGCCACCGGCATGATGGCCGCCAACGCCATCCAGGCTGCGCTGATCGCGCGCTTCCGCACCGGCCGTGGGCAGCAGGTGGCAGCCAGCCTCTACGACACCGGCATCGCGTTGCTGGCCAACGTCGGCAACAGCCATCTGGCCACCGGCCGCGACGCGCGGCGCTTCGGCAACGGCCACCCGACCATCGTGCCTTACACCACCTTCAACACCGCCGACGGCGTGGTGGCGCTGGCCGTGGGCAACGACGGCCAGTTCGCCCGGCTGGCGGCCTTGTGCGACCACGCGGCCTGGGCGCTGGACCCGCGCTTCGCGCGCAATGCGGCCCGCGTCGAAAACCGCGAGGCCATCGAGGCGCTGATCGCCACGGCATTCAGCCAGCGCCCCACGCAGGACCTGGTGGACAGCCTGCAGGCGCAAGGCGTGCCGGCCGCACCGGTGCGCAGCGTGGCGCAGGCGCTGGCCGATCCGCACACCCGGGCGCGCGGCCTGGTGCTGGACGTGCAGCACCCCACGGCCGGCGCCTTCAAGACCCTGGCCACGCCGCTGAGCCTGGCCGACACGCCCACCACCGTGCGCCACCCGCCGCCGCGCCTGGGTGAACACACGCGGCAGATCCTGCAAGACGAGCTGGGTCTGACAACCGATGAGGTCGAGGCCCTGATGCAAGCCGGTGTGGTTGCCGGCCTGCCGACCGCTGAAGCGAGCGCCCCATGATCCGAACGAGCCGTGTTGACCCGATGAACCGCACCGAGAACACCCAGAGCCCACGCGGCATGAACCGCCGCCAGGCCGGTCTGGCGGCGGCTGCAGGCGCCGCCATCGTCGCGCTGATGGCCCCGGGCGCCGTTCGGGCGCAAGGTGCCGACAGCTACCCCAGCAAGCCCGTCACCCTGGTTGTCACCTGGCCGGTGGGTGGCTTTGCCGACCTGCTGGGCCGCACGGTGGCGCAGCAACTCGGCCAGGCGCTGGGCCAGCCGGTGGTGGTGGAGAACAAAGGTGGCGCCAACGGCGTCATCGGCGCCGCCGCCGTGGCCAAGGCCGCGCCCGACGGCTACACGCTGATGTTCCAGTCGGTCACCTCGCACGCCATCAACCCGGCCATCTACGCCCGGCTGCCCTACAACACCGACAGCGACCTGGTGCCGCTGGCCGTCATTGCTTCCGTGCCGCTGCTGCTGGTCGGCCACCCGGGCTTCGCGGCGAAGACGGTGCCGCAACTGGTGGACCTGGCGAAGCGCCAGCCCGACACCGTCGCCTACGCCAGCTTCGGCAACGGCAGCGCCAGCCACCTGGCCGGCGCGCTGTTCGCCAACCAGGCCGGGCTGAAGCTGAGCCACATCCCCTACAAGGGCGGCGGCCCGGCGATGACCGACACGCTGGGCGGCCAGGTGCCGCTGTATTTCTCGGCCTTCGGGTTGGCGCTGCCCCAGGTGCAGGCCGGCAAGCTGGTCGCGCTGGGCATCACCAGCGCCAGCCGCGCGCGGCAGTTGCCCGACGTGCCGACCATCGAGGAAGCCGGCGGCCTGCGCGGCTACGAGATGGCCATCACCTACGCCGTGTGGGGCCCGGCCGGTCTGAAGCCCGAGGTGCTGTCCACGCTGGCCAAAGCGCTGCGGCAGGTGGTGGGCAGCGCGGCCTTCCGCGACAAGCTGGCCGACGAAGGCGCCGAGCCGCTGTCCGTGCTGACCGCCGCCGACAGCCTGACTTTTTTCAACAAGGAACGCACCCGGCTGACCAGGATTGCGCGTGACAACGCGATCAAGGCCGAGTGACCGCCGAGTGACAACAACAGGGTCCCGAACGGGAACCGAGGAGACTGCCGTGCCATTCCAACGTCGAAACATCCTGGGTGCGGGTGGGCTGGTGACAGCCCTGGCCTGTGCCGCTGCCTTCATCGCCAGCCCCGTACAGGCCCAGACCGGCGCCTACCCGAACCACCCCATCCGCATCGTTGTGCCCCTGCCGCCCGGCGGCACCGTGGACACGCTGGGCCGCATGCTGTCGCAGCTGCTGAAAGAGAACCTGGGGCAGCCGGTGATCATCGACAACGTGTCGGGCGCCGGCGGCACCATCGGCGCCGGCGTGGTGGCCAAGGCGCCGCCCGACGGCTACACGCTGCTGATGGTCTACGACACCTTTGCCGTCAACCCGCACGTCTACAAGAAGATGAGCTTCGA
>JANPHI010000283.1:0-5268 GCA_031424355.1 Betaproteobacteria bacterium
AGCGGCTTGACGGGCGTGATCTGCGGCGTGCCGAACACCGCTTCGGTGTAGGTCGCGTCGCACAGGTGCTTCAGGTCGGCAGCGGGGATGTCGGCGATGTAGAGCGACAGGATCTCGAAGGCCAGGCTGGCGTAGGGCAGCCCGCGCCAGCGCGCCAGCGTGGCGGCGTCCACCTGCGGGTAGTGCGTCGGCAGGTACAGGCCGCCATCGGGCGCCAGGCCTTCGAGCAGGATGTCGCTGAAGCCGCGTTCGGTCCGGTCGCCCCGGGTGCTGATGTACTTCATGCCGTCTTTCCCCAACGCATCAGTTCAGTTCTTCCTTGCGAATGCGCACGATGGGCGCCAGCACCGTCGGCAGCGCCTGCATCTGCGCCAACGCGGCCTTCATGCGGCCTTCGACGGTGTCGTGGGTCAGGATGATCAGGTCGGTGTGCTTCTCGCCTTCCGCGCTTTCGCGCTGCAGCACGGCGTCGATGGAGATGTCGTGCTCGGCCAGGATGCCGGTGATGCGCGCCAGCACGCCGGTCTGGTCGGCCACCTGCAGGCGCAGGTAGAAGGCCGTCACCACCTCGTCGATGGACAGGATGGGCGTGTCGCTCAATGACCCCGGCTGGAAGGCCAGGTGCGGCACGCGGTGGTCGGGGTCGGCCGTGTGCAGGCGGGTGATGTCCACCAGGTCGGCGATGACGGCACTGGCCGTCGGTTCGCTGCCGGCGCCCTTGCCTTAGTACAGCGTCGGGCCGACGGCGTCGCCGTGCACGACGACTGCGTTCATCGCGCCTTCGACGTTGGCGATCAGCCGCGTGCTGGGGATCAGGGTCGGGTGCACGCGCAACTCGATGCCGTGGTCGCGCCGCCGGGTGATGCCCAGCAGCTTGATGCGGTAGCCCAGCTGTTCGGCATAGCGAATGTCTGCCGCCTGCAGGCCGGTGATGCCTTCGACATAAGCCTTGTCGAACTGCACCGGCACGCCGACGGCGATGGCCGACATGATGGTCGCCTTGTGCGCCGCGTCCACGCCTTCGATGTCGAAGGTGGGATCGGTTTCGGCATAGCCCAGGCGCTGCGCCTCTTTCAGCACCACGCCGAAATCCAGGCCCTTGCTGCGCATCTCGGACAGGATGAAATTCGTCGTGCCGTTGATGATGCCGGCCACCCAGTCGATGCGGTTGGCCGTCAGCCCTTCGCGCAGCGCCTTGATGATGGGGATGCCGCCGGCCACCGCCGCCTCGAAAGCCACGATCACGCCTTGGGCGCTGGCCGCCGCGAAAATCTCGCTGCCATGCACAGCCAGCAGTGCCTTGTTGGCGGTGACCACGTGCTTGCCGGCCGCGATGGCTTCCAGCACCAGCGTGCGGGCGATGCCGTAGCCACCGATCAGTTCGATGACGATGTCGATGTCGGGGTTGGCGATGACCGCACGCGCGTCGGCCACCACGGTCACGCCGTCACCCACGACGCTGCGCGCACGCGCCGTGTCCAGGTCGGCCACCATCGTGATGGCAATGCCACGCCCGGCACGGCGGCGGATCTCTTCCTGGTTGCGCTGCAACACCTTGAAGGTGCCACTGCCGACGGTGCCGATGCCCAGCAGGCCTACTTGGATGGGTTGCATGTTCAGAAGGTATGACGTTTGCGGTAATGGGCCAGGAAGCGGGCCATGCGACCGACGGCCTCGGTCAGGTCGTCGCTGTTGGGCAGGAAGACGACGCGGAAGTGGTCGTGGGCGATCCAGTTGAAACCGGTACCCTGCACGATCAGCACCTTCTCCTCGGCCAGCAGTTCGTAGGCGAACTGCTGGTCGTCGGCGATGGGGTACATCTTCGGGTCCAGGCGCGGGAACATGTACAGCGCCGCCTTGGGCTTGACCACGCTGACGCCGGGTATCTGCGTCAACAGTTCGTAGGCCAGGTCACGCTGGCGGCACAGCCGGCCGCCGGGCGCCACCAGGTCCTTGATGCTCTGGTAGCCACCGAGCGCGGTCTGGATGGCCAACTGCCCCGGCGTGTTCGCACACAGGCGCAGACTGGCCAGCATGTTCAAGCCTTCGATGTAGTCACGCGCGTGGCGCTTCTCGCCCGAGACCACCATCCAGCCCGCGCGGTAGCCGCACGAACGGTAGTTCTTCGACAGGCCGTTGAAGGTCACGAACAGCACGTCGTCGGCCAGGCTGGCCATGCTGGTGTGGGTGTTGCCGTCGTACAGCGTCTTGTCGTAGATCTCGTCGGCAAACACCACCAACTGGTGCTGGCGCGCCAGTTCGATGATGGCCAGCAACACCTCGTCCGGGTAGAGCGCGCCGGTCGGGTTGTTGGGGTTGCAGACGATGATGCCGCGCGTCTTCGGCGTGATCTTGCTGCGGATGTCGTCGATGTCCGGCAGCCAGCCGGCCTGTTCGTCGCAGACGTAGTGCACGGGCACGCCACCGCTGAGGCCCACCACCGCCGTGTACAGCGGAAAGTCGGGCGCCGGGATCAGCATCTCGTCGCCGTCGTTCAACAGCGCGCTCATGCTCATCTGGATGAGCTCTGAAGCACCGTTGCCCAGGTAGACATCGTCCACCGCCACGCCCTTGACGTTCTTTTCCTGCGTGTAGTGCACCACCGCCTTGCGCGGCGCGAACAGGCCCTTGCTGTCGGTGTAGCCGGCCGCCGTGGCCGACGGCAGATTACGGATCATGTCCTGCACGATCTCGTCGGGCGGCATCAGCCCGAACGCGGCCACATTGCCGATGTTCAGCTTGATGATCTTCTGGCCCTCTTCTTCCATCTGCCGGGCCTTGTCGAGCACCGGGCCGCGGATGTCATAGGCCACATTGGCGAGCTTGGCGGACTTGGATAGGGGTCTCACGGACGGGACTTTCTGCAAGGCGGACCTAGAATTATCCACGCATGAAGTTCCAGCCCGACACACTCGACGGCGTCAACCCCATCACCCGCCAGCAAGCGGGTTGCGTGTGGGTCGGCAGCACCCCATTCCGGCACAGCGTGCTGGTGCCCTGGCGCGGTGAGGTGCTGCCCTGGCAGGCCACCACCTTGGCCGATCTGACGGCCGGGCATTTCGAACAGTTGGCCACCTTCAAACCCGAGGTGGTGATCTTCGGCAGCGGCGCCCGTTTGCGCTTCCCGCCAGCGGCCCTGCTGCGCGGGCTGTACGCGGCGCGTATCGGCATTGAAACCATGGACACAGCCGCCGCCTGCCGCACCTACAACGTGCTGGTGGCCGAGGGCCGCAATGTGCTGGCCGCGCTGCTGATCGAAAGCCCCCTCGAACCCTCGGATTGAGGGGGCATGCAGCGCCCTGCATCGGGCTTTGCGGCGGACACCCTCGCCGAAGAACTTATAATTTGACCTTACGCCAGCTTCGGCATGTTTTTCTGGCCCGGCCTCTGGCCTCGGTGCAGTGCGAGAAAATCACCCATGACACCAGTTGTCAATAAGTCGCTCCCTGATTTCGAAGCCCTGGCCACAGGCGGCGTGAAGTTCACGCCCCAGGCCAACCTCGGCAAAGCAGTCGTCCTTTATTTCTATCCCAAGGACAACACCCCCGGCTGCACCACCGAAGCGATGCAGTTCCGCGACCAGCACAAGGAATTCATCAAGGCCGGCGCCGTGGTGTTCGGCGTGTCGCGCGACAACATGGCCAGCCACGAGAAGTTCAAGCAGAACCTCGAACTGCCCTTCGAACTGATTGCCGACACCGAAGAAAAGCTTTGCCACATGTTCGGCGTGGTCAAGAACAAGATCATGTACGGCAAGAAGGTCAAGGGCATCGAGCGCAGCACCTTCCTGATGGACGCTGAAGGTGTGATGCGCGCCGAATGGCGCGGCCTGAAAGTCGCCGGGCATGTCGACGAAGTGCTGCAGGCAGTGAAGGCGCTGAAGCAGCCCGCTTGAGCCCCAGCACCGGCACCCCGCCATGCGGACTTTCCGCAGCCTTGCGCACCCCTCGATGAAGCCGCACAGCAGCCTGTGCGGCTTTTTTCTTTTGAACTGAGCAACCGAGCCAACAGCCCCATGCCCCTGCCCAAGCCGCCCGCGAAAAAAGGTGACCAGCTGCAAAGCGCCGACTACGAGGCGCCCGCTGCCGCGCCGCGTGCCGACAAGCGCTCGGTGAAGACCCGTGCCGCCCTGCCGCCCACGCAGGCGGTGGTGGACTTGCACGACGGCGCCAGTGCACAGGCCGCGCGCACCGGCCGCACGCAACCTGCAGCCGCGCCAGCGCCTGCCGCTGCCCCGCAGGCCGCCATGCTGGCCCCCTACGCCCGGCCTGCTGCGGCGGCGGCCCGCCCCGAACCCGCCGCGCGCCCGCGCAAGCCGAAGAACACGGGCCCGGCCAAGCTCTTCGTGCTGGACACCAACGTGCTGATGCACGACCCGATGAGCCTGTTCCGTTTCGAGGAACACGATGTCTTCCTGCCGATGATCACGCTGGAAGAACTGGACGGCCACAAGAAAGGCATGAGCGAGGTCGCCCGCAGCGTGCGCCAGGTCAGCCGCGAACTGGACGCGCTGGCCAGCCTGGCCGCCAAGGACGGCAGCCTGGACGCCCACGCGGGCATCGAACTGGCCAAGACCGGCCACAAGGAAGCCGGCGGCAAGCTCTACTTCCAGACCACCTTCCTCGACGCCAAACTGCCGGCCGGCCTGCCGCAGGGCAAGGCCGACAACCAGATCCTGGGCGTCGTGATGAGCCTGCGCGAACAGCAGCAGAAGGCCGCCAGCCCGCGCGAGGTGGTGCTGGTGTCCAAGGACATCAACATGCGCGTCAAGGCGCGCGCCCTGGGCCTGCAGGCCGAGGACTACACCAACGACAAGACGCTGGAAGACGGCGACCTGATCTACACCGGTGTGATGCAGTTGCCGGCCGACTTCTGGGACCGCCATGGCAAGACCATGGAAAGCTGGCAGCAGGGCACGCACACCTACTACCGCATCAGCGGACCGCTGGTGCCGTCGCTGATGATCAACCAGTTCGTCTACCTGGAAACGCCGGGCGCGGCCGCGCTGTACGCCCGCGTCACCGAGATCACCGGCAAGACCGCGGTCCTGAAAACCCTGCGCGACTACGCCCACGTCAAGCATTCGGTGTGGGGCGTGACGGCACGCAACCGCGAACAGAACTTCGCGCTGAATTTGCTGATGGACCCCGACTGCGACTTCGTCACGCTGGCCGGCACCGCCGGCACCGGCAAGACGCTGATGACCCTGGCGGCGGGCTTGTCGCAGGTGCTGGACGAACGCCGCTACACCGAGATCATCGTCACCCG
>JANPHI010000284.1:0-9712 GCA_031424355.1 Betaproteobacteria bacterium
CCCGCGTGCTGCAGCAACAGCGCAACCTGCTGCAGCACGCTGGGCCGGGAGCCACCCATGGCTGGGCGGCCGAGTACCGCGGCGCCTCGCCCTCAGCCTCCGCCACGAACCCGACCACCACCAACGAAAGCGCTACCGCGCTCGACCTGCTGCTCGAACTCAGCCACGGCCCGCACGGCACCGCCTGGTGGGTCAACGGCATCCTGCTCAAGCTGGGGCTGCTGGGCAAGGTGATCGGCTTTTCCATCCTCGCGCTGAACATCGGGCAGGTGCAGAGCTTCGACGCCGCACAGTCGCAAGACCTGCTGCGCAGCCTGACCACCGGCCTGGGCGTGGCGCTGCTGACCACCATGGTCGGGCTGGTCGGCAACATCCTGCTGGGCCTGCAGCTGACGCGGCTGGACCGCTACGCCGACGCGCTGGTGGCCGACATCCAGCGGCTGGGCTTGTCCCGACAAGCAGCCAGCGCCAGCAAAGACACGGCGGGCACCGCTTGACGATGCGCCGCAGAAGGCCGGGCCGCGAGGCCGAAGTCGACCCCTTCTACGACATGTTGTTCAACATGCTGATCGCCTTCGTCTTCTGTTTCATCATCGCCTTGCTGGCGATGAACCCGAAGGCGCTGAAGGCCGGTGACATCCCGTCCAAGGCCGAGTACATCGTCAACGTCAGCTGGCCCGACCGCAACCCCAACGACATCGACACCTGGGTGCAGGACCCGGGGGGCAACCTGGTGTGGTTCCGCGCCCGCGAAGCCGGCTTGATGTATCTCGACCGTGACGACCGCGGCGACGCCAACGACGCCATCGTCATCAACGGCCAACGCATCCAGAGCCCGTTCCGGCAGGAGGTGGTGACGCTGCGCGGCATCGTGCCCGGCGAGCACACCGTCAACGTGCAGTACTACCAGTCGCGCGACGGCCAGCCGGTCGAAGTGACAGTGTCCATCATCAAGGTCAACCCCAAGGCCGAGGTCGTGTTCTACGGCCAATTGAAGCTGGCACGCCAGGGCGACGAAGCCACCGCTGCGCGCTTCACGCTGCTGCCCGACGGCAGCGTGGTCAACGTCAACACCCTGCCCAAATCACTCGTGCAAAGACTATGACCCTGCCTGTTGTTCTGAGCTTTGCCGCGCTGGCTTTCATCGCCCTGCTGGCGCTGTTGTGGTCACGCTGGCCGGCCTGGTTGAAAGGCCTGCTGGTGGTCGGCGTGACGGCCTTCTATTTCTTCGCCAACGACGTGGTGCACAGCGTCTGGGGCTGGCCCAGCAGCGACGCCCTGCCCGCGCGTTTCGTGCTGCTGGCGGCGGTCATCGAAGAGCCCAGCAACAAGACGCCGGGCGCGCTGTACGTGTGGGTCAACGCGCTGGAAGACGGCAAGCCGGCCGCCCAGCCGCGCGCCTACAAACTGCCCTACGCGAAAGACCTGCACGCACTGCTGAATGAAGGTTTGAAGAAGGTGCGCGAGGGCGTCAGCCAGTACGGCACCAGCGAGCCGAAAGTGGGCAAGGGCGGGCTGAGCTGGCTGCGCCCGGGCAATGACGAACAGAGCGTGAAGTTGCGCGATCTGCCTTCACCGCAGTTGCCCGAAAAATGATGCGCTCCACCCTGCTGGCGACCGCCTGTCTGCTGCTCGCCGGCTGCACCGCCAAGCCGCCCGCCGACGCGCTGTTCCCGCTGGAAGCCGGCCACCGCTGGACCTACCGCGTCACCACGCAAAGCGGCGACGACGCCAGCGACCGCGAGACGCTGACGCTGCGCACGCTGGGCGCGGAAGACCTGCCGCTGCTGGACACGAAAAGCGCCTACCGCCGCCGCAGCGACAGCGGCATCGACTACTGGCTGCGCGCCGATGAAACGGGCATCTACCGCGTCGCCAGCAAGACCGACATCCAGGCCGAGCCGGTGCTGGACAAGCCGCTGCGCTTCGTGCTGAAAGCGCCCTACACCGTGGGCACGCAGTGGCAGGCCACGACCACTTCTTACCTGCTGATGCGGCGCAGCGAATTCCCGCGCGAGATCCGCCACAGCCACCCCAGCATCCCGATGAGTTACCAGATTGAAGCGGTGGACGACAAGGTCGAAACCCCCGCCGGCACGCACACGAACTGCCTGCGCGTGCAAGGCCTGGGCAGCGTGCGCGTCTACGCCGACCCGGCCAGCGGCTGGCGCGACCTGCCGCTGACCACCACCGAGTGGTACTGCAAAGGCGTGGGCCTGGTGAAGGTGCAGCGCGACGAACCGGCGCAGTCGGCATTCCTGACCGGCGGCACACGCACGCTGGAACTGGTGTCCTGGGAATGAGGCCGGCCCTGCCGGCGCGCCTTCGGTTCACGGCCACCGCCAGTGCCGTGGCCTGCGCGCTGCTGTGTGCCGAGTCCGCCGTGGCGCAACAGGTGGCCGCCGTGAACGTGCAGCGCGTCGAAATCATCGGCGTCACACCGCTGCACGGCCTGGGCGGCAGCGCCAGCCAGCAACCGTCCAACGTGCAGACCGCCACCGCCGAAGCGCTGGACCGCAGCCACGCGCTGGACCTGGCGGCCTACCTGAACCGCAACTTGGCCAGCGTCAGCCTGGGCGACCTGCAGGGCAACGCCTACCAGCCCGACATCAGCTTTCGCGGCTACACCGCTTCACCGCTGCTGGGCACGCCGCAGGGCCTGTCGGTCTACCTGGACGGCGTGCGTTTGAACCAGCCTTTTGGCGACGTCGTCAGCTGGGACCTGATCCCGCGCGCGGCCATCGCGCAGGTCACGCTGATGCCGGGCAGCAACCCGCTGTTCGGCCTGAACACCCTGGGCGGCGCGCTGGCCGTGCAGACCAAGACCGGCCTCAGCGACCCCGGCACCTCGGTGCAAGTTCTGGCCGGTGCGCACCGGCGTGCAGGCGTGGAATTCGAGCACGGCTTCAGCCGCATCAGCGGTGCGGAAGGCCTGCACGGCTACATCACCGGCAACCGCTTCCACGAACAGGGCTGGCGCGCGGCCACGCCGTCGGACATCAGCCAGCTCTTCGCAACGCTGGGCCACACCGGCCACAACAGCGCCGGCCGCAGTGAGGCCCGCCTGACGGCCGCCGTGGCCGACAACCGCCTCAGCGGCAGCGGCCTGCAGGAACAAGGCGCGCTGCTGCGCGACGGGGCCAGCGCCTACACCACGCCCGACAGCACGCACAACCGCTCGCTGCTGGTGTCGGCCTCGCTGCGGCAGGCCTTCGGCGGCGGTCTGGCGCTGGCCGTCAACGCGCACGCGCGGCGCCTGACCACGCGCACCGCCAACGGCGACATCAACGAAGGCGCGCTGGACCAATCGGTCTACCAAGCCAATGCCGCCGAGCGTGCGGCGCTGGCCGGCGCCGGCTACACGGGCGTGCCGGCCAGCGGCGCCACCGCCGCCAACACGCCGTTTCCGCAGTGGCGCTGCATCGCGAATGTCTTGCTCAACGACGAGCCGAACGAGAAGTGCAACGGCCTGGTCAACCGCACCGCCACCACGCAGAGCGACGGCGGGCTGACGCTTGAAGTGTCGGCCACGCCGCGCTGGGCGGGCCTGGACCATCGCGCGGTGCTGGGCCTGGCCTACACCACCAGCCGCGTGCAGTTCACCCAAGGCACGCAGTTCGGCTTCATCAACCCCGACCGTTCGGTGACAGCAGTCGCTGCCACGGGCCCCGGCGCTTATGCCGACGGCACGCAAAATTCCGAGAACGCTTTCGACGCCCGCGTGGACCTGGCCAGCCGCGCGCAGACGGCCAGCGTCTACGCCACCGACAGCATCGCGCTGAGCACGCGAACGCTGCTGACACTGGCCGGCCGCTACAACCGCAACACGGTGCACCTGCGCGACGCGCTAGCCCCCGGCGGCGGCCCCGGCTCGCTGGACGGCGACCACCGCTTTGCCCGCTTCAACCCGGCCGTCGGCCTGGTCTGGGCGGCCAGCCCGAGCCTCAGTGGCTACGCCGGCGCCAACCAGGGCAGCCGTGCGCCGACGGCGGTGGAACTGGGCTGCGCCGACCCGGCCAGCCCCTGCAAATTGCCGAACGCCGTCGCCGGCGACCCGCCGCTGAAGCAGGTGGTGACGACCACACTGGAAGCCGGCCTGCGCGGCAGCGTGAAGGTGACCGCGCTGGGCGAGCTGGGTTGGAACCTCGGCGTCTTCCGCGCCACCAACCGCGACGACCTGCTGTTCGTGTCGGACAACGCCAGCGGCTACGGCTACTTCAAGAACTTCGGCCAGACGCGCCGCCAGGGCATCGAGGCCGGCTTGACGGTCAAGCCCAGCGAAGCGCTCAGCCTGGGCGGCAACCTGACGCTGCTGGACGCCACCTACCGCAGCGCCGAAACCGTCGGCGGCGCCGGCAACAGCAGCAACAGCGCAGCGCGGGCCGGTTTTCCGGGCACCGAGGGCACGATCGCCATCCGCTCCGGCGACCGCATTCCGCTGCTGCCGCGCGGCCAGTTGAAGCTGTTCGCCGAATGGGATGTCAACGCGCAGTGGCAGGTGAACGGTGACCTCAACGCCGCCACCGGCGCCCCCGCGCGCGGCAATGAAAACGGCCAGCACCAGGCCGACGGCGTGGTCTACACCGGCCCCGGCCGCAGCGCCGGTTGTGCGGTGCTGAACGTCGGTGCGGAATGGCGACCCACGCCGCGCTGGCGCTTCTTCGCACAGGTCAACAACCTGTTCGACACGCGCTACAGCAATGCCGCGCAGCTGGGCGCCAACGGCTTCGACGCGCAGGGCCACTTCATCGCCCGGCCGCTGCCGCCCAACGCCAACGGCGACTACCCGCTGGTGCGCGGCACTTTCCTGGCACCGGGCGCGCCGCGCACGGGCTGGGTGGGCTTGCGCATCACCTTGTAGCGGCGGAAAGAAAAACGGCGGGCACGCGGCCCGCCGTTCGGTCTGGCTGCGACAGCGATCAGCCCGGCGCTTTGGCCCAGGCTGTGCACCAGCCACCGTTGGCGATGTGCTTGCGGCCGAACATCGCACAGCCGGCCCAGGCATCGGCCGGCTTGCCCTGCCAGAACGAGCAGTTGGCGCAGTGCTGCTGCGCGTCGTGCTTGGGGAACTTCTTGGCGTCCACCTTCTTGGTGTCGTGCTTGTAGCCCAGCGCCACGGCCTGGTCGTCGGTTTCTTCGACGTGCGCGCCGGCCTGCGCGAAGGCCGGTGAACAGACCGGTGCCGCACCCACCGCGACGCCGGTGGCGATGAGGAAAGTGCGTCGTGTGGGGCGCGTCGTCATGTCGGTCTCCGGCTTGTCGGTGGCTGTCAGTTGGCCTTGGCCATGGTGGCGGCCTTCGGTGCGGGTTCACCACCGGCCTTGGGGATCTTGAAGACCCAGACCATGCCGCCCTGTTCCAGGAAGTTGACCTTGGTGGCCACGTCGCCACCCCACAACGGCACCGCGCCGCCCCAGCCGGAAACGACGCTGACGTACTGCTCGCCGTTCTGCATCCAGGTGGTGGGCGGTGCCACCACGCCCGAACCGGTCTGGAATTCCCAGACGATCTTGCCGGTCTTGGCGTCGGCGGCCTTCAGGTAGCCCTCGGGCGTGCCCCAGAACACCAGGTTGCCGGCGGTGGTCAGCACACCACCCCACAGCGGCGCGTTGTTCTTCACCTCCCAGACGATCTTGCCGGTCTTGGGGTCGATGGCGCGCATCGCGCCGATGTAGTCGTTGTTGATGGTCTTGATGGTGAAGCCGGCGCCCATGTAGGCCGCGCCCTTCTTGTAGGTGACCGGCTCGTTCCAGATCTCCATGCCCCATTCATTCGCCGGCACGTAGAACAGCTTGGTGTCGGGGCTGTAGGCCATCGGCATCTGGTTCTTGCCACCCAGGAAGGAAGGCGCTGCGAAGACAACGTTGCCCTTCTTGCCGTCGGCACCGGCCGTCGGGTTGCCGGGGCGGTTTTCGGGCACGAAATTCGGCCGGCCGGTCTTCAGGTCGATGCCGGTGGCCCAGGTCACTTTCTTGACGAAGGGGAAGGCGTTTTCCAGCTTGCCGGTGGTGGCGTCCAGCACGTAGAAGAAGCCGTTGCGGTCGGCCTTGCCGCCCAGGCGCTTGCCACCTTCGTCGTAAGTGACGAATTCGTTCACGCCGTCGAAGTCCCAGCCGTCATTCGGCGTGCCCTGGTAGTGCCACTTGATCTGGCCGGTCTTCACGTCGATGGCCACGGTGCTGCAGCTGAACAGGTTGTCGCCCTGGCGCAAATGGCTGTTCCACGGCGCCGGGTTGCCGGTGCCGAAATAGGCCAGGCCGGTCTTGGCGTCGTAGGTGCCGCCCAGCCACGTGGCCGAGCCGCCGTTCTTCCAGATGTCACCCGGCCAGGTCTTGCCGGTGGTGCCCGAAATGCCGTTTTCCTTCTTCGCGCCCGAGGCGTCGTAGGTGTAGCCCATGTGGCCTTCCACGGTCGGGCGGCTCCAGACCATCTTGCCGGTGCGCGGGTCGCGTGCTTCGACGCGGCCGACCACGCCGAATTCACCGCCCGACACGCCGGTCAGCAGCAGGCCCTGCGCGATGATGGGCGCGGCGGTGGCTGAATAGCCGGCCGCGTAGTCGTCGATCTTTTCCTTCCAGACCACGTCGCCGGTGTCGGCGTTCAGGGCCACCAGTTGCGCGTCCAGCGTGGCGAAGATCACCAGGTTGTCGTAGAGCGCCGCGCCGCGGTTGACCACGTCGCAGCAGGGCATGATGCCCTCGGGCAGGCGGTGTTCGTACTTCCACAGCTTCTTGCCGGTGGCCGCGTCCAGCGCAAAGATGCGCGAGTAGGACGCGGTGACGAACATCTTGCCGTTGTGGACAAGGGGCTGCGATTCCTGGCCGCGCTGCTTCTCGCCACCGAAGCTGAAGGCCCAGGCCGGCACCAGGCGGGCCACGTTGCTGGTGTTGACCTGCTTCAGCACCGAGTAGCGCTGGCCCTGCGTGCCCAGACCCCAGGACAGGATCTCGGTACCGGACTTGGCCGAGTCTTCGATCATCTTGTCGGTAACGCCGGCGGCGTGGGCGGCGGGCGCCGCAACCACGGCCATGGCGGCCAGGGCCAGGGTGCTCAGCAGGGTCTGTGTTTGGGTTTGCATGGGGGGTGTCTCCTCGGGGTGTGGGCGCTCGCCCGGCGCAGCACGCCGGGTCGGTCGGCTACAACAAGGGCAACAACCATGCCACCGCGAAGGACACCGAATGGAGCAACCCCAGGCGCCTTCGAAGGCGTGGAAGCGCTCTCGGCGCTGCGGGTTTGCCCGCGCGCTGCTACAGCGTTGAACAGGCGTGCCGAGACACTGTCACAGCCAGCGCATCAGGGCTGGCCCCCTCAAGGCCGGCGGGCCAGCACCGCTTGTTCATAACGCGGATAGAGATGGGCCACGTTGCGCGTGTACTCGGTGTCGAAAGCGGCCCAGGCCTTGAACTCGGCGGGCACCGGCAGGCGCAGCACTTCGTTCATCTCCAGGCCGCGCGCGGCGGCTTCGCGGAAGGTGGCGTCCAGCCAGGCCAGGTAGCGCGCCGTGCCGTTGAGAGCCGCCGCCACGGCGGTGGCGTCTGCGGCCACCGGGCCATGGCTGGGCACCAGCACCGGCAGCGTCAGCCCCTGCAGTTCGCGCAGGCTGGCCTGCCAGGCCGGCAGTTGCGCGTGCGGCGTGGTGGGCACACGCTGCGCGAAGACCAGGCCGCCGGCGAAGACCACGCCGCTCTGGCGATCGATCAGCACCGTGTCGCTGGCGGTGTGGCCCTGCAGTTCGCGCAGCTCGATGTCGCGGTTGCCGATGCGCCGCACGCCGGGCTGCAGGTCGGCCGACGGCGGCAGCAATTCGCTGCCGCGCATCCAGTCGCCGCACAGGCGGTAGAGGTTGTCCTCGTAGGCCTTGCCTTCGCGCTGGATGCCGGCGCGCGTGGCCGGTGTGGCCGCGCGCGGCACGTCGGCAAAGGCCTGGTTGCCGAAGACGTAGTCGGGGTGCAGGTTCAGGTTGACCACCTGCACCACCGGCTCGGCCGTGGTGCGGGCTATCAGCGCGCGCAGCTGTTCGCCGTAGCGTTTCGACGGCCCGGTGTTGATGACCACCACGCCCGCCCCGGTCACGATGAAGCCGGTGTTGATGATGTTGCAGCCGTTGGCGATGCTGAAGTCGGCGTTGGCGCCTTCCACGACGTAGACGCCAGCCGCCAGCGCGCGGGCTTGCAGGCCGTGGTCGAAAGTCGCCAAGGTCACGGTCGGCATGTCGGCTGCGGCGGGGCCGCTGCACACCGCTGCGCACAGGCTCGCAGCGGCCAGACGGGCACGCCAGCCCTGCCTCATTCCACCGCCCCGCTGATGCGGTTGCCGTTGTTATCGCCGCCCACCAGTTGCAGCCGCCCGGTGGGCAGGCCGTCGAAATCGAAGCTGAAGATGGGGTTCTCGCTGACCGGCTCGTAGGCGTTCAGGCGCAGCAGTTCGCGCCCGGCTTCGTCGCGCAGCGACAGGCGGTTGATGAAAAAAGCCGGTATGCCGCCGGCCAGACCGGTGTCCATCGGGTGCATCACGCGCAGCCGCACGCGGGTGGCCGCCTCACCGCCGGCAGCCGAAGCGGGCACCGAGCGCGGGAAGACGCGGGCGCTGACGTCACCGAGCGATTTCGACCAGCTGCCGTCCTTGCGCGTTTCGCCGGCCACGGTGCAGCCGCCGCCAGCGGAATCGACCAGCGTGCCGCCCACGTGCCACACGCCATCGCGCGTTTTGACGGCCGCGCGCACCGGGCTGGCCTGCTGCAGCTTGAAGCGGAAGCTGACGCGCGGCAGCGCGCCCAGCTGCAGATTGGGCAGGTAGTCCAGCACCTTGCGGATGGGGTTGCGGTCAACCAGCACGGTGATGATCTCGATGTCGGTCAAGCCATCGGCCGACACCGTGATGGGCACGTTCATCGGGTCTTCGGCGAAGACCGGGCCGCTGACCTTCACGCGGGCGTCGAAGACCACCGGGCCGTTGCCCAGGAATTCGGCGCGCAGGTCGGGCCACAGGAAAGAGCCGTAGGGGTCGCCGCCGGTGGGGTCGGGCTGCTGGCGGCCTGCTTTCGGGTCGCCTTGCGCCCAGGCAAACCCGGTCAGCGCGGCGGCTGAGACCAGGAACCAACGGCGTGGAACTGCTGTGCAACGGAACATGTGGGACTCCAGTACCCCGGAGCCTGCAAATTCCGTGCTGCCGGCACGGGGTGCCGCGTCAGGGTGTGCCCGGCACACCCTGCAGCTGGCAATTACTGGCCAGCCTTGGCGGCCTTGCTGGCCTTGTTGGCGTCTTTCTTGGCCTTTTCATTGGCTTGGCGGGCCTGGCGCTGGGCCTTGTCGGCTTCGACCTTGCGGTTGTGCGCCTGCGTGGCGCGCGCGGCCTGGGTATTGGCCTTGGGCTTGGTGGCACCCTTGGTGGCGGCTTCGGCCGGGGTGCTGGCCACGCCGAGCGAGGTCACGGCGATGAGGGCAGCGGCAAAAGCTGTGGCGAGAGACTTCATGTCGGGTCCGGGCGCTGCGCGCCTTCAAGTTGCAAGGGCGGTGAGTCTAGGTTTGCGCCAGGGCGGCCAGCCCCAAGGAATTCACGCGCCAGCGCCGGTCTCCCCGCGCCTTGGGGACGGGCAATCCCGGATGCCTGTATAGCACCGGCACCGCCCGCCCCGGCTGCCGCTTCAGAACTTGTACTCGGCCGTCAGGCTGTAGGCGCGGCCCAGGACATCGGCCACGCTGGTCAGGTAGCC
>JANPHI010000285.1:0-7352 GCA_031424355.1 Betaproteobacteria bacterium
CTGCTCGTTCCAGCCACCGATGTTGTAGGTCTCGCCCAGCCGGCCGCCGGCCAGCACCGCACGGATGCCGCTGCAGTGGTCGCCGACATACAGCCAATCGCGGATCTGCTGGCCGTCGCCGTAGACCGGCAGCGGCTTGCCAGCCAGCGCGTTGACGATCATCAGCGGGATCAACTTCTCCGGAAAGTGATAGGGCCCGTAGTTGTTGCTGCAGTTGGTCGTCACCACCGGCAAGCCGTAGGTGTGGTGCCAGGCGCGCACCAGGTGGTCGCTGGCGGCCTTGCTGGCGGAATACGGACTGTTCGGTTCGTAGGGGTGGGTCTCGGTGAAGGCCGGTGCGTCGGGCGCCAGGCTGCCGTAGACCTCGTCGGTGCTGACGTGGTGGAAGCGGAAGCCCGCCTTCGCGCTACCGTCCAGCGTGTTCCAGTGCTGGCGCACGGCTTCCAGCAGCGTGAAGGTGCCGTCGACGTTGGTCTTCATGAAGGCGCCGGGGCCGTGGATGCTGCGGTCGACATGGCTTTCGGCGGCGAAGTGCACCACGGCGCGCGGGCGGTGCGTGGCCATCAGGCTGTCCATCAAGGCGCGGTCGCAGATGTCGCCCTTGACGAAAACGTGCGCCGGGTTGCCTTGCAGGCTGGCCAGGTTCTGCAGGTTGCCAGCGTAGGTCAGCGCGTCCAGGTTGACGACGGTTTCATCGGATTGGGCCAGCCAGTCCAGCACGAAGTTGCTGCCGATGAAGCCGGCGCCGCCGGTGACCAGGATCGTCATTTGGCAGCGACCCGGCCGTAGGTGTCTTCGAAGCGCACGATGTCGTCTTCGCCGAGGTAACTGCCCGACTGCACCTCGATGATTTCCAGGTCCATCTTGCCCGGGTTGCGCAGGCGGTGCACCTGGCCCAGCGGGATGTAGGTGCTCTGGTTCTCGGTGAGCATCAGCACCTGGTCGCCGTTGGTGACCTCGGCGGTGCCGCTGACGACGATCCAGTGCTCGGCGCGGTGGTGGTGCATCTGCAGGCTCAAGGAGGCGCCGGGCTTCACCATGATGCGCTTGGCCTGGTGGCGCGGGCCGTTGTCGATGCTGTCGTACCAGCCCCAGGGGCGGTGCACCTTGCGGTGCAGCACCTGCTCGCCGCGCTGTTCGCGGCCCAGCTGGTTGACGATGTTCTTCACGTCCTGGCTCTTCTCGCGGCTGGCCACCAGGATGGCGTCGGGCGTTTCCACCACCACCACGTCGTCCAGGCCGACCACGCTGACCAGCCGGCTGGTAGCGTGCACCAGGGTGTTGCGGCTGTCGCTGATGATGGCGTCGCCCACGCTGGCGTTGCCGGCGGCGTCTTTCTCGGCCACCTGCCAGACGGCTTCCCAGGCCCCCAGGTCGTTCCAGCCGGCAGCCAGCGGCTGCATGCGGATGTCGAGCGCGCCGGGGCACTTTTCCATCACCGCGTAGTCCACCGATTCACTCGGCACGGCGGCGAATTCGGCCTTGGACGGGCGGACGAATTTGGCGTCGGTGGTGCGTGCGTCCCAGGCCGTGCGGCAGGTGCTGGCGATGTCGGGGCGGAAGCGTTCCAGCGCGGCCATCCAGACCGAAGCCTTCAGCACGAACATGCCGGCGTTCCAGTAGTAGCCGCCGGCGGCAAGGTATTTTTCAGCCGTGGCCTGGTCGGGCTTCTCGACGAATTGCGCCACCTTGGCGCCGTCGGCGCGGATGTAGCCGTAGCCCGTTTCAGGCCGGTCGGGGGTGACGCCCAGGATGGCGATCGCGCCTTCGGCCGCCATGCGCACCGCACCTTTCAAGGCCGCCGTGAAAGCGGCGCCGTCGGTGACGGTCTGGTCGGCGGATGTCACCACCAGCACCGGGTCGCCACCGGCGTCCAGCGCGTGCAGCGCGGCCAGCGTGACGGCCGGCGCGGTGTTGCGGCCCACGGGTTCCAGCAGCACGGCCGACGGTTCGGCCTTGATTTCACGCAGCTGGTCGAGCACCAGAAAGCGGTGCTCTTCGTTGCCGACGATCAGCGGGTCGGCCACTGCCGTGTCGGCGTCATCCAGGCCCTGCAGCCTTGTTGCGGCCTGCTGGAACAGGCTGGTGTTGCCCGACAGCACCAGGAACTGTTTCGGAAAACCGGCGCGCGACAGCGGCCACAGCCGGGTGCCGGAACCACCGGCCATGATGACGGGTTGGACAGAGATTTTGGTCATGCTTGAAATCCGTTCGGGTTCATCGATTGCCAGCGCCAGCTGTCCGCGCACATGCGGGCCAGGCCGTGTTGCGCCGTCCAGCCCAGCAGCGCCTGGGCGCGCGCCGGGTCGGCGTAGCACGCGGCGATGTCGCCGGGCCGGCGCGGCATCACCGCGTAAGGCACCGCCCGGCCGCTGGCCCGCGCGTAGGCGGCCACCACTTCCAGCACGCTGTTGCCGCGGCCGGTGCCCAGGTTGACGGTGAAGGAGCCCGGCGCGTCGAACAGGCGCCGCAAGGCGGCGACGTGGCCTTCGGCCAGATCGACGACGTGGATGTAGTCGCGCACGCCGGTGCCGTCGATGGTCGGGTAGTCGTCGCCGTAAACCGACAGCTGCTGCCGGCGCCCGACAGCGACCTGCGCCACATAGGGCATCAGGTTGTTGGGCACGCCGCGCGGGTCTTCGCCGATGCGGCCGCTTTCGTGGGCGCCCACCGGGTTGAAATAGCGCAGGCAAGCGGTCTGCCACTGCGGGTTGGCCGCGCCCAGGTCGCGCAGGATCTGCTCACCGATCAGCTTGGTCTGGCCGTAAGGGTTGGTGGCCGACAGCGGCGCGGCCTCGGTCAGCGGCAGTTGTTGCGGGTCGCCGTAGACCGTGGCGCTGGAACTGAACACGAAGCGCTGCACGCCGTGCTGCTGCATCGCGCGGCACACGGTCAGCAGGCCGCCGATGTTGTTGGCGTAGTAGTCCAGCGGCTGTGCGGTGGACTCGCCGACGGCCTTGAAAGCCGCGAAGTGCACGGTGGCGTCGATGCGGTGGCGCTGGAAGAGCCCGTCCATCGCGGCGGCGTCGCAGACGCTGGCGCGCTCGAAAACAGGTTCCTGGCCCGACAGCTCGCGCAGCCGGTTCAGCACCTCGGGCGAACTGTTCGAGAAGTCGTCGACGCCAACCACCTTGAAGCCGGCCGCTTGCAGCGCCAGCCAGGTGTGCGATGCGATGTAGCCGGTGGCGCCGGTGAGCAGGACGGTGGTCATCGGGGTGGTTGTCCGGGCGTCACGGCTGGAACTGCAGCTGGCCGAAGCACGACAGGCCGGTGCTGTGCAAGGACGTGGTCAGATCGCCCGACGCGGAGCGCCGTTCCTGCGTCGCGTCGCAGCCCAGCAGCACGGTGCGAAGCGGCGCCCAGCGCGCGCCGACCGAGTAGCTGTTGGTGCTGTCCTTGCCACTGGCGTTCAGCGGCAGCAGGGGGTTGACGATGGTCTGCACGATGGTGCGTTGCGCCAGTTGCCACGAGGCCGTGATGGCGATCTTGGCCGAATAGTCGTAGCTGCCGTCGATGCGCAGGGTGTTGACGATGCGGCTGTAGTCCGAAGAGCCCGGCACGTTGCCGAAGACCGTCGTGGCGTAGGAATCCTGGCCGGTGTCGCGCGACAGCCGGGTGCCCATCTTGAAGCGACCGGTGGGCTGCCAATTCCAGCCCAGCGTGCCCGTCAGACCCGAGAAATTGCGCGCACTGTTCAGGTCGTAGCGGGTCTGCGACTGACCGATGCGGAAGTCCACCGAACTGGCCCCCGAGGGCACCAACGACGCTGTCAGGTCCACCGAGGTCTGCTTGAAGCGGTCGGCCTGGTACTCGCCGTTGATGAACCGGTATTTCGGGTAGCGGCCGCGGGTCTCGTGCACGCCCAGGCTGAAGCTGGAGATGCCGCTCGGCCGCCAGCGCAGCGCGAAGCCGCCGGTGTCCTGCCTGAAGTTGCGCGCCTGCAGGGCCGTGTTGTCCAGCGTGTTGCTGACGGCGCGCTGGCCGGCGCTGAATTCCAGGCTGTACTGCGTGACCAGGCCCACGTTGACCTGGGCGTTCAAGCCCCGGGTGTCTTCGTAGTTCCGGTCCGCCAGCAAACCCACCTGGTAGTTGTTGAAGCTGGACAGGCTGCGGTTGGCATTGGCCGACAGGCTGCCGCTGATGCGTTCGACGGTCGACCAGTCCAGCCCCAGGCTGCCGGTGTAGCCCTGGTTGTTGAACTGCGAATTGGCGCTGTAGCGCACATCGCGCAAGGACAGGTTGGCGGTGGCGCGCTGGCGGCCGAAGGCTTGGTCGATGCCGGCCTGCAGCGCCGTGCTCATCGTGGTGTCGGCCCGGGTGTAGCCCGCGTTGGCCGGCTGGCCGTCGGCCAGGCGCAGCAGGTTGTTGTCGTGGCTGACGCTTTCCGACACCCCGATGTAGTAGGGGTGCGATTCGGCCGCAGCCGGCAGCGACACCAGCGCGGCCACACCGGACATCGCCGCCGCAGCCAGCGCCAAGGCCCTGCGTGCGGGGGCGGCTAACGGCCGGAATTCGCGGGTGGGCATCGTCACGTGGGGTGGTTCCTGGGTCAGTAGGCGTTGCGGTCGAAAAAGACGAGCTTGATGGTGCGCGCGATGATCTGGAGATCCAGACCGAGGGACCAGTTCCGCAGGTATTCCAGATCGTATTCGACGCGCGCCTGCATCTTCTCGATGGTGTCGGTCTCGCCGCGCAAACCGTGGATTTGTGCCCAGCCGGTGATGCCCGGCTTGACCTTGTGGCGCACCATGTAGGCCTTGATGAGCTGGCGGTACTGCTCGTTGTGGGCCACGGCATGGGGCCTTGGCCCCACGATGCTCATGCGGCCTTGCAACACGTTGATGAACTGCGGCAGTTCGTCCAGCGAACTGCGGCGCAAGAAGGCGCCGAAGCGGGTGATGCGCGGGTCTTCCTTGGTGGCCTGCGGCACGATGGCGCCGTCGTCGGCGGCGCGCATCGAGCGGAACTTGTAGACGATGATTTCTTCGCCGTCCAGGCCGTTGCGCCGCTGCGCGAAGATCACCGGCCCCGGTGAACTCAGCTTCACGCCGATGGCGACCACCAGCAGCACCGGCGAGATCAGCACCAGGATGGCGGCCGCCAGCAACAGGTCGGACACGCGCTTGACCAGGCGGTTGGTGCCGGTGAAGGGGGTTTCCTGCAGGCCCACCACCGGCACGCCGTTCATGTCCTGCAAGCGGCCCTGGATGATGCTGATGCCGAACACATCGGGCACGAAGAACACGCTGGCCGTGGTGCCCTGCACCTGGGCCAGCAGTTCGACGATGCGCGGCTGCGAACCCAGCGGCAGCGTGATGTATACCTCGTTCACGCCGTGCTCGCTGATGAACGGCGCCACCTGCTTCAGGTTGCCCAGGCGCAGGCCGGCGGCGTCGGTGTCGACGCGGTCGTCGGCGCGGTCGTCGAAATAGCCCAGGAAGACCAGGCCCAGGTCGTCATGCGCCTGGAAGGCCCGCGACACCTTCACGCCCAGGCTGCCGGCGCCCACGACCACGGCCGTACGGCGGTTGCCCGGCACTGTGGCCATGCGCCGCAGTGCCATGCGCCCGCTGAAATAGCCCAGCCATTGCAGCACCGGCGTGGCGACGGCCCACCACATCAGCACGTCGATGTTGAACAGATGCAGGCTGCGCGTGGCGTAACCGCACAAGGCCAGGATGGCCAGCAGGCTGAACCAGGAACTGCCGATGTCGACGGCGGCATTCAGGTGGCGGTCGCGGAAGCGGTTGCGCCCGGGGAAGGTCAGCGCAAAGATCAGCAGGCACAGCGTCAGGTCGGACCGCCCGATGGGCTCGTTGAAGACCGCCGACACCGCCAGGAACACCAGCACCGTGATGGTCGGTTCCAGGAAGGCGGCCACCAGCGAAGTCACCGACTGGGGCGCGCTGTAGAAGGTTCTTTTGTAGCCTCGGTCTTCGAACATCGGTAGCGGTAGAGGAATCGGATAGGGCCCAGCGCGCAAGCACTTGCCGGCAATTGCCGTGGGGTGCGCTGTCGAAGTCCGACGGGCTGCAGGGTTATCCAGAGATTCTCGCCCAATTCCCCCGGCAGTCCGGCCGCCTGCCGGCCCCCCGTCCGGGGGCCGCTGCCTACAATCGCCGCATGTTGCAAAGTCTTCAAGCCCTGCTCGCCCCGGCGCTCGCCGAACGCTTGACCCTGGTCATCAACCACGTGCTGTCCGGCGAAGCGGTGGCCACGGCGCGGCTGCAGCCGCACGCCGGGCGCACGGTGGCGCTGTCTGTCACCAACTGGCCTTCGCTGCTGCCCGCGCCGCCCGTGCTGGCCTGGCGCGTCACGCCCGCCGGCATGCTGGACTGGTGCGGCCCCGAGGCCGTGGCCACGCCCGACCTGGCTGTCACGCTGGACGCCCCCAACCCGGCGCTGCTGGTTGGCCGGCTGATCGGCGGTGAGGCGCCGGCGGTGCAGATCGACGGCGACGCCCAATTGGCCGGCGACGTGAACTGGTTGTTGCAAAACATCCGCTGGGATGTGGCCGCCGACCTGGAACGCCTGTTCGGCCCGACCGTGGCGCAGCCGCTGCACCGCATCGGTTCGGCGCTGGCCAAGGCCTTGCGGGCCGCACTCGACCTGGGCAGCCGCGGCGCGGCCGGCTTGGGCGAGCGCATGCGCACACGCGGCACCTGACCTTGGCGCACATCGGCAGACTGGTGACGATCGTCGTCACCGTCCTGCGCTTCGGCCTGGACGAGGTGGCCCTGTCGGCCTTCCGCCAGCCCTGGGTGCGCGGCTTCGTGCGCCTGGTCACCATCGGCCGCCGCCTTGACGCCCCGCGCGGCGTGCGCCTGCGGATGGGGCTGGAACGGCTGGGGCCCATCTTCGTGAAGTTCGGCCAGGTGCTGTCCACCCGGCGCGACCTGATCCCGCTGGACGTGGCGGATGAGTTGGCCCGCCTGCAAGACCGCGTGCCGCCTTTCCCGGCCGCCCAGTCGCGCGCGCTGGTCGAGAAAGCCTTCGGCCTACGCATCGAAGACGTCTTCGCCAGCTTCGACGCCGAACCGGTGGCCAGCGCCTCGATCGCGCAAGTTCACTTTGCGGTGATGAAGGACGGCCGCCAGGTGGCCGTGAAGGTGCTGCGGCCGGGCATGCTGGAAGTCATCGACCAGGACATGAACCTGCTGCACCTGCTGGCGCGCTGGGTCGAGCGGCTGTCGGCCGACGGCCGGCGCCTGAAGCCGCGCGAGGTGGTGGCGGAATTCGACGGCTACCTGCACGACGAGCTCGACCTGGTGCGCGAGGCCGCCAACGGCGCGCAGCTGCGGCGCAACATGGAAGGCCTGAACCTGGTGCTGGTGCCCGAGATGGTGTGGGAG
>JANPHI010000286.1:0-9358 GCA_031424355.1 Betaproteobacteria bacterium
CTACGCCGAGCGCGCCTACCTCGAATACGCGCTGTCTGTCGTCAAGGGCCGCGCGCTGCCCGACGTCTGCGACGGCAACAAGCCGGTGCAGCGGCGCATCCTCTACGCCATGCACCGCATGGGGCTGGCCTTCACCACGGCGGGTGGCCCCAAGCCAGTCAAGAGCGCCCGCGTGGTGGGCGACGTGCTGGGCCGCTACCACCCGCACGGCGACACCGCCGCCTACGACGCCCTGGTGCGCATGGCGCAGGGCTTCTCGCAGCGCTACCCGCTGATCGACGGCCAGGGCAACTTCGGCAGCCGTGACGGCGACGGCGCGGCGGCCATGCGCTACACCGAGGCGCGGCTCTCACCCATCGCCCGGCTGATGCTGGATGAGATCGACGAAGGCACGGTTGATTTCCAGCCCAACTACGACGGCAGCACCGAAGAGCCCCGGCAACTGCCGGCGCGGCTGCCTTTCGTTCTCTTGAATGGCGCCAGCGGCATCGCCGTCGGCCTGGCCACCGAAATCCCCAGCCACAACCTGCGCGAAGTGGCGGCGGCGGCCATCGCGCTGCTGAAGAACGAAGCGCTCAGCGACGACGAACTGTTCGCCCTGCTGCCCGCGCCCGACTTCCCCGGCGGCGGCCAGATCATCAGCCCGGCGGCCGACATCCGGGCGGCCTACGCCGACGGGCGCGGCAGCATCAAGGTGCGCGCGCGCTGGGTCATCGAAGACCTGGCGCGCGGGCAGTGGCAACTGGTCGTCACCGAACTGCCACCGGGCACCAGTTCGCAGAAGGTGCTGGAAGAGATCGACGAGCTGACCAACCCCAAGGTCAAGACGGGCAAGAAGGCGCTGGCGCCGGAGCAGTTGCAGTTGAAGGCGTCCGTGCTGGCCGTGCTGGACGCGGTGCGCGACGAGAGCAACAAAGATGCGGCCGTGCGCCTGGTCTTCGAGCCCAAGAGCCGCACCGTCGAACAGCAGGACCTGATCACCACGCTGCTGGCCCACACCAGCCTGGAAGGCAGCCTGCCGATGAACCTGACCATGGTAGGCCTGGACGGCCGCCCGGTGCAGAAGGGCCTGCGGCGCATGCTGACCGAGTGGCTGGCCTTCCGCCAGACCACGGTGGACCGGCGCACGCGCCACCGCCTGGCCAAGGTGCTGGAACGCATCCACGTGCTCGAAGGCCGGCAGACCGTGCTGCTGAACATCGACGAGGTGATCCGCATCATCCGCAACGCCGACGAGCCCAAGCTGGCGCTGATCGAACGCTTCAGCCTGAGCGACCGGCAGGCCGAAGACATCCTTGAAATCCGCCTGCGCCAACTGGCGCGGCTGGAGGCCATCAAGATCGAGCAGGAGCTGAAAGACCTGCGCGAACAGCAGGGCAAGCTCGAAGAGATCTTGGGCAGCCCGGCGGCGCTGAAGCGCGTGCTGGTGCGCGAGATCGAGGCCGACGCCAAGACCCACGGCGACGCGCGGCGCACGCTGATCCAGGAAGAGAAGAAGGCGGTCGCCGAGATCCGCGTGGTGGATGAGCCGGTCACCGTCGTCGTCAGCACCAAGGGCTGGGTGCGTGCGCTGAAGGGCCACGAGGTGGACCCCGCCGCGCTGGCCTTCAAGCCCGGCGACGCGCTCTACGGCACCTACGCCTGCCGCAGCGTCGACACGCTGCTGGTCTTCGGCACGGCCTGCAACGACAAGGGCCGCGTCTACAGCGTGGCGGCCTCGCTGCTGCCCGGCGGGCGCGGTGACGGCGTGCCCATCACCAGCCTGATCGACCTGGAAAGCGGCAGCCAGATCGCCCACTACTTTGCCGGCGCCGCCGAGACGCGCTTGCTGCTGGCCAACAGCGGCGGCTACGGTCTGCTGGCCCAGGTGGGCGACATGGTGGGGCGCAACCGAGGCGGCAAGGCCTTCCTGACGCTGGACGCGGCCGACCGCGTGCTGCCGCCGGTGCCCGTGGCGCCCACGCACACGCAGGTGGCCTGCCTGGCCGGCGATAGCCGTTTGCTGGTCTACGGCCTGGACGAGCTGAAGCTGCAGCCCGGCGGTGGCAGGGGCCTTACGCTGATGGACGTGGACGCTGCGGCGCCGCTGATCTCAGTGGCCACCCTGGCTGGCAGTCTGACGGTGCAGGGCAGCGGGCGCGGCGGCAAGCCGAAGGACGAGGTGCTGAAGGGTGCCAGCCTGGCCGAGCACGTCGGCAAACGGGCCCGAAAGGGGCGCAAGGTGGACGGCCTGCTGAAGGTCTTGCGGCTCACACTGGCCTGATTGACCGGATTCACCGGATTGCCCTGGTCGCAGGGGGCCGATGGCGGCGCGGTACCGACCAGCCGGACGCCGGCCCGGCACGCGTTCAGGCCCCGCGCGTGACTTGTGTCACTGCCGGGGCGGCCCCGCAGCCACGGGGGGTGGGCGGGGGGTGTGACTTATCACCGCAGGCCGCCGCCCACACTGCCGGCATCGGAACAGCGCGCACGTTCGCGCCCCGATTTGCGGAGGCAGACATGAACAAATTGATCGCCAAATGGACTTTGGGCCTGGCCCTGGCCGTGCCAGCCCTGTGCGCCCACGCGGCCGACGTGACCCTGAGCAACTGGCTGTACGGCAACGGCGCCCTGGTCGCCCTGAACGACGCCAGTGGCATGTTCCGCGGCCGCGCAGGCGGCCTGAATGGCATCGTCAGCGGCGCCGGTTTCGACGCAGCACCCTTTGTCACCTTCTCGGTCGAATACGGCACCGACCTGCGCGTCGGGCCCGGGGTCAGCGGCTACAGCCTGGTCGCCGGCGGCAGCTACTTCGAGCGCCGCCAGGGTGACGCCGGCATTGCCGAGCAGATCGCCAGGCTGATGAGCTATGCCGACGACAACAGCGGCCTGGTCAACAACGCCAGCGGCTCGGCCTCTTTGCAGATCGCCATCTGGGGCGCCATCCAGGACCACGCCGCTGCTTCGGGCCCTGGTGCCGCGCTCGTCACGGGTCTTGCCACCAGCAACGCCGGCGCGCAATCGCTGCTGGCCGGTGCGCGGACGGTGACGGACAGCCGCTACGACGTGTGGGTGCTGGAACGCGCTTCCAGCCCCGACCTGCTGCTGTTGACGGCCCGTGTGGCACCGCTGGTCGAGACCGTGCCCGAGCCGGGGAGTCTGGCCTTGGCCGTGACCGCGCTGGCGGGGCTGGGCGCCGTTCAGCGCCGCCGCTGGCGCGCCAGCAGTTGCGCGGCCATCAAGACCGCCAGCACGGCATACAGCGCCAAGCTGTAGAACTCGTAGGACACGCCGAAGAGCCTGACCGCCGCGTCGGCACAGCTGGCATAGGCCGCGAAGACCTCGGGGAACCGTTCGGCCAGGCCGCTGCCCTGCACGATCTGGTCGGCCAGCGTCTGCTTGCATGAGGTGCTGGACGCGGCCACAAAGTACTGCCACAGCGCAGCGGCCATGCCGCAAACCGCCAGCAGCAAAGCCAGCCCCGCCGACGCCTTGCGCAGCAACGGCAGGCGCAGCAGCAGGCCCGGCAGCGCGGCCAGCGCGATGGCCACGAAGAGGGCCCGCTGCAGCACGCACCAGGGGCAGGGCTGCATGTCCAGCTGGTACTGGGTGAACAGCGCCGCAGCCACGGCGGCCAGCGGCAGCAGCACGGCCGCCGCGAAGGGCCAGGCGGCCGGGCGGGTCAGTCGCGGCAGGCCGGTCACTCGACTTCGGCGATCAATTCGATCTCGACGCAGGCGCCCATCGGCAACTGCGCCACGCCGAACGCGCTGCGTGCGTGCGCGCCCACGGCGCTGCCCAGCACCGCCACCAGCAGTTCGCTGCAGCCGTTGGTGACCAGGTGGTGTTCGGTGTATGTCGGCGCGCTGTTCACCAGGCTCAGCACCTTGACGATGCGCCGCACCCGGTTCAGGTCACCGCCGACGGCCGCCTGCAGCGTGCCCAGCAGGTCGATGGCCACTGCGCGCGCAGCGGTCTTGCCGACCTCGGTGGTGGTGTCGGTACCCAGTTGCCCGACCCAGGCCTTGCCGTCCTGTTTGGCAATGTGGCCGGACAGGAAAACCAGGTTCCCGGTGCGCGTGAACGGCACGTAGGCCGCAGCCGGCGTGGACAGGGGCGGCAGCGTGATGCCGAGGGCTGACAGGCGGTCTGCAATGCTCATTCAGGGTGCCTTACGAAGGGGGTGCTGCGGGGCGCTGCAGCGAGGCGGCGCGATCCTACACTGGCCCTCATGCAGGCTGGCGTGGGGTTGATGAGGCGGGGTGCGGCGGGCGTCGGGCAGGCGGCACAGGCCCGCTTGCTGGGCGGGCTGGCGGTGGGCTGGCTGGCGGGCGTGGCCCTGCAGTTGCAGCAGGCTGCCCTGAACCCGCCACCGGCGATGGGCGTGCTGGCCGCCGGGGCGCTGCTGGTGGGCGCCGCCGCCTTTGGATGGTCCAGGCGACGGCCCAGGCGCGCGCCGGGGTCAGGGCCGGAACCCGGGCCAGGACGGGGCGGCTGGCCCGCCGTTGCCGCGCTGCTGCTGGCCGCCGCCGCTGTGGGTTTTGCCAGCACCAGCCTGCGCGCCGCCTGGCGGCTGGACGACGCCTTGCAGCCCGCGCTGGAAGGCCCCGACATCGAGGTGGTGGGCGTCATCCAGGCGATGCCGCGCCTGGGCCCGCAGGGCCCGCGCTTCGTGCTGGAAACCGAAAGCGCCCATTTGATGGGGCCGGCCGGCCGGCCCGTGCGCGTGCCCGAACGGCTGTCACTGGGCTGGTACCGCAGCGCCGACGACGAAACCGTGCTCGCCGCACCGGCCGAAGACCTGCGCGCCGGCCAGCGCTGGCGCTTCACGGTGCGCCTGCGGGCGCCGCACGGCACGCTGAACCCGCACGGTTTCGATGTCGAGCTGTGGCTGTTCGAGCAGGGCATTGCCGGTACCGGCAGCGTGCGCGCGCGGCCTGAAACGCCGGCGGTGAAGTTGGCCGAAGGTGTGGGCCATCCGGTCGAGCGCCTGCGCCAGACGGTGCGCGACGCCATCCTGGCGCGCGTCGCCGACCCGGCGGCGGCGGGTGTGCTGGCGGCGCTGGCCATCGGCGACCAGGCGGCCATCGACCGGCCCGGCTGGGACCTGTTCCGCATCACCGGCGTGGCCCATTTGATGAGTATTTCCGGGTTGCACATCACGCTGTTCGCGTGGCTGGTGGGTGGCCTGGTGCGCCGGCTGTGGCGCCTGCAGCCGCGCTGGACGCTGGCCTGCCCGGCACCGACGGCGGCGCGCTGGCTGGGCTGGGCGGCGGCGGCCGGCTATGCCTTGCTGGCCGGCTGGGGCGTGCCGGCGCAGCGCACGGTGTGGATGATCGGCCTGGTGGTACTGCTGCGCTCGGCGGGCCTGCGCTGGCCGCTGCATGCGGTGCTGCTGGCGGCGGCCGTCGTCGTCACCGTGTTCGACCCGTGGGCGATGCTGCAGCCCGGCTTCTGGTTGTCCTTCTGCGCGGTGGCACTGCTGGTGGCCAGCGAGCCGGTGCAGGGCGTGCAGCCGCCCGTGGCCAGCGGCTGGCGTGCGCGCCTGTGGCAGGGTGCGCGTGACGGGCTGCGGTCGCAGGCGGTGGCCACCATCGGCCTGGCGCCGCTCAGCCTGGCCTTCTTTCAGCAGATCTCGCTGGTCGGCTTTGCGGCCAACCTGGTGGCCATCCCGCTGGTGACGCTGCTGATCACCCCGCTGACGCTGCTGGGCGTGCTGCTGCCGCCGCTGTGGGTGGTGGCTGCGTGGCTGGTGCAGGGGCTGTCGGTCTACCTGCAAGGGTTGGCCAACGCCCCGGCCGTGGTGTGGTCGGCGGCCGCTGCGCCGCCGTGGGCGGTTGCGGCGGGCCTGCTGGCCGCGCTGCTGGCGGTGCTGCCCTTGCCGTGGCGGCTGCGCGCGCTGGCCGTGCCGCTGGTGCTGCCCCTGCTGTTGCCGCACGTCGAGCGCCCGGCAGAAGGCCAATTCGAACTGCTCGCCGCCGACATCGGCCAGGGCACCGCCGCGCTGGTGCGCACACGCAGCCACCTGCTGCTCTTCGACACCGGCCCGCAGACCTCGCCCGATGTGGACGCCGGCAGCCGTGTGCTGGTGCCGCTGCTGCGGGCGCGCGGCGAAACGCGCATCGACCTGCTGATGCTCAGCCACCGCGATCTCGACCACGTCGGCGGCGCACCGGCCGTGCTGGCCGCGGTGACTGTCGGCGCGATGTCGTCCTCGCTGACCGCCGACCACCCGCTGATGGCCACGGCGCAGGGCCAGGGTGTGCCGCACACGCTGTGCGTGGCCGGGCAAAGCTGGGATTGGGACGGCGTGCACTTCGCCGTGCTGCAGCCGCTGGCCGAAGACCACGTGCGCGATCTGAAGCCGAATGCGCTGAGTTGCGTGCTGCGCGTGCAAGACGCGGCGGGCCGCAGCGCGCTGCTGACCGGCGACATCGAAGCGCCGCAGGAAGCCGCGTTGCTGCAGCGCCTGGGCGCGGCCGGCCTGCACAGCGACGTGCTGCTGGTGCCGCACCACGGCAGCCGGACCTCATCGACCAGCGCTTTCCTTGACGCCGTGGCGCCGGACGTGGCCGTGGTGCAGGCCGCTTACCGCAGCCGCTCCGGCCACCCGGCGCCCGACGTGATGCAGCGCTACGCCGAGCGCGGCATTGCCGTCGTGCGCAGCGACCGCTGCGGCGCCTGGACGCTGCAGGCCGATGGCGCCGCCCTGTGCCAGCGGCAGACGGCCCGGCGTTACTGGCATCATCGGGTGGACGGGGCCCAGTCCGCCGCGCCCTGACCCGGGCCGCACTGGCGCCGGCCCTCAACCGCCAGCGGACACCCCGCTAGCGCCCGTCTTTTTCGCAAGGTGGCCCGCCGCTTGCAAGTCATCCGCATCGCCGGCCCCATTCGGCCCAGGAGCTAGAGCCCGTGTCCATCCATGTCGCGCTGAACCACGTCACGCACTACAAGTACGACCGCCGCGTCGCCCTCGGCCCGCAAGTTGTCCGCCTGCGCCCCGCGCCGCATTGCCGCACGCGCATCCTCAGTTATTCGCTGCGCATCGAACCGGCCGACCACTTCATCAACTGGCAGCAAGACCCCTTCGCCAATTACGCGGCGCGGCTGGTCTTCAACGAAGAGACGCGGGAATTCAAGATCACGGTGGACCTGGTCGCCGAGATGTCGGTGCTCAACCCCTTCGACTTCTTCCTCGAACCGGAAGCCGAGGAATTCCCTTTCAAGTACGCGCCCGAAGCGCTGCACGACCTGGGGCCCTACCTGGCCAAGGCCGAACTCACGCCGAAGTTCAAGGCCTTCGTCGAGAGCATCTCGCTCACGCCGCAGCGCACCATCGATTTCATGGTCGGCATCAACCAGCGGCTGCAGCGCGAGATCAGCTACCTGATCCGCATGGAACCCGGCGTGCAGACGCCCGAAGTGACGCTGACCAACGGCAGCGGTTCCTGCCGCGACACCGGCTGGCTGATGGTGCAGACGCTGCGCCACCTGGGCCTCGCCGCGCGCTTCGTGTCGGGCTATCTGATCCAGCTGAAACCTGACGTCAAGTCGCTGGATGGCCCCAGCGGCGCCGAGACCGACTTCACCGACCTGCACGCCTGGTGCGAGGTCTTCCTGCCCGGCGCCGGCTGGATCGGCTTTGACCCCACCTCGGGCCTGCTGGCCAGCGAAGGCCACATCCCGGTGGCCTGCACGCCCGAACCCAGCACGGCCGCGCCGATCAGCGGCGCGGTGGACGAGTGCGAGGTGGAATTCGCCCACCACATGGCGGTGACGCGGATCTACGAATCGCCGCGCGTCACGCTGCCCTACACCGACGAGCAATGGCGGGCCATCGTCAACCTGGGCCATGCCGTCGACGGCCAGTTGAAGGCCCAGGACGTGCGCCTGACGATGGGCGGCGAGCCCACCTTCGTGGCCGTGGCCGACCGCGACGAGCCCGAGTGGAACACCGACGCGCTGGGCCCCACCAAGCGCGGCCTGGCAACCGAGCTGGTGCACCGCCTGATGGCCCAGTACGGCAAGGGCGGCTTCCTGCATTTCGGCCAGGGCAAGTGGTACCCGGGCGAACAACTGCCGCGCTGGGCCTTGACCATCGGCTGGCTGGCCGACGGCCAGCCGATCTGGAACGACCCGACCCTGTTCGCCGACGAACGCGACGAACACCACTACACCGCCGCCGACGCGCAGAACTTCACCCACACCCTGACCCGCCGCCTGGGCCTGGACACCAAGTTCGTGCTGCCCGGCTTCGAGGACACCTGGTACTACCTGTGGCGCGAACGCCGTCTGCCGGTGAACGTCGATCCTTTCGATGCCCGCCTGGACGACGAACTGGAGCGCGCCCGCCTGCGCCGCGTCTTCACGCAGGGCCTGGACGCCACCGTCGGCTACCTGCTGCCGCTGAAGCGCGAGTGGCAGGTCGGCATGGCCGGCCCGGCGTGGATGACCGGCCCGTGGTTCCTGCGCGAAGAGCGCCTGTACCTGATGCCCGGTGATTCACCGATGGGCCTGCGCCTGCCGCTGGACTCGCAAGCCTGGGCCGCCAAGGGTGACCGCCCGCAGTTGTTGACGCAGGACCCGTACGCCAACCTGTCGCCGCTGCCGGCGCCCGCCGCGCTGCGCATGCAGCAAGCGGCACGCGGCCGCACCGACCTGGTCGAAGACGCGGGCGAGCGGCCGGAAGACGGCCTGGACGCCGAGGGCTTCCACGCCGACGGCGCTGGCAGCGCAGGCGCACGGGCGGGTGTGGCCAGCAAGCCCGCCGGGCCGAGCGTCGGCCGCATGGCCAACACCGCCCACGAACCCGAATACGCCTTCAAACGCGACCCGCTGGCCGTGCCGGCGCGCTTTGAATCAGCCGGCGAGCTGACCCGCACCGCGCTGTGCGTCGAGGTGCGCGACCCGCAGCGCGCCAACGGCCCGAAAGCCGAGAAGGCGGCCGAAGCCAAGTACGGCGGCAAGCGCGGCGTGCTCTACGTCTTCATGCCGCCGCTGAAGTTTCTGGAGGACTACCTCGAACTGCTGGCCGCCATCGAGGCCACGGCCGCCGAGCTGAAGGTCAAGATCGTCATCGAAGGCTACGGCCCGCCGCGCGACCCGCGCCTGAAGCAGCTGTCCGTCACGCCCGACCCGGGCGTCATCGAGGTCAACATCCACCCGGCAGCGAATTGGACGGAACTGGTCGAGCACACTGAATTCCTCTACGACGCGGCCCACCACACGCGCCTGTCGGCCGAGAAGTTCATGCTCGACGGCCGCCACACCGGCACCGGTGGCGGCAACCACTTCGTGCTGGGGGGCGCCAGCACCGCCGACAGCCCTTTCCTGCGCCGGCCCGACCTGCTGGCCAGCCTGATCACCTACTGGCACAACC
>JANPHI010000287.1:0-3281 GCA_031424355.1 Betaproteobacteria bacterium
ACCGGCAACCCCGACTTCCCGGTCAACGCCATCCCGCACACCGCCAAGGCCACGATGCACCTGCGCTACGTGGTGGGCACCGATGTGCGCGACATCGCCGGCGCGGTGCGCGCCCACCTGGCGGCGCACGGCTTTGCCGGCATCGACGTCACCGAACCGGTGGTGATGGCCGCCACCCGCCTGGACCCCGACAACGCCTGGGTGCGCTTCACGCTGGCGTCCATCCAGCGCAGCACCGGCAAGGTGCCCGCGCTGCTGCCCAACCTGGGCGGCAGCCTGCCGAATGACGTGTTCGCCGACACCTTAAGCCTGCCCACGGTGTGGGTGCCGCACAGCTACGCGGCGTGCAGCCAGCACGCACCCGACGAGCACGTGCTGGCCAGCGTGATGCGCGAAGGGCTGACGCTGATGACGGGGCTGTTCTGGGACCTGGGCGAGGCGGCCGGCCAGCTGCCGCTGCGCAGCCGGTGAAGCTGCGGATGCCGAAGAGGCCACACGGTGGCAGACTGGGCTGATCGACACCCTTGCGCACTGGAAACCACCATGCCTGCACACCGTTCCCGCACCGCCCGCGTCGCCTGCACCGCCACCCTGGCACTGACCCTTCTGGCCGGCTGCGGCACCTACGAGCCGCCCCAACCGGGCCGGCACGCTGGCCCGGGCGAACCGCGGGCCGACATCGTGTGTTCCTACGAGACACCCACGGCTTCCACTTTCGTCAGGATGCGCTGTGACCGCGCCGAAGACCTGAAGGCCCGTGGCGAAGAGCAGCGCCGCGAAATCGAACAAACCCGCACGTCGGGCCCGCTGATCAACTGACGCACCAGCCCCCTGGAGACACCATGAACGCTCGCGCCACCTTCACCCGCATGGAACAGAGCACCCAGCAAGACTGGGCCGCCATCGTCCCCGAAGCCATGAAGATGGCCGCCACGCTGCCCGACCGCGTGCTGGCGCATTTGAAATTGCTGGACGGCGACTACGGCGGTTTCCCCGTCGACCGCTACACCCACTGCCTGCAGACCGCCACGCTGGCGCTGAAGGACGGGCGCGACGAGGAATACGTGGTGTGCGCGCTGCTGCACGACATCGGCGACACGCTGGGCAGCTACAACCACCCCGACATCGCGGCGGCCATCCTGAAGCCCTTCGTCACCGAAGAGAACCTGTGGATGGTGCAGAACCACGGCATCTTCCAGGGCTACAACTTCTTCCACCACATCGGCCTGAACCGCGACATGCGCGACATGTTCAAGGGCCACCCGCACTACACGCGGGCCGAGGAATTCATCGCCCTCTACGACAACCCGGCCTTCGACCCGCAGGCCGAGACCCTGCCCATCAGCGAATTCGAACCCATGCTGCGCCGCGTGATGGCCAAGCCCCGGCAGTCGATCTACAAGAAGGCGATGGAGCCGGCGGCCCAGGCCTGAACGACGGGATGGCCAACCCGATGACCGACCTGAAGCCCAGCGCCACCGCCCACGACTTCAGCGGCGTGCACGCCGCACTGCGCGGTTACGTGGACCGCCGCATCCTGCCCGGCGTGTCGCACGCGGTGCTGCGCGGGCGCGACCTGATCGATGTCGGCTGCACCGGCTGGGCCGACATCGAAGACCGCGTGCCGCTGCGCACCGACCACCTCTTCCGCGCGATGTCCAACACCAAGCTGGTGACCAGCATCGCCGCGCTGCTGCTGTGGGAAGACGGCCATTTCGACCTGGACGAACCGGCCGCGCGCTTCGTGCCGCAACTGGCGAATCTGCGCGTGCTGAAGCCCGGCGCCACGTCGCTGGACGACACCGAAGCGATGGCCACACCCATCACCATCCGCCAGCTCTTCACCCACAGCGCGGGCCTGAGCTACGGCCTGCTGGACCCGGGCACGCTGCTGTTCAAGGCCTACAACGAGCGCAAGATGATCAGCAACCTGCGCAGCACCGCGCAGATGGTGGATCTGCTGCCGGAAATGCCGCTGAAGTTCCAGCCCGGCACCGGCTGGGAATACTCGGTGGCCACCGACGTGCTGGGCCACCTCATCGCCGTCGTCAGCGGTATGACCTTGAGCGACTTCTTCCGCAGCCGCATCTTCCAGCCGCTGGGCATGGCCGACACCGGCTTCGTCATCCCCGAAGGCCAGCAGCACCGGCTGGTGGCCTATTACGGCGGCGCCAACCCGCAGGACCCGAACGAGCCCGGGCTGAAGAAGCTGGTGGGCTTTCCGCACCCCGACGCCAACCTGAAGCCGCTGCCGCGCGTGTCGGGCGGTGGCGGGCTGGTCAGCAGCCTGGGCGACATGGTGACGCTGCTGCGCAGCCTGATCGTCGACAGAACGGGCGCAGCGACCATCCTGAAGCCTGAGACCATCGCGCTGATGATGCGCAACCACCTGCCGCCTGGGCAGCACATCAGCACCACCATCACCGGTGAACTGCCGGGCCACGGTTACGGCCTGGGCGGCTGTGTGACCCTCAAGCCCGCCGACGCCGACCCCGCCGCTTCGACCGGCGAATTCCAGTGGGGCGGCCTGGCCGGCACGCACTGGTGGATCTCGCCGCGCACCGGCCTGAGCGGGGTGCTGATGACGCAGCGCCATCTGGGCTTCTGGAACCCGTTTGCCTGCGATTTCAAACAGCGCGTTTACGCCGCTGCAGGGGCCTGAACCATGACCGAACACAGCGTCTTCGTCTACGGCACCTTGAAGCAGGGCTACCGCAATTTCCACGTCAACCGCGGGCTGCGCGTGCCGGGCGAATTCGTCACCGTGCAGCCGCATGCGCTGCTGATCGTGGGTGAGTTCTGGCTGCCCTGGCTGCTGCAGGAAGAACGCGGGCAGCCGGGCCATGCTGAAAGCCACTGCGTGGTCGGCCAGATCTACACCGTGGACGACGCCGGCCTGGCCGCGATGGACAGGCTGGAACAAATCGACGAGGCCGGCTGGTACCTGCGCCGGCGCATCGCCGTGCGTCCGCGTTTCGACGACGCGGCCCCGCCGCAGCAACCCTGGGTCTACTTCGGCAGCCGCGAAGGCTTGGCAGCCGGCGGCAAGCGCCTGGGGCCGGTTGCCGAGTACACCCTGGCCCACCAGAACCTGCTGCCGCGCGAGCAGTGGCCGCTGGGCTGAGCCGCAGGAAGCTGACGATGCAAGACCGCGAAGAACGCCGCCGCCTGAAGGTGGGCATGGCCATCACGCCCGAAGAATTCGAGCTGCTGACCGATGCCCAACTGGCCCGCCTGGTGCCCAAGGCCTACCGGGAATTCTTCCCCGGCAAGGACGACTG
>JANPHI010000288.1:0-2611 GCA_031424355.1 Betaproteobacteria bacterium
CCGGGCGATCGAACAGGCCTACATCCTGGCCAGGATGGCACTGCTGGTCGGTCTCGGCCTGGCGAGCCGGCGGTTGGTGCCGCACGGTTCCGCGTGACGCTGGTCGCCAATTTCGGCGCGCGCAACGACGCCCGTGGAGACGACAAGGGCTTCCTGGCAATGGTCCCAGGCCGGTGCAAAGACAAATGACCACGACGCCGCCCCGGCCAGTACAGAGGCAAGGTGGTCAAAGGTCTTGCCAAGCCAAGAAATCGCGGCGGCCATGGCTTGCGGGCCAAGTGTGTTGAGGTCAGCCTGTTCAAGCGCAGAGCGGCTACGCCCCAGCGGCAGCGCGACGCTGTTGCCAAGACTGCGCTTGCTTGACTCCTTCGAACCAGACCATGCTCAACCCAGCCACACCCAGCGCTGCCAGCAGCATGAGGGGTGTGGGCGCCGAGAAGGCGAACAACCGGCTGATCGCGGGCACGCCCAACACCGCACCGAGGACCACCACGGTGCCCGCCGCGATCCATCCAAACTGACGGTTGGACTCTGCATTGCCCAGCAGCGCAGTTCGGCCCCAGGCCCGGTTGGCCTGGATCAGGCCCAAGTTCGACAGCACCAGCACGACAAACGTCAGCGCACGCGCGATGTCGTCGCGCCGGGCATCTGCAGGCAGCCAGGCACGGGCGCCCGCGTACACCGCGAGCAACAGCAGCAACAATCCCGCCCCCTGCCAGAGCCCGCGGGCCATCACGGCCTTGTCGAAGAGTTTCTGGTCGGGCCGGCGCGGCGGCGATTTCATGGCGTCGGCTTCCAGCGGCTCGGCCTCGAAAACGACCGAACACGCCGGGTCGATGATCAGTTGCAGGAACAGGATGTGGACCGGCATCAGCAGCATCGGCCAGCCGAACAGCACCGGCACGATCGACAACCCGACGATGGGCACATGCACCGCCACCACAAACACGATGGCCTTGCGCAGATTGGCAAAGACGCGGCGGCCGTAGCGCACTGCCGTCACCAGCGACGAAAAGTCGTCGTTGAGCAGCACCAACGCCGCAGCCTCGCGCGCCACCTCGGTGCCGCGTGCACCCATCGCCACGCCGATGTCGGCGGCCTTCAAGGCCGGGGCGTCGTTGACACCATCACCAGTCATCGCGACCACATCGCCGCGCGCCTGGAAGGCCCTGACCAGCCGCAGCTTTTGGTCAGGCTGGACACGGCAGAAGATGTGCGTCGCGACCAGACGCTGGCCCAGTGCCTCATCGGTCAGCGCGGCGAGTTCTGTCCCCGTGATGACCGGCGCGTCGGTGCTCAGTCCGGCCTGACGCGCGATGGACACCGCCGTGGCGGGATGGTCACCCGTCATCATCACCACGCGGATGCCGGCGGCCTGACACTCGGCAATGGCTTTCGGCACGTCGGGCCGCACCGGGTCCTCCAGCGCAATCAGGCCGAGAAACGCAAAGTCGAAGTCGTGTTGCTGGTCGGGCAACGCACCCGTTGGGAAAGTGGCCCAAGCCACACCCAGCACCCGCAAGCCGTCGCCAGCCATGGCATGGACCTGCGCAAGGATGCGATTGCCTTGGGCCGCATCCAGATGGCAGAGATCGACGATCGCCTCCGGTGCGCCCTTGGTGGCGATCAGACGCTCAGCCTGGTCTGGCGACTGCCACACGCGGGACATCGCCAACATCTCGGGCGACAGCGCGTAATCGTCGACCAGGGTCCAGTTGCTGTGCAGGTGTTCCGTGTCGGCCAGCAGGCGCTTGCCCGCTTCCCCGATGGCCGTCTCCATCGGGTCGAAGGCGCGGCGGTGGCTGGCCAACACCGCGTACTCCAGAACGCCGTGCAACGCTTCCTGCAACAGGCCTGCGTCCGCCTGCGCCGTGTCATAGGTCGCCTGCTCTGACCAAAACCGGCGCACCGTCATGCGGTTGGCGGTCAGCGTGCCGGTCTTGTCGACGCAAAGCACAGTCGTGGCACCAAGCAACTCGACGGCAGGGATGCTGCGCGCCAACACCTTCTCGCGCGCCAGGCGCCAGGCGCCCAGGCCCAGAAACAAGGTCAGCACCACCGGAAGTTCCTCCGGCAGGATGGCCATCGCCAGCGTCAGGCCGGCCAGCAGGCCGTGCAACCCATCCCCCAGCACGATCCAGTACGCCATCGCCAACGCGGCGGCCAGGGCCAAGCCGATGAGTGCCACGCGTTTGACGACCCGGCGTGTCTCCTGCTGTATCGGCGTCGTCTCGGCAACGATGCCAGCCAGCGATTGGCCGATGCGACCGAGTGCGCTGCGTTCACCGGTGGCCACGACGCATCCGCGCGCCGTCCCGCGCGTCACCAGCGTGCCGGCGTATGCATGCGCGTTGTCCGTGCCCTCGGGCGCAGCGGTTTCCGCAGGGCCATCCTGGGTCGGTGCGGCACCCTCCTTGACAACGGGTGCCGACTCGCCAGTCAGAAGCGACTCGTCGACGGCAAAGTTCGAGACCTGGACAAGTTGCACGTCCGCCGGAACCCGGTCGCCCTCGGCCAGCAACACGATGTCACCGACCACCAGCTCACGGGCGGCGATGTGCGCAGGCTGGCCGTCCCGCAGGGCGAGCGCACGCGGGCTCGACAGGTCGCG
>JANPHI010000289.1:0-2339 GCA_031424355.1 Betaproteobacteria bacterium
GGAAGCGGCCAACAATCCCAACACCGCCAAGCTGGTGCCCGAAGGCATCGAAGGGCAGGTGCCCTACAAGGGTTCGGTGGTGGCCATCGTGTTCCAGATGGCGGGCGGTTTGCGCGCCTCCATGCACTACTGCGGCTGCGCCAGCATCGAAGAGATGCAGGAGCGCGCCGAGTTCGTCGAGATCACCACGGCCGGCATCCGTGAGAGCCACGTCCACGACGTGCAGATCACGAAGGAAGCACCGAACTACCGCATGGAATGAGCGACTCCGCCAGCCAGCCAGCGGCCCTTCCGCCCTCGGACGGGGCGCGCAGTGCCTCGATGCGTTTCATCATGATCACCGTGCTGATCGACATGCTGTCGATCGGTGTGATCGTGCCGGTGCTGCCGGCGCTGGTCGGCAGCTTCACCAGCAACCCCACGGAGCAGACCTACTGGTACACGGCCGTCTCGGCCGCGTTCGCGGTGGCCAGTTTCTTCGGTTCGCCCTTGCTGGGTGCGCTGTCCGACCGCTACGGCCGGCGGCCCATCCTGCTGCTGGGGTTCTGCGGGCTGGCGCTGAATTTCTTCGCCACGGCCCTGGCCAGCTCGGCCTGGATGCTGGTGGCCTCACGCGTCGTCGGTGGCGCCATGCAGGCCAACGCGGCGGTGGCCAACGCCTACGTGGCGGACATCACCCCGCCCGAAGAGCGCGCCAAGCGCTTCGGCCTGCTGGGGGCTATGTTCGGCATCGGCTTCATCCTGGGGCCGGTCATCGGCGGCATCCTGGGCGGCATCAGCCTGCAGATGCCTTTCTTCTTTGCCGGCACGCTGTCGCTGGTCAACCTGGCCTACGGCTATTTCGTGCTGCCCGAGTCGCTGCCGGTCGAGCGCCGGCGGCCCGTGCAATGGGCGCGCGCCAACCCCTTCGCTTCGCTGTACCAGCTGTCGCAGTTGAAGGGCGCGGGGCTGCTGCTCGGCGTGGTGGCCTGCGCGAACCTGGCGCAGTTCGCGCTGTACACGGTCTGGGTGCTGTACGGCACCTTCCGCTTCGGCTGGGGGCCGTCGGAAAACGGCTGGTCGCTGTTCGCCGTCGGCATCGTGTCGGCAGTGGTGCAGGGCGGCCTGCTGGGCCGACTGCTGAAGCGCTTCGGCGCCCCCAAGCTGGCCGTGCTGGGCCTGATGTCGTCGACTGCGGCCTTCACGCTGTGGGGCCTGTGCACCCAGGGTTGGCAGATGTATGTCGTCATCGCATTCAACCTGCTGGGTTCGGCCGTGGCCGCCAGCGTGCAGAGCCTGATTTCGGGTGCGGTGGACAGCACGCAGCAGGGTCAGACCATGGGTGCAGTCAGCGCCCTGGGCAGCCTGATGGCCGTCATCGCGCCGATGATGGCCGGGCCGCTGTTCGCCACCGTTTCGCACCTGCCCGCCAACGACTGGCGCATCGGCGCGCCCATGTTCTTCTGCGCGCTGTTGCAGTTGATGGCCCTGGGCTTTGCGGTGCTGCATGTCCGACAGACCCGCAAGACCCGCATCAGCGTGCCCGCCGCCAGCACCTGAAGCCTCCCTACCGTTCCGAACCGCCGCCATGACGCACGACAAGATCCTCATCCTCGACTTCGGTTCGCAGGTCACCCAGCTCATCGCCCGCCGCGTGCGCGAAGCCCACGTCTACTGCGAGATCCACCCCAACGACGTCAGCGACGACTTCATCCGCCAGTACGCCCCCAAGGCCATCATCCTCAGCGGCAGCCACGCCAGCACCTACGAAGAGCAGGACCTGCGCGCGCCGCAGGCGGTGTGGGACAGCGGCGTGCCGGTGCTGGGCATCTGCTACGGCATGTTCACGATGACGGTGCAGCTGG
This sequence comes from Betaproteobacteria bacterium, assembly GCA_031424355.1. GTDB lineage: Bacteria > Pseudomonadota > Gammaproteobacteria > Burkholderiales > Burkholderiaceae_C > Rubrivivax. The sequence continues at coordinate 1,845 of JANPHI010000289.1, forward strand.
GCGGCCAGGTCGAAGCCAGCAGCCACCGCGAATTCGGTTATGCCGAGGTGCGTGCGCACGGCCACACCCGGCTGCTTGAGGGCATCGAGGACTTCAACACGCCGGAAGGCCACGGCATGCTGAAGGTGTGGATGAGCCACGGCGACAAGGTCACGGCCCTGCCGCCGGGTTTCAAGCTGATGGCCAGCACCCCGAGCTGCCCGATTGCCGGCATCGCCGACGAGGCGCGCGGCTATTACGGCGTGCAGTTCCATCCCGAGGTGACGCACACCGTGCAGGGCATGGCAATGCTGACGCGCTTCGTGCGCGACATCGCCGGCTGCGCGGGCGACTGGGTCATGGGCAATTACGTCGATGAAGCCGTGGCCCGCATCCGCGAGCAGGTCGGTGACGAAGAGGTAATCCTCGGCCTGTCGGGCGGCGTCGACAGCAGCGTGGCCGCGGCGTTGATCCACCGCGCCATCGGCGACCAGCTGACCGTGCCACCCAATTGCA
>JANPHI010000290.1:0-3840 GCA_031424355.1 Betaproteobacteria bacterium
GTCAGCCGCAGCGTGGTGCGCGAGGCGGTGTCGCGGCTGCAGGCCAGCGGCCTGGTGCGCACGCGGCAGGGTATCGGCAGCTTCGTGCTCAGCGCGCAGCCGGCCGAAGCGCTGCTGAAAGCCGCCGGCCCCGACCTGAAGCTGCAGCAGAAGCTGGCGATGCTGGAACTGCGGCTGAGTCTCGAATCGGATGCCGCCGCGCTGGCTGCGCTGCGCCGCACGCCCGAACAACTGGAACAGATGGAGCGCGCGCTGGCCGACTTCGACCACCAGCAGCGCACCGGCGACGCCACCGTGGAGGCCGATTTCCGCTTTCACGAACTGATCGCGCAGGCCACCGCCAACGAGTACTTCGTGCACGTGCTGCGCAGCCTGAGCGGCGCAACCATCCCGCGCGGTGCGGCCGCACCGTCACGCCCCGCGCGTCGGCCCACCGCCGCCGTGCACAGCAAGAAGTCACCGCGTTTCGGTGATCCCTCGCCGCAACTGCGCGAGGGCAAGGACATCACCGCGCAGGAACACCACGCGGTGCTGGACGCGATACGCCGCGGCGACGCCGCACTGGCGCGCGCCGCGATGTTCATGCACCTGAACAACAGCCGCGAGCGCATGAAGAAAACGGCCTGAAGCGCGCCTGCGACTGAAGGCCGCTCGGGCGATTGCCCCTTCCTTTTTGGCCCACACGCCGGACCCCACAACAAGCCGTCAAACGGCATCCGGTTTCAACGATGGAGACAAACCACATGCGATTCAACAACACCTTTCAGGGCCGGCGCACGCGCTGCTCGGCCGCCGTCACGCTGGCGCTGCTGAGCGGGGCCGGGCCCGCGCTGGCGCAGCAGGCCGCTGCGGGCGACACCCTGCGCATCGAGATCACCGGTTCCATCATTCGCCGCACCGTGGCCGACGAGCTGGCGCTGCCGGTGACCACCGTGAAGGCGCAGGAACTGGAACAGCGCGGCCACACCGAGCTGAAGGATTTCATGCTGGAACTGCCGCAGGCGAATTCGCTGGGCACCAACGCCGGCACCGCCGGCCCGATGACCAGCCTGCGCGGCTTCGGCCCCATGCGCACGCTGACGCTGCTGGACGGCCGTCGCCTGTCGAAAGAACCGCTGACCAACCAGTACGTCAGCGTGAACGTGATCCCGCGCATGGCGCTGGACCGCGTGGACATCCTGCGCGACGGCGCCTCGTCCAGCTACGGCTCGGACGCGATGGGTGGCGTGCAGGCGTTCTACACCAAGGGCAGCTTCAAGGGCGCCAGCATCAAGGGTGAATGGCTGCAGCCCGAACGCTCGGGCGGTGGCGGTGCGAAGGCGCTGGGTTTGCTGGGCGGTGTGGGCGACCTGTCCGCCGACGGCTGGAACGCCTATGCCGCCTTCGAGGTGCAGCAGCGTGATGCGCTGCTGCGCGAGGCGCGGCCCGAGCTGACCGACGGCTCGGCGCTGACGCAGCTGGGCATCAGCACCGCGCCGGGTCTGGGCAGCAACGCCACGCCGGGCAACTTCACCGACCCGACCAACCCCACCAGTTCGCTGCGCACCGTGCGCTACAACCCGATGTACGCCAGCGGCTGCCTGGCGCCGTACTCGGTGCCCAGCACCTCGGGCGGCCGGCAGACCTGCTTCCTGGACGCCAACACGCAGTACACCTCGTTCAACAACAAGAACGACATCCTCACCTTCTTCAGCAAAGGCACGCTGCGCCTGGGCAACGACCACCAGGTTTCGCTGTCCTACAACCACAGCCACTTCAGCGTCGACCAGTACAACAACCCGGCCGCGCCCACGGTGCGGCTGACCAGCACCCACCCCTACTACCCCGGCAACGGCATCACGCCGGCGGTGGCGGGCCTGACGCTGGCGGGGCGGCCCATCGACGTGCTGTGGTCGGTGGCCGACGCCGGCGCGCGCATCCGCAACGACCACCACACCAACGACCGCCTGGTGCTGGCCGCCGAAGGCACGCTGGTGGGCTGGGACTACCGGGGTGGCCTGAACTTCGGCCTGTCGGAGCGCAACACCAAGGCCGGCGCAGGCTGGCTCGCGGTCTCGGGCATCGCCAGTGTGCAGGGCACGGCCACCACGCTCTACCTGGACCCCAAGCTCAACCCTTTCGGCTTGCAGAACGCGGCCGGCATGGCGCTGATCAGTGCGGCCTCCATCGAAGGCCAGACGCTGCGCCTGCACAAGGCCAGCAACACCAGCCTGGACGCCACCTTCTCGCGTGAACTGATGAAGCTGGCCGGCGGTGGCCTGAACCTGGCCGTCGGCGCCGAGCTGCGGCGCGACGAGTGGCAGGCCGTGGGCCAGGCCAGCAACGACCTGTCCAGCGCCTTGAACGGCCAGATCAACCTGCTGGGCGGCGACAACATTTCCAGCGGCGCCAATTCGAGCACCAGCACCAAGATCGGCCGCGGCATCAGCTCGCTGTTCGCCGAGATCGACGCGCCGGTGATGAAGGACCTGACGCTGAACGCCTCGGTGCGTGCCGACCGCTACGACGACCTGAAGGACACCACGGTCAACCCCAAGCTCAGCCTGCGCTACCAACCGATGAAGAGCCTGGTGCTGCGCGCTTCGGCCAACACCGGTTACCGCGCGCCCGCGCTGCCCGAGATCTACACCAAGGAAACCGAACGCACGCTGATCCCGGTCTTCAACGACCCGCTGTTGTGCCCCCTGGTCAACGGCGTGGCCACGCCCAAGGCCGGCTACGCGGTCGAGCAGGTCTGCAGCCTGACCAACTACCAGCAGATCACCAAGGTGCCGAACAACGCCGGCGTGAAGCCCGAGACCTCGAACAGCCTGACCTTCGGCTTCGCTTTCGAGCCGGTGCGCAACCTGTCGGTGACGGTGGACTACTGGCGCACGCAGATCGACAGCGTCATCGGCAACCGCGCCATCGACTACCTGCTGGCCAACCCCAACGCCTACCCCGGCCTGTTCCTGCGCAACGCCGACGGCACGCTGGGCGTGGCCAACAGCCTGGGCACGAAAGACGCGGTGGTTAACACGCCGTCGAACGTGGGTTCGATGCGCGGCGCCGGCATCGACCTGAGCCTGAAGTTCGCCACCGCCAAGGCGGCCTGGGGCGCGGTGTCGGCGGGCATCGACATCGCCTACCTGACGCAGTGGGATGCCAAGTCCGAGGGCGTGAACAACGGCGACTGGGTCAGTGCGCTGGCGCAGTTCAACGACGTGGTGCCGGTGAACCCCAACGCCGGCCTGAGCAACGCCACGCGCGGCCTGAACAACCGCTGGCGCCACATCGCCCAGGTCGGCTACACCTACGGCGACTGGGGCGCGCAGCTGTCGCAGCGCTACCAGAGCAAGGTGCGCGACCAGAACCTGGCCGCCGTCACCGGCGCCGGCACCTCGGGCCCGCGCGACGTGGCGCCCTACGCGCAATACAACCTGACGCTGCGCTACACCGGCATCCGCAACCTGGCGCTGGGCCTGGCGGTGAACAACCTGATGGATGCGAACCCGCCGCTGACCAACCACAACGCCTACCGCGGCTACCTGACCAGCGTGGCCGACGTGATGGGCCGGGCCTACACGCTGTCGGCAAGCTACAAGTTCTAAAGCTTTTCCAGCGCCAGGCCCATTGCAACGCAGCCCCCCGGCATGTACGACAACAAGAGACTCGGCTTTCTGTTCGTGCTGCCGTTCGTGCTGGGCGTGTTGCTGTTCAAGGCCTTCCCGTTCGCGATGAGCCTGGCCCTGAGCTTCACCGAATACGACTTGATGGACCCGCCACGGTTCGTGGGTCTGGGCAACTACCGCAAGCTGTTTGGCGATGACCCGCTGTTCCGCAAATCACTGGGCGTCACCC
>JANPHI010000291.1:0-16485 GCA_031424355.1 Betaproteobacteria bacterium
CCTCAGGGCACTACTGGTTGAGTTGCCCAAGGCCAAGACCGTCGAGGACTTCGAGAACTTGCTGCCCTGGCGCCTCGACACGGCCGATCGCTGATCAGCCGCGGGGGCTCGGCGCAAGGGCGCGGTTGATTGACCGCTTACTTTGTGTTGCCAAAGGAGCTGCACTTCTGCCATCCAGTTCGGAATCGGCGAAGTGCAAGTGATGAGTCGCGTCCACAGCGCTCACAACGCATAAGCGAGCTGTCGCGGCGTTCGCCCGGTCTCGACAAGCCCAGTCATTGAACCCTTCGACATTGGCTGACCGCTTGCGGTCTAGAGGGGACCTCCAAAACTTGGGCGGCAGCGGTGTTCAAACTCTGGCGGCTTTGAGACGGTCGGGGCCTGTGGTGACTGGGATATTGAGTGCATCCTCAAAGTGCAGGGCCTGCGGGTCTTCCTCGCCGCGCCATTCAGCGGGTCATTAAAGCGTCGCAGGTTGGGTCCACTGGAACAGACGCGACACCGCCTCGCTGCTGACCGGTTCCACGTAGGCGTTGCGCTCGGAGTGATGCCGCTGTCTCGTCCCCGTACCTGTTCGCGACCGCCTAGCCGCGCTATCGTCGTGGCCAGGGAGTTTCATGATGAAACAGATCACTGATCGCAAAGTATGGCGGATGGTTGGCTGGGTCTTCAGCCTGCTTGCTGGCATTGGAACTGCCCAGGCCCAGACCGTCGGCGCCTGCCGCTTTGACCGCAGCACGCTGCAATTCACTGGCACGCCGGTGCAGCAGGCGCAGTGCCTGCTGCGACCAGTTGCGCGCTGGGGCAAGGTGGCGGCTGCGCCGGCCGTGCTACCGCCTGTCTTGGAGGCCTTGCTCGGCCAAGCGGTTGGCATCGAACGCAGCAAGCTGCGCACGTACTTGGGGGCAACAGGCGCGGATGAGTCATCGACGGGCGGCGGGCTCGACAGCCCCATTGGTGCTCGCTATTTCGTGTTCCATGACACCAGCGCGCCGTGGCTGGGTGATGCGCCGGATTTTCCGGCAGACGACACGCCGTCCTTGAACGATCTCGCGACGTACAAGCGGCCTGATGCAGTGGCCCACGTCTTCATCAGTCGCACTGGCCAGACGCTCGTGGGCCACGACTTCAACGTGCCTTGGCGCGCAACCAAACTGGAATCGCAGGCGATCGGTGCACCGGCACGCGGTCTGTTCCTGCACATCGAGCTGCTGCAGCCGCGCCGGCGCGACCCAGCCGGTGGGCCGAAGAACGACGCGCTTGCGCCGATGCCTGGTTTCACTGCGATGCAGTACGAACGGCTGGCGCAGCTGTATGCCGCTGCAAGCGTGCGTGCCGGCAGGTGGTTGGTGCCGGCCTTCCACGCCGCAATTGATGAAGGCCTGGCTGACGCGCACGACGACCCGCAGAACTTCGTGCTCGCCGACTTCGCAGCAGCCTTGGATCGCTTGCAGCAGGCCGTGGCTGGCGCACCTGTGGCGTCGGCACCGTTGGCTGCATCGGCTCCTGCTGTTTCCGTTGAGGTGTCCGCAAGCGCCTCACCCTCGCCAGTGGCAACAGGCGATGCTTGCGCACCCATTGTTGCGGGCCTGCGCCGATTGGCTGCGGGCACCGAGCTCGTCGCTTCGGGCAGCGGCGGCAAGACTTGGAAGGCTTTGTACGATGAATGCGACAGCAGCGACCGCTTCGCTGGCCAGGCGCTGCCTTCCCACTCTGGCAAGCCGCTGCGGTGCTCGACCGACCCGAACCGTGTTGGCTTCCTGTCGCGCTACGCCGACGGCACGGTGGTGTACCAGGCCAAAGCCTCCGTCGATGCCGACGGCTCCCCAGTGGTCGGCGGCAGCGGTTGGCCCAACGACGTGCAGACCTGGCTCACCTACGACAAGGGCTCGAAGGACACTTTCGTTAACGCCGAGGAAGTGCCTTTCATCGTGCTGCCGTTGCCAGCCAAGGAAGCTGGCGTGTCGCTGATGAAAGACATGGGCGTGGGCAAGGGCGACCTGGCAGTCGTGGTCAGTGGTGGGCGATGCAGCTTCGCCCTTCTTGGCGATGCCGGACCCTGGTTCCGTCTGGGCGAGATTTCGCTTCGCGCGCATGAAGATCTGGGCAACCCGCAATGCCGGACGCCCGGTGAGCGCCCCTGCAAGCGGCTAAAGGGCGGCAGCGGCATCGGCATAAGCCAAGGTGTGACCTACATCGTGTTCCCCGGTACGAGGCCCAAGCCACTGCTCAGCGACACCGTAAATCAGGTCGTGCGTGAGAAGGCGAACGCGTTGGCCCAGCGCTTCCTGGAGGCGAACGCCAAGCCCTGACTGGCAGGCGGCGTCCGAATGGCAGCGGATGCGGTCTCTCACCTCCGCGAACTCGGCGCCCGAAAGCTGCCGTTGAACACTCCAGTCGCGAGCCTACCCATGGCTTACATTCGTATCGGTGCAGCGGTTTCCAGGGTGAATCTGTACCGACCAGAAGGACGGCCAGCGCAACAGCCACGCTACCAGCAGCGGATAGTTCTCGCGCTAAGACACTGCAGCCAGCACTTCCTGGGTGAAGATTGCATTCCGCGGCAGGATCCCGCTTGCCACGACGTTTTCCAAGATGGCCGCCGGGTCGGCCACAAAGAACGTCAACACCAGCCCCCGCTGGGCGCGAGTGCAGCAGACGTAAAGCAGTCGCAGCGTTCGGCTCCCGATGTTTTCATCACCGTCCTGCGCTCGTGCGCGATCCGCCGCACGGGCCTCAGGACTGGCGAAGACACGCTCGTAGTTGTACGTTCTGTACTCGCTCTCCTCCTCATCCATCACAACGATGACGCGCTCGAACTGGGCGCCCTTCACGCCGTGCTGCGTGGCATAGGGAGAGCCTTCTGAGATATAGCGTTCATAGGGCCGAAGCTCTTGCGCCGCGCACCCGAAGAACTTGAGCATTGCCCTATCCTCCGATCGCCCTTCAGTAGGCGCTGCACCGGCGGTGTCGGCCTCTTGAGCAACGTCGTCAACGCCTCCAACGAACCCAAGTACGCGCTCATAGCGCTCATCGAACTTGAATAGGCCAGCGTCGCGAAGCTGGAGAGCTATATCGCCGACAGTAGTGCCTGCCTCATCCAGCATCGAGACAAGCCTGACAACGGCTACATGCAACTCACGAAGCACATCCGCGGCGCGGCGGCCGAGCAGAGAGGCAGGCTCCAGGCGCGGGCTGAACTCTCGGAGCAGGCTCATTGCCGCGAACTCGTTGCCTGCCTTAACGGCTGCAACAATTGGTAGCGCGAAACCGAGGAAGGGTCGAACGGGCCAACCGGTGCCGTCCTGCATCCCCTGCTTCATAGCCTCCGACGTCCTGTCGTTCAGCGCCGAATAGATGCCGCCGAACCCGAGTCGGTTGGCGGCCATGCGGTGCACTATCACAAGAATCTTGACCGCGTTGTCCGGGGTCGTCCAACCCTCGTCGTAGTTCGTCGCCGCGTTCCAAGCCCGGACTCGTGCAAGGGCCTCGTTTCGGTTCAGCGTGTTCGGCAGGACGAACATCCGGGCCGAGCCTTCCACCGGCTTGAGGTCCCCATCCACCCTCTCGTGCAGCCCGCGGACTTGCTCCATGCCGTCACCCTGCGCGCGCACGGCATTGGCGACGTCAAGGATCTGCTTGGCGCAGCGAAAGTTCTCTGGCTTCGTGATGGCGCGCCAATGGTCTTCGAGCGGGATGTCCCCTGCGCCTCTCATGAAGATCGACTGCATTGGATCGCCAAAAAAACCGAGGCAGAACTTGCCCCGCATCTGAGCTTCCACTTCCTTAAAGGACTTCACCACCCCCGGGAACGTGTCCTGACTCTCGTCGATGAACACGAACGGGTAGTTCAGAGCCACGACCCTTCGGAACAGCGGGCGGTTTTGCAGCAGGAAGTCGGCAAGCTGAAGGATGTCCTCGTGACCGAGGATGCCCTTCGCATAGTCACTGCCCACGCCGTAGTTGAAGGTCTTGACGCCGCTCACAGCCTCCAGGCTTCGGGCATAGCGCTCCTGATCGGACTTGTTCTTGTCGCGCGTGGTCTGCCGGACACGAGGACCGTAATTCTCGAACTCTTTCTCCAGATCGAAGATCCGCCTGCGGATGTCGTTCTGCAGCCAAACCTTGATGTCGGCCTGAAACGTCTTGGCGATAGACCAGTAAAAGCTGTGGATAGTCGAGACATGAACCAGCGGGTCATCGTTGACGTCCGCCAGGATTTCATTGGCGGCGAGATCGGTATACGTGATGCACGCGACCTTCTGCTTCCTCGCCCGCATGCTGGCACTGTGCTCCGACATCACCCAGTCCAGCGCCTTTATGAGGGAGGTGGTCTTGCCTGAACCTGCGCCGGCACGAACCACGAAGGGCTGCGGTGGCGTCGCGACAACACACGCGTGAATCTCGCGGTCGGCATCGGTGTCTGGGCTATCGACTCGCCTGCTCATACCGTCGGCCCCGCGCCAGCAATGACAGCGACAACACCGGCCGAAGTCGGCTCCATCGTTGCGACCTCGGTGGCGATGGCCGCGTCCGCCTCAAGCTCGTAGGCCACTTTGGCTTCGAGCCAGGCCAAGCCCTCGGCGATGTACGCGGGGACTTTCCAGCCATTGAGCGGCCCGCTTGCGAGGACCTCCAGCGCGAAGCGGGTCTTGTCGAAGTTCTTGCCGACCACCCTGTCGTGCAACTTTTCAGCCAGCTCCTCGGGGCTGCTCGGCTCACGCCTGAGCTTGAGGCCGACAGCCCGGTTGGCCTCAGCTTGGCACCAGTCGGCGTTCTCAAGACCAAAGGCCTCCTCAAGCGTGCGGCCGCACAGCTGCGAGGTCGCCTTGCCCACCGTCACCGAGACCTTGGTCTGATAGGCCACCCGAACCTCAGCGCTGGAACCCGCGGCCAGCAACAGCGTCTTTTGCTCCGCAGTGACTTCCCAGAGTTCTGCCACCGACCGTTTCTTAGGGATCCAGCTGATGAGGGTTTGGTTGGACGTGACGGCACCTTCAATGTGCGCATGGCAGGTGCTGCCACGCTTCATTGACTTCTTCTTTCCGCTAGGCTCTCCTTCGTCGTCGTCTTCAAGTTCGAAGGGCTTCAGGTCGTCGTCCTCGTCACCTCCGTCGACGTCGCCCTCAGCGCCTGCGCCGTGCGCGGCGGCCTTATCGGCAACCGTCTTAACCGTCACGCTGTCTAGATCCGTGATGACCAGCGTCGTGAGTCCGACGAAGGCGATCAGTTCCTGGAATCGATGCGCGAACGCGCCACCAACTTCAAGAATGGTCAGGGCGGAAGAACGGAGGCGCTTGGCCGCCGACTCGATCATGGCTGGCAAGAGCAGGCGCTCGACGTTGCCTTCCACCAAGATGACCGCGTCGGAAAAGAAGAGATCGCAGTGTGTCAACTTCAGATATCGCTGCAGGAACTCGCGCGCTGGGGCGTCGGCCGCGCCAGTCTTGAATAGCGAAAGATTCCGCACGTCGGTGTGATGGTCCAGCTGGTCGCTGACACGGCGAAAGTACCGAATGGGAGCAAAGCCGCGCTCATACAGGATGTGAGGGGAGTGTGTGGTGATGACGAGCTGCGTGTGGAAGAACGTCGCGTGGTCGTTGGCATCCTCAAGGAGGCGCAAAACATTCCTGATGAAGACTTGCTGGATCTGCGCGTGCAGATGCGCCTCAGGTTCTTCGATGAAGACTAGATGCAGCGGCGCCCGGTTGTTCTCTTCGGCCTTCCACTGCTCGTGCAGGTCGAGCAGCTCAACCACGATGTAGACCAGGTTCTTGAACCCCAGGCCGTTGTAGCTGTCGGGAAGTTGAGCGGTGGCCGTGCCCGGAACCGCGTAGTGGACCTTGGCGTTTTGCCCTAGGACGGCGGTGGGGTCCAAGTCCGCTCGAATCACGATCTCGGGGTTGTTCACGCCGGGATAGCCCAGCTTGGCTAGGCGCTTGAGGGTGTCGCTGAAGACTTCCTTCAGGTGGAAGTTCAGTTCCTTCTCCGAGATGTCGAGCGCCTTAAGAGCCGCGTGGTCGTCGCCACGCTTCTCCAGGTTGCGGTGATAGAACCTACTCAGGCGCCTCGACAGGCTCTCGGCGCGATCAGAGCTGCCGGCATCCGGGTCATCGAGATGCCGCTGCGCCCGCAGGAAGTCCACCCTCACGAGCGACTTGAGAATGGCCGCGCCGCCGGGCTCCTTGCCGAGGGGCTGCGGCTCGTAGTCGGCCTCCTTTGCCTGATAGCCAACAAAGGCCCGCTCATCGAGCACGTAGTAGCGGAACGTGTATTCCTTGCTCAGCTCCTTGGTGACGTACTTCGTCAGGCTTTCCGGCCAGGGCTTGTACTCACCGGGGTCGGCGCGCCCCCCAGCCGCGTCTTCCGCGTCCGCCTCAACGGCAGGCTTCCTGGCTGCCTTGCGCCTGGCCGCAAGCGCGATCGCCGCCTTTTTGGCCTTCTCATTCAGTCCATGGAACTTCCGGACGAGTTCGTGGGCATCCCGAGGCTCGAACGCCACCCGAATCCCGACGCATTTGCCGTCCCACTCCGTGCTCGGTAGCAGCGACATCGCAGTGGCGAGGTCGTCTTCACCGACGCGGAACCAGAGATCCAAGAGGATGGACGGTAACCTCTTGGGCGGGTCCTCATCGCTTGGAGGCGTCCTGCCGACGGCGTCGATCTCGGCCCACAGCGCAGCGCTGAAGTCGAAGAGTTCGAACTTCTTCACATCGCCACGGAGCATCGAGTACAGGCCTTGGACGGCGGAGGTCTTCCCGCTGTTATTAGCCCCTACGAAAATGGAAATCTCGTCGTCAAGCTCGATGACAACGTCGCGTAGTCGCCTGTAGTTCTGTAGCCGATAAGCCTGTAGTTTCACGATGACCTCCCTCAAGATGTTGTTTATGGAGATCTCTGATCGCCCAGGCTGGTGGCGTTCCTCAGAGCGTCAATGCTGCTGTCCCTTCCAGTATCAAACTCAAACGGAATCTTGCTGCGGAACCCGACACGGCGTCAGCCGCGCACCTGCTGCCGGCGGGCAGTCACATCCGCACGGTAGATGAAGGTTAAGGCCAGGCTCGAGTGCATTCACCACGGTCTACATCATGCCGCTGAGCCGTTGCCGCAGCTGATGGTCACATTACTTGCTGCGGAGTGGGAGCAAATCAAGGCTGACCTCGGCATCTAGCGGTATGTGAGAGCTGACTTTGCGACGACCGCGTTGATACCGTGGCGCTGCAGCATCCGCTCGACCTGGTCCACCGGGGTCACATGCTTGGGGCCCAGCGTCACGCTCACGATGGCCGGACCTTCGTCCGCATCCAGCAGTAGCTCCCTGAAAGCGACGATCTTGTCGTCGACGGCTCGATAGCTGCAGTCCTCTTGTTCCTCGGCCGTCAGGAGGGCGAGCATGCGCCACTCGCGCTCCTCTGCGAAGCCATCGTTCTTGAACGTGTAGATCTTCCGAGTCCACGGCCGGAGCTTGCGGTTCAGTACCGCCTTGAGTTTCTCGGTGATGGACACGTGGCCGTACTGAAGATATCCCTGCGCGTCCACGATCGCGTTGACGAGCGCGGTGTATGTAGGCCCGTATTCGTGCAGTTGTTGCCCTTCACCGTACTCGACTCGCTCAAGAGTGGCGAAGTGTTCGTCTGCTTCATCTGCAACGGACGCGCGCTTGAGGAACTCAGTTGAAAAGCCTATCGACACGCCGCGACCTTGACCCGCGTAGCCGCGCCACTGGCTGAGCAGGTCGCCGCGCTCAGATAGGCAGAACCCCAACCCCTCGTTCGCTGCCACTACCTCATTCCAGTGCGCCTTGAGAGAAGTCAGCACTGCGGGGTCTGTACGGTGCATCTCCCCTAACTTATCCGTGAGGCGGAGAACCAACCGGCCCTCTTCGCTGTCGTTTGACATGGAAAGCGCAGAGAGCCTGATTCGCTTACTCACCACGATGGCCATGAAGGCCTCAGTAGTGCAGTAGTGGTGCAAGACCGCAGGCACGTGACCGGGCGCGAATTCGTCAAGGACCAGATTGACCGGACCAGTTGCCATCGTCATCTCCATCCCTTGATCCGTTGTTTAGGCCGTGACAGATCATGATAGGTGCCCCAAAGCAGTCGTTGGCGAGCGACGGCAATCAGTCTTCTGCGGGTGCTCGCTGGAGGTCAAACGTGGGCTGCAACTGGCACCCGGTTGGGGCCCGTGGCGGTCACTTCAGCTGGCGTACTTTTGCGCCCGCGCGAGATCAGCCACTCGGCGACGAAAAGGTTGATAGCCCAGCCCGCTCCCATGAAAAGGGCCCTTGCCAACTCGCCTTGAATGCCCGGGAAGATGAACCAGGGTAGATGGGTGAAGACTTGTGTACCCGCACCGAGACCCAGGGCGTAGCTGCGCATCATCCAGGCTTGATGGCGCCGGATGTCGCGCCTCAAAACAGCGGCAACACCAAGACACAAGGACAGCGCCATTGCCGAGCCGGCCAGCAGCCGCAGGACATAGACGGCCGCGCCGTCGAAGCTGGCGGGCGCCTCGAGGCCGTGTGGATAGAACTGGGTCATCCACAGACCCGACAAAGCGGTGGCAAGCCCGAACGGAACCAGCCACCGGCCTGCCATGCGGTGCCAGCCGGGTTTGCGGCGGCGCAGACTCGGCGCGAACTGCAAGGCGCCGAGGGCGCTGAAGAGCGTGGCACTGACCATGTGCACCACGAAGGGCCATGGAGCGGCAAAGAACCTCGCGCTGTCGGGCGTGATCTCCGCGCCGACGCCGAGCTGCACCAGCCGCAGCGTACCGGCCACCATCGGAACGATACCGAGGGCCAATAGCGCCGTGGGGACCAGCCAATTGGACTTCACAGAGATGGTCATGTTGCAGGCATCGATGCGGGTTCGAGTCGCCGCAACCTCAGAACGTGAAGCGCGTGCCGATGGTCAGCGCGTTGCCCTTCACCTGGCTGGAAATCTTTCCGTAGCTTTCCAGCTCAACCGTGAATGCCACGTTGTGGTTGAGTACGTACTCGGCGCCGGTGCCGATGAGCAGTGACGTCTTGCTGCCCAGGAGTGAGTTCGTTGCAGCCGAGGTGGGGCTTGCGTCGGTGACTTTGCCGAAAGAAACGCCGACCTTGCCGGTCAGTGCAAACGGCTGCCCCAGGGGCCATCGGCCGGTGCCGGCCACGTAGATGCTGTGGCCGGTGGCGGTTTGCTCGATCAGCGTGGCGCCAGACCCGGTGTTGCGATTGAGTTCATGCAAACGCACATACCCGGCCTGCACACCGAAATTCTCGGTCAACTGGTAGCCGCCGTAGACCTTGGCGCCGCGCCCGATGTGCTCGTCGTTGCGGCTGTTCGAGTCGTCTATTTCGCGGCTTCCAAAGGCCGGGCCCAGTGCAGCGCCAATGTAGGGACCGGTCACCGCTTTGGCGGCGCTGACTTGCGCATGCACCTCGGCGTGAACAGAAAGTGCGGCCAGGGCGGCGCAAAGAATTGAGATCGTGGAAAGAAGTTTCATCGTGATTCCTGGTTTCGACAGGCCACTGCAGATCGCGGATCTGCACCTGGCTGTCGGGGTTGAGTTGCTGAAGTGGCGGACCATATTGCTGGCCGTCGAAGGGCCGAAGTCGATTGCGATGGGCGGTTGGTTCGTGGCCGCCAAACGCCACCGCGACGACGCAGAAATCATTCAGCGCCGCTGTCCTGCGCGCCTTGGTGGCCTGCATGGGGAACACGCAGGGCCACCCAGCGGCTGCCAGTCGCCTGGGCCAAGGCGATGACGACCTGCACGGTGGCGACGGCGAAAGTCAGGCGCATGCCGGCTGCAGCAACCGCTGAACCCACAGCCCTGGCGTCGGTGGCTGCGCGGCCGCGCTCGAGCGGTCTGCGCGGTGCCGCTTCAAGCACCGGCGGCGCCCTGAAGGCCTTCCGAACGGCCGATCCCCGCCTCCGCAAGCAGCTGGAGCCACGCGTGCGGCGACCACCGGCGGTCCGTTCGCGGCGCCAGCCTGGGCTTGGTCGCAAACCGGGCTGTCTTTTTGCACGCTGGGCAGACATTCATGCACCACCACAAAACGGAGTGCCCCATGAACTGCCTTCTTCGGCGTTTGCTGACCACGCTGGCCTCGCTGTCCGCCCTGCTCGTCGCCGCACAGGCACACGCCTTCGAGGCCGGCTGGATGCAGATCCAGACGGCTGGCGCGAGACCGGATGCGCCCACGACGACGGTCTCTCTGTACTACCCGACGCTGGTCGCGTCGCAATCTGTGGCCATGGGGCCGTTCACGCTCAACGTCGCCATCGGCGCCAAACCCGTCGACAAGGTCAAGGGGCTGATCCTGCTCAGCCACGGCAACGCCGGCACCGAAGCCGGCCACAGCGTTCTGGCGCAAGCCCTGGCGCGCAACGGCTACCTGGTCGCCGCACTGAGGCACCCTGGCGACAACTGGCAAGACCGGTCGCTGCTGGCGCAGAGCCCGGAGCGTTACTTCGACGAGCGGCCGCGGCAGGCGTCTCGGGTGATCGATGCCCTCCTTGCCCATCCAGCGTGGAAGGATCGGATTGCCAGCGACGACAAGGGGCCACGAGTGGGTGCGCTGGGGCACTCGGCCGGCGGCTACACGGTGCTGGCGCTGGCCGGAGCCAAGCCGGACCTTTCCCGGATGAGAAAGCACTGCCAGCTTGAAGCAGCCGAAGATCCGATCTTCTGCAGCATGGGCCGGGCAGGCGATGCATCGCCACCGCCGGCTGCTGCCGCGCTCTCGCTCAAGGACGAGCGCGTCCGGGCGATCGTCGCGATGTCCCCGGCGGCTGTGCTGCTCACCGCCGAGTCGCTGGCCGCGGTTCGGGCTGCAACCCTGATTTACGAGGCCGAACTCGATCGCTTCGTGGTGCCGAAATTCCATGCCGAGTGGGTCGCAAGTCATCTGCCCGCAGCAAACCTGCATCGGGTACCCAACGCCTGGCACTTTGCCTTCATGGACACACCCAGCATGTCCCTGACCAGCCCGGACGGCGATGTCGCGGCAAACCCACCGGGATTCGATCGGGCGGCGTTCCTGGACCAGCTCGGCGTCGAGATTGCGGCCTTCTTCGACAAGAGCCTGCGCTAGGCTGCGGCGAACTCAGATATTTACCCGGGTGTTATTGACGCCGCAATTTAACCCGGATAGAATTTTGTATGGACGCTGCCGAACCACTCACCTACACCGCCTTCCTCGACGGGCGCCGCCTGACCACCGGCCCGTTGCACGAGGTCGCCGTGGCGGTGCTGCGGGCGCAAATGACGCAGCCCGAGGGACATCCGCTGATCTTCAGCAATGCCAGCGGCCAGTCTGCCGACCTGGACTTGCGGGGTGGCGAGGAAGCCGTCGCGGCCCGCTACACCGTGCTGGCGCCGCCGCAGGCGCCGAAGGGCCGTGGTCGCCCAAAACTTGGAGTGGTGGCGCGGGAGGTGACGTTGCTGCCCGAGCACTGGGACTGGCTCGCGAAACAAACAGGCGGCGCCTCCGTGGCCTTGCGCAAGCTCGTGCACGAAGCGCGGCGCAGCGGCGGCGCACGAGACCGGGCGCGCCAGGCGCGCGACCGCGCATACCACGCCATGTCCACGCTGGCCGGCGACCTGGCCGGCTTCGAAGAAGCATCGCGGGCCCTGTTTGCCGGCGACACCGAGCGGCTGACAGCGCACATGGCCACATGGCCGGATGACGTGCGGGCCTACGTGCTGCAACTCGCCGAACCTGCACCCGGCTAAGCCGGCGCTCTCTTCCCTTTCTTGCGCCCCGCGCGCGGCCAGTGGCCGCGGCGCTGTGGACACACGCACGCCCGCCAATCACAGGAGCACGCATGGACCAGCCAGAACCGATGAAACGCGCCGAACCGGTGCCGACCCTGCGCACGCGCTACCTCGCGCTGTTGACGCCGCTGATCCTGACGCACGCGCTGCAAAGCGCGGGGGGGTTGCTCGACGGCTTCTGGCTGGGGCGCCTGCTGGGCGTGAACGGTATCGCAACGGCCGCGTCGTTCTTTCCCGTGTTCTTCCTGCTGCTCTCGCTGATCATCGGCCTGGGCGCCGGCGCAACGGTCCTGGCCGGACAGGCATGGGGCGCGCGCGATGCGGAGCAGGTGCGGCGCGTGGCCGCAACGGCCTTTGCGGCATCGCTTGGCGTCGGGCTTGCCGTTGCCGTGGCCGGTGCGTGGGCTGCGCCGTGGCTCATGCAGGCGTTGGGTACGCCGCCGGACATCTTGCCGGCCGCCATCCGCTACGCGCGCGCCATGTTGCTGGTCATGCCGTTTGTGTTTGTCACGTGGGCTGGCCTGTCCCTGAGCCGTGGCACCGGCGACGCGCTCTCGCCGATGTGGGCCCTGGTGGCGGCGACGCTGGTGGGCGTGGTGTGCACGCCGCTGCTCGTGGCGGGCACGCCTTTGGGGGCGGCTGGCGTTGCAGTCTCGGCGTTCGTCGCGCAAGTGACTGCGCTCACCGTGTTGATCTGGCGCTGGCGCCGGAACGGCCATCCGCTCGCCACCGCAGCCGGGTGGCGGGACTGCAAGCCGAGTGCAGCCATCGCCGGACGCATGCTGCGCATCGGTCTGCCCGCCGCTGTGCAGATGCTGGCGATGGCGCTGGCGGAGATCGTGCTGCTGGGCTTGGTGAATCGCCACGGATCGACCGCGACCGCCGCCTATGGCGCGGCGACGCAGATCCTGAGCTGGGTCCAGTTCCCGGCGATGAGCCTGGGCATTGCTGCGGTGATCTTCAGCGCACACGCCGTTGGCGCGGGGCGGCGGGAAAGCTTGCCCGCGATCGTGATGACCGGGCTGCGCTTGAATGCCGTGGTCACCGCCTTGTTCGTCGTTGCTGCGCACGGGCTTGCACCGTTCGCGCTGCGCGTGTTTCTGGATCCCGGGCCCGTGCTGGAGCAGGCGGTCGGCATCGTACGCACGGTCGCCTGGAGCGTGGTGCTGCTCGGATGGAGCAACGTGCTGGTGGGCGCGATGCGCGCGAGCGGCGCAGCACTGGTGCCGGCACTCCTGAGCATGGCTGCGATCGTTGGCGTCGAATTGCCAGTTGCCGTAGCGCTGGAAGCGCGCTTCGGCCTGGCCGGCGTGTTCTGGGCCTGTCCCGCCGCGTTTCTGGCCATGTTGGTCTTGCACGCCCTCTACTACCGTCACAAGGAGAAAGAACTTGGACTCGTCAACCAACCAGGTGTCGCCCTCGGCGCGGCGGGTGGTCGCGCGGCAGGCGCGTGACGCTTTTCCGCCCATGGGTATCTACGCCATCCGGGACAGCGTGAGCGGCCACCTGCTGCTCGGCGCGAGCCGCAATGTGCACGCGGCGCTGAATCGCGCACGCTTTGAATTGCGCATGGGCAAGCATGCAGACCGGCTGCTACAGGCCGGGTGGAATCTCAACGGAGCGGACCGGCTCTGCTTTGAGGTGCTGGAACTCGTGAAGGAACGCGACGATGCGCACTTCGACTATGCAAGCGAACTGAACGCACTCGAACAGATCCACCAAGAACTGCAAGGGCTGACGTCCGCAGCACGCTGCTCCACTCTCTGGCAGCGATAAAGGCCTTTGTCGCCTGAAGGCACTGAACAGGATGCAAGGCGAGCACCGGGTCTTCTCACGCCGCGCGCAATTGCGCCTTCATCAGGCGGCGCACGATCGAAAGCGTCGGCGCCTCCCTGCGGCCAGCCAGGGTGACCATGGCCAACCGCGCGGTCGCGTTCATGGCTGTCTGCAAGGCCGCACAGCAGGTGCAGCCAGCACGGTCGCGCTGCAGGCGCCAAAGCCGATGCGGCGCGCACCGTCGCGTTCACACAAACCGCGCAAGGTGAGCGTGTCGCCATCGGCCAGGAAGTTGCGCGTCTCGCCGTTGGGCAGCGTGATCGGCTGCTTGCCGCCCTGCGTCAGTTCCAGCATCGAGCCGGCCTGATCGGGGCCAGGCCCCGACAGCGTGCCTGAGCCGAACAGGTCGCCCGGCTGCAGGTTGCAGCCGCCCACGGTGTGGTGTGCGACCAGCTGTGCGGGCGTCCAATAGGCCGCCTCGCACGCATTGCCGCGGGTGAGCCGCACGGCGCCCTCGCCTGCTGCGTGCATGGCCGCCGTCTGCAGCCAGACCTCGAGCTGGATGTCGAGTGCACCGCGCGCGCGGTCTTCGGTCGCATTCAGGTACGGCAGTGGTTCGGGGTCACCGGTCGGCCGCACGAGTGGCGCGCGGAACGGCGCCAGAGCCTCCATCGTCACCACCCACGGCGACAGCGTGCTGCCGAAATTCTTCGACAGGAAGGGCCCCAGCGGCTGGTATTCCCAGGTCTGGATGTCGCGCGCCGACCAGTCGTTGAACAGCGCTACACCGAACAGGTGCTGTTCAGCGTGCTCGATGGCGATCGGCTCGCCGAGGGCATTGCCGGTGCCGATCAGGAAGCCGAGTTCGAGCTCGTAGTCCAGCCGCTGGCTGGGCCCAAAGATCGGTGTGTCGGCCGCACCCTTGCTCTGGCCCAGCGGCCGGCGGATCGGTGTGCCGCTGATCACGATGGACGAGGCGCGGCCGTGGTAGCCAATCGGCACCCACTGGTAGTTCGGCAGCAGCGGGCTGTCGGGGCGGAACAGCCTGCCCACCGTCGTGGCGTGGTGGATGCCGGTGTAGAAGTCGGTGTAGTCGCCGATGCGGGCAGGCAAGGTGTACTCGGCATCGGCCTGCGCGACCAGGCAGGGTTCGAGCAGCTTCTGCGCAGGCGTACCCTCGCGCAATGCGCGCGACAGCGCCAGCCGCAGCGCCGACCATGCCGCCGGGCCGAGGGCCATCAAGGCGTTGAGCGAGTTGCCGGCTGCGGCTTGTGCCGCTGCTTCTGCCGCTGCTTGTGCCGGGTGGGCGACGTCACTGCCGAAAACGCCGGCGGCGACGGCAGCCGCCAGGTCGACGATCTGCGTGCCGATCGCCACACCGCCGCGAAAGGCCTCGCTGCTGCCGCGGCGCCGGAAGACCGCCAGCGGCAGGTTCTGGATCGGGAAGTCGGAATCGACCACCTGCCCCGGGTTGGCCGATTCGACCCAGCTGCGCAGCGCCGGGTCGTGGGTTTCATTGAGCGTGGTCATGACGGTTTCAACGCTCCGACGCGGCCAGGCTACCGTCGTGCATCCAGGCTGCGTGCTTGGGCGCGCGCTTGGTCTGCGCCCACTCCTCGAGCATGTCCCACTTCACCTCGTCGAGCTTCTTCATCATCTCCGGCGTGCCGGTGTTGGCCGCGAGCTCCAGTCGGTGGCCGTTCGGGTCGAAGAAGTAGATGGACTTGAAGATGGTGTGGTCGGTCGGGCCCAGCACTTCGATGCCGGCGGCTTCCAGGCGCTGCTTGGCGGCCAGCAACGTGTCCACCGAGTCGCACTCCAGCGCCAGGTGCTGCACCCAGGCTGGTGTATTGCGGTCACGGTCCATCGGGGGCTGGCTGGGCAGCTCGAAGAAGGCCAGGACATTGCCTTGGCCCGCGTCGAGGAAGACATGCATGTAGGGGTCGGGCGCCTTGGTCGAGGGCACTTCGTCCTCGGCGATGGCCAGCACGAACTTCATGTCCAGGTGCTTGCCATACCACTCGACCGTTTGCTTGGCGTCGATGCAGCGGTAGGCGACGTGGTGAACCTTGTTGATCAGCATGGGGAATCCTGGATGGTGTGGGGGTGTGGGTCTGCGAGTCAGAGGTCCTGCAGGGCGGCCTGCAGGTGCTGCTGGAAGCGCTCTGGGTGACCCAGCGCATTGGCGTTAAGCAGCGCCAGCTTGACGAGGAACAGTTCGGTCTTTTCCGGGCCGGCTTGGTCGATGGCGCTGGCCAGTGCGTCGTAGACGGTCTCCAGGCCGGGGATGGTCAGGGCTTTGTTCGTGGCAGTCATGGGATGTCTCCTTACTCGGGCAAGGCGGTATTCAGGGCCGCCTGCAGGCGGGTGGCGTCCAGCGTCAACCAGCGCGCGCAGACATGCTGATCAGGGCGCAGCAGATAGGCTGCGCCACTGGCCTGCACGCCATAGCGGCGGCGGAAGTGGCCGTCTGCATCGAGCAACGCCAGATCGGCGCCGGCCACTGGGCTGGCGGCACCGACGGCGAGCACGCGCAACGGAACCCCTCGTTGGCGAGTGGCGTTGACGACCGCTTGCAGTGGTTCGGGAATCGCTGTGGCTTCGGTGAAATAGATCAGCTCGAACCCGCCGCCCAGGTGGTCGAGCAGGAAGTCATCGGCCGACAGGCGGATGTTCTGCGGCGGCGCACCATGCGCCGGGCCGGAGCGGAACAGCGCGTTGTCGTCGCCGGCGCTGTTCAACATCGAGTCCGTGTATTCGTGCGGTCGCGACGTGCGCCAGTGGTACAGCGGGCGCACGAACTCCTCGGTGAGCGACAGCGACAGCACGGCGTCGCGCAGCAGCCGGAAACCGCGGCTGGGCGGCGCCATGAAGCGCGTGCTCTTGCCTGCCTCGTCGATGATTTCGCGCGCCGCGCCGACACGCTCGGCGCTGTGGTTG
>JANPHI010000292.1:0-2009 GCA_031424355.1 Betaproteobacteria bacterium
GAACCCGGCCAGGAACGCACCGTCACGCTGGTGGCTTACGCCGGCCACCGCCAGGTGTGGGGCTTTCGCGGCCTGACAAACGGAGCAGTCTGAATGGCCACCATTGGCAGACGCGCCTACGCCGAGATGTACGGCCCCACAGTGGGCGACCGCCTGCGGCTGGCCGACACCGGCCTGATCATCGAGATCGAGAAGGACTTCACCCTGGCCGCCGGCGAGGGCCGGACGAACGCCGCCGGACAAGCCGTCGGCTATGGCGAAGAAGTGAAATTCGGCGGCGGCAAGACCATCCGCGACGGCATGGGCCAGAGCCAGGTGGTGAACGGCCCAGGGCACTTCGAGGCCTGTGACTGCGTCATCACCAACGCTGTGATCGTCGACCACTGGGGCATCGTGAAGGCCGACATCGGCATCAAGGGCTGCCGCATCGTGGCCATCGGCAAGGCCGGCAACCCCGACGTGCAACCCGGCGTGGACATCGTCATCGGCCCGGGCACGGAGATCATTGCCGGTGAAGGGATGATCGTCACCGCCGGCGGCATCGACAGCCACATCCACTTCATCTGCCCGCAGCAGATCGAAGAAGCGCTGTGCAGCGGCGTCACCACGATGCTCGGCGGCGGCACCGGTCCGGCCACCGGCACCTTCGCCACCACCTGCACGCCCGGGCCGGAGAACATCCACCGCATGCTGCAGGCGGCCGAGGCCTTCCCGATGAACCTGGGCTTCCTGGGCAAGGGCAACGCTAGCCGGCCCGAAGCACTCAGCCAGCAGATCGCCGCAGGCGCCATCGGCCTGAAGCTGCACGAAGACTGGGGCAGCACGCCGGCCGCCATCAGCAACTGCCTGGACATTGCCGAGGCCACCGACACGCAGGTCTCGTTGCACAGCGACACGCTGAACGAGAGCGGCTTCGTCGAGGACACCATCGCCGCCACGCGCGGCCGCACGCTGTGCGCCTTCCACACAGAGGGCGCCGGCGGCGGCCATGCGCCCGACATCCTGCGCGTGGTGGGCGAAGCCAACTTCCTGCCCAGCAGCACCAACCCCACGATGCCCTACACCGCCAACACGGTGGACGAGCACCTGGACATGCTGATGGTGTGCCACCACCTCGATGCCGGCATTGCCGAGGACCTGGCCTTTGCCGAGTCCCGCATCCGCCGCGAGACCATTGCCGCCGAGGACGTGCTGCACGACCTGGGCGCCATCAGCATGATGAGCAGCGACAGCCAGGCCATGGGCCGGGTCGGCGAAGTCATCATCCGCACCTGGCAGACGGCGCACAAGATGAAAGGCCAGCGCGGCAGCCTGCCTGGCGACCCCAGCCGGCACGACAACAGCCGCGTAAAGCGCTACGTCGCCAAGTACACCGTCAACCCTGCCATCGCCAACGGCATCAGCCATGAGGTGGGCAGCATCGAGGTCGGCAAGTGGGCTGACATCGTCGTGTGGCGGCCGGCTTACTTCGGCGTCAAGCCCAGCCTGGTGCTGAAGGGCGGGTTCATCGCACTGGCCGCCATGGGCGACCCCAACGCCAGCATCCCCACGCCGCAGCCGGTGCACTACCGGCCGATGTTCGGCAGCTTCGGGCGGGCGCTGTGGGCCACGTCGCTCACCTTCGTGAGCCACAGCGCGCTGGACGCCGACATCGGCGGCGACTTGCGCTTGAACAAGCGCCTGTCGGCCGTGCGCGGCTGCCGCAGCGTGAAAAAGGCCGACATGCTGCTGAACAGCTACCTGCCAGCGATGGAAATCGACCCGCAGACCTACAGCGTGCGCGCCGACGGCCAATTGCTGACCTGCGACCCGGCGACGCTGCTGCCGATGGCGCAGAAGTACTTTCTGTTCTAACGAGACCGCCATGCTGATCGTCAACAAGCTCATCCCCGGCGCGCGCGGCCTGGCCCCGGTGTTGCTCAAGCGCGCCGCCAGCGTCGAACTCGGCTGGGACGTCCGCCAGAAGAGCCGCTTCGACGCGCTGGACTCGCAAGGCCGCACCCTGGGCG
>JANPHI010000293.1:0-2126 GCA_031424355.1 Betaproteobacteria bacterium
ATGCGGACCATGCGTGCTCCGAAACTCGGAATGAGGGTTCGGCACATCATGGCCCGGGCTCAAGCCCGGCTAACGCTGGAACAGCGGCGGGAAATCCTAGGAAATCAGCGCCAGGACGGCCACCGCCATGCGCGCGGCGGCGCCCCGGTGCTGGGCCGCGAAGGCCAAGGCGTGCTGACCCATCGCCACGCGCTGCGGGCTGGCGCACAGCGCCACGGCGCGGGCCACGGCGGTGCGGATGTCCGGCAGGCGTTCGGCCGCACCGGCGGCCAGCGACAAGTCGGCGGCCTGCGCGAAGTTGTGGGTGTGCGGGCCCATCAGCAGCGGGCAGCCGCAGGCGGCGGCCTCGATCAGGTTCTGCCCGCCGAAGGGGGCAAAGCTGCCACCCAGCAGCGCCACATCGGCCATTGCGTAGTACAGCGGCATCTCGCCCAGGCTGTCGCCCAGGATGACGTCGGCGGCAGCGGCATCCGCAGCCACATCCGCGCCCCAGGCGCTGCGCCGTTGCAGCGTCAGGCCAGCGGCCGCCACCAGCGCGGCCACGGCGTCGAAACGCTGCGGGTGGCGCGGCACCAGCAGCAGCGTGGGCCGGGGCACCGGCAAGGCGGCCCAGGCGGCCAGCAACGGCGCCTCTTCGCCCTCGCGTGAACTGGCCATCAACACCACGGGGCGGGCCAGCGCTTGGCGCCAGGCTTGGCCCTGCGCCAGCAAGGCCGGCGGCATGGCCATGTCGAACTTCAGGTTGCCCATCACCTGCACGGCCGCAGCGCGGGCGCCGCTGGCGCGCAGCCGTGCGGCGTCGGCCTCGGTCTGCGCCAGCACGGCGGTGAAACAGGCCATCGCAGGGTGCAGCAGCGCGGCCAGGCGCTGGCCCTTGGCCTGGCTGCGCGCGGACAGGCGGGCGTTGGCCAGCACCAGCGGCACGCCGGCCGCTTTCGCTTCGAACAGCAGGTTGGGCCAGACCTCGGTTTCCATCAGCACACCAACCGCCGGTTGCTGAGTGCGCAGGAAGCGGCGCACGGCACCGGGCGTGTCCAGCGGCAGCCAGGCCTGGGCGTCGCCGGCGCGCAGCAGTTCGGCACCGGCCGCACGGCCGGTGGCGGTGCCGTGGGTCAGCAGCAGGCGCAGGCCCGGGTGACTGGCGCGCAGTTCATTGACCAGCGCCGCAGCGGCCCGCGTTTCGCCCAGCGACACCGCGTGCAGCCACAGGCGGCCGGGCTGGATGGGTGCAGCGCCCGCAGCCGCATGGCCCAGCCGCTCACCCCAGTGCGCGCCGTAGGCCGGCTCGCGCCGCGCCCGCCACGCGTAGCGCGCGAAGACCAGCGGCAGCGCCGCGCGCATCAGCAGCGTGTAGGCGACCCGTGCCAGCACCGACGGGGCGGGCGTCATCGCTTCACGCGGCCGGCAGCCCGCAGGCCGCCATCAATGCGCCGAGGCTTCGACCTTGGCGTCAGGTTTCACGCTGCGCAGCGCCGCCATGAACTGCGCTTCGATGCGGTGCAGCGCCTCGTCGGTGTGACCCTCGAAGCGCAGCACCAGCACCGGCGTGGTGTTGCTGCCGCGGATCAAACCGAAGCCGTCGGCGAAGTCCACGCGCAGGCCGTCGATGGTGCCCACGCTGCCGCCTTCGAAGTTCAGGCGGCCGTCGGCCACGCGGGCCAGCAGTTCGGCCACCACCGCGTGGTGTTCACCTTCGGCGCAGGGCACGTTCAGTTCGGGCGTGCTGAAGCTGGTCGGCAGGGCGTCCAGTTCGGCACTGGGGTTCTTGCTGCGCGACAGGATTTCCAGCAGGCGGCCGGCGGTGTACATCGCGTCGTCGAAGCCGTACCAGCGCTCGCCGAAGAAGAGGTGGCCGCTCATCTCGCCGGCGAAGGGCGAGTTGATCTCGCGCAGCTTGGCCTTGATCAGCGAGTGGCCCGTCTTCCACAACAGCGGCTTGCCGCCGGCCTTCCTGATGGCCACCGGCAGGCGCTGCGAACACTTCACGTCGAAGATGATGGTGGCGCCCTTGTTGCGCTTCAGGATGTCGCGGGCGAAGAACATGATCTGCCGGTCGGGGTAGATGATGTGGCCGTCTTTCGTCACCACGCCCAGGCGGTCGCCGTCGCCGTCGAAGGCCAGGCCCA
>JANPHI010000294.1:0-23973 GCA_031424355.1 Betaproteobacteria bacterium
ATGGCCCGTCTGGTCAGCTACGCGGTGGCCGGCGTGCCCAACGAGATCATGGGTGAAGGCCCGATCCCGGCAACCAAGCTGGCGCTGAAGAAGGGCGGCCTGACGCTGGACCAGATCGACGTCATCGAGAGCAACGAAGCCTTCGCTGCACAAGCCATCGCTGTGGCGCGCGGGCTTGAATTTGACATGCGCAAGGTCAACCCCAACGGCGGCGCGATTGCCCTGGGTCACCCCATCGGCTGCAGCGGCGCCTTCCTGGCCACCAAGGCCATCTACGAACTGCACCGCACCGGTGGGCGTTATGCGCTGGTGACCATGTGCATCGGCGGTGGGCAGGGCATTGCGGCGGTGTTCGAACGCCTGTAAACGGGCGGGCCCGTGCCGCTGCGCAACAGCGGCGCGGGCGTGTGCCTGCGCACAGACTTCGCGCAGCGGTGAGCACAAGCTGGGGGCTGTTCCATCCCCACGAGGTGCTCACCATGTTCCAAGACCTGTTCTTCTCCTGGCCCAGCCGCGGTGCCTGCGCCGCCACCCTGGTGCTGGCCGCCGCACTCAGCCCGGTTTTCGCTGAAGCGGCCCCCGCGCCTGCCGGCAGCCCCGAGGCCGTCTACCAGAGCGACCGCGCCGACTGCCTGGCCGGCCGCACCCAGCAAGACCAGAAGACCTGCCTGTACGAGGCCGCTTCGGCGCGCGATGCCGCCCGCAAGGGCCTGCTGACGACCGAGGCGCCGCAGGTGCTGCGCGACAACCTGCAGCAGCGCTGCCAGGCGCAGCCTGAAGGCCCGGAACGGGTGGCCTGCGACCGCTTGGCGCAGGGTGAAGGCACGGTGTCGGGCAGCGTGGCCGCCGGTGGCGAATTGCGTGAACTGACGACGGTGGTGCCGCCCAAGCGCCAGCCCAAGCGCGGCCCCCGCAGCGAGCGTGCTGAACGCGCCGACCGCGCGGCCTCTGCACCTTGAACCCCGCGCGCTGATATCGGCGCGACGGAGTCGGCGCGATGAAGTCAGCGTCCTGAAAAGCGCGGCGCGCGCCGTTCGCTGAAGGCCAGCAGGCCTTCGCGCAAGTCGGCGCTGGCCGCGCAGGCGGCTTCGCGGTCGCGCATGCGGCCGGTGTGGATGTCACCCCGCGCAATCTCGTTCAGCGACTGCTTCATGCCGTTGATGGCCAGCGGCGCGCCGGCCAGCAGGTCGGCCACCAGCGCATCGACCTGCGTGTCAAGCGCCTCGGGCGACGGCGCGGCGTCGAGGTAGCCGACGCGCAGCAGTTCGGCCGCGTCCAGCGTGGGCGCCAGCAGAAACAGGCGCTTGGCGGTCGCCAGCCCCAGCCGCGACACATAGCGCTGCAGGCCGCTGGGGTAGTAGTGCAGGCCCAGCCGCGCGGCCGGCATGCGCAGCGCCATGCCCTGCACGCCGATGCGGAAGTCGCAGGCCAGCGCCAGGTCGGTGGCACCGCCGTAGACGCTGCCGTTCAGGCGCGCAACGGTGGGCAGCGGCAGCGCTTCCAGCGCGTCCACCGTGTGCTCGAAAAGCTGCGGGTCTTGCAACGCCGCGTCGGCCTGGCCCAGTTCGTCCAGGTTGAAGCCTGCACAGAACGCGCGGCCCGTGCCGGTCAACACCAGCACCCGCACGCCGGGCGCGCTGCGCAAGTGCTGCAAGTGGCCACGCAGCGCCAGCAGGTCTTCGCGGTGCAGGCGGTTCAGGTGCTGGGGGCGATTCAGCGTGAGGGTGGCGCGGCCGCTGTCGTCCAGCGTCAAGGTCGGCGTGTGTGGTGTGGTCAGTTCGGGCATGTGTCTGAGTGCCGTGTTTCGCCCAGAATGCAGGCGGGGGGCGCTGAAATGAGTGTTTTGAAAAATGAGTTGCAGCCGGATGGATTCAATCCGGACATCGAATTGCCGTTTGAACTGCGCCGTGAGGATCTGCGCGCTTCGGTGCAGGACGTGTACGACTTCTTTTTTGACGTGAACTCTGGGCTGGTCGCAAAGGGCCTTGAGCGTTTGGACGACATGCTCAGGCCGGCCATCATGTCAGGTGTGCTGTCGGACATGTTGACGGCCAGTTTGGCCAAACATTCGCGGGCCTTGGTGGTCAACGGGCATTTCAACGGCCATCCTGACCTTGTCGTCAAAGGCGAATACGCCGACGACGCGGTGAAGGCAGGCGAACGGGGTGTCGAAATCAAGACGACGCGCAAGCCGGGAGGCGCGGTGGATACGCATGGCGCTCGGGATCAATGGATGTGCGTGTTCGTCTACCAGGTGGACAACAGCCGTGCGCCGGTTCGCCAGCGGCGGCCTATGACCTTCACCGAGATTTACCTGGGCCAGGTGACCGTGGCTGACTTCCGAAAAAACGAACGCGGTGAATTGGGAACCCGAACCGCGACGCTGCATGCCGAAGGCATCGCCAAGCTGCGCCGTTGCTGGGTTTACCGCGCTCCGTTGATCGGTTCAGGTTCGGTGCGCAGCGCCGTCAGCTTGGGTACGGCTTCGACAGCCAAGTCGAAGTAGCGCGGGTCGCGCTCGACGCCGATGCTGCGGTAGCCCACCGCCTGTGCAGCTGCCAAGGTGGAGCCCGAACCCGCGAAGGGATCGAGGATCGTGCCGGTGCCCAACGGCAAAATACCGCGAGCCAAGCGGCGCAAAAAGGCCTGTGGTTTCAAGCTGGGATGATCAGCCAGCTTGCGTTCGGCAGCACGTGTAGGAGCCGACTCGATCACATCGCCAAAGGGTCGTTCGCCGCTGATGCGGCGAAAACCACCCGTACCCCAACGGCGAAGGTTGTCCTGCACACGGCCTTCAACGGGTTTGCGGAACATCAACCACGGCTCCCACATCGAGCGTGGCATCACGCTCACGCCATCGAACTCCAGGTGCGCATGCTTGGGCCTGTCGCCACCGCGCATGGTCATGACCAAGCGAATGATTTCACCGCGCCGTTCCAGTCCGCCGCGTTCCATCGCGCACGCAACCCGGTGCGAAAGGAGTGGATTGCTCGCCACCAACACGTTGGCGCCAGGCACCAGTGCGCGCACGAGGCGGCGGCTCCAATCGGCAAAGAAGGTATCCAGCGCCGCCAGGTCTTCATGCTTGAGCACAGTGAATCGAGGCAACGGTGAACGTTTGGCGCCGTCGAAACTGGGCGGGATACGCCAGACGCCGCCTCGGCCAGAGCGCAGTTTTTCTTGTTCGGATTCGGTGTACTCCAGCAGCCCGTAAGGTGGGTCCGTCAGAACGGCATGGATGCTGTTCGCGGGCTGGAGGTCCAGCCAGTCGTTGCAATCGCTCAGCACCAGCTTGGCAGCGGTGAACTCATGCTCTCGCGTGAACGGCTGCGGTCCTGCCTCTCTGTGTGGCAGCCGCGCGGCTGGGACTTCAAACCCTTGCAGCGCATATTGACCACGCTCCATGCGCGCAAACAACTCTGGCGTGTTGAGCTGGAGATACGAGCGGACTGACGATGCGGGTACGTCGCCTATCAACTGTGTTACCTCGTGGCCGATCTGGCTGACCGTGCTGCCCTGCGGGCTGCGGCTGAGTACGGCCACGATGGCATCGCGCACTTCGCCAGGTCTTTTGCGTGTCATGAGGATCTCTGTGGAAATTCACAGTGACTCTAACGCAAAGACGTCGAGACGTCAGACCGAACTAGCCCTGAGTGCGTTCGAAGTCTTTCATGTAGTCCACCAGCGCCTGCACGCCCGCCAGCGGCATGGCGTTGTAGATCGAGGCCCGCATGCCACCCACGATGCGGTGGCCCTTCAGCTGCACCATGCCGCGTTCCTCGGCGCCCTTCAGGAAGGCCGCGTCCAGCGCCGCGTCGTGCAGGAAGAAGGTCACATTCATCAGGCTGCGGCAGTCGCGCGCCACCGGCGCCTTGAAGAAGGCCGTGCTGTCCAGGTGGTCGTAAAGCAGCGCGGCCTTGCGGCGGTTGTGGGCCTCCATCGCCACCAGACCGCCCTGGGCCTTGATCCACTTGAAGACGAGCCCGGCGATGTAGATCGCGTAGGTGGGTGGCGTGTTGAACATGCTGTCGTGGTCGGCCACGACCTTGTAGTCGAAGGCGCTGGGCGTGCAGGGCAGGGCATGGCCGATGAGGTCGTCGCGCACGATGACCAGGGTCAGCCCGGCCGGGCCGATGTTCTTCTGCGCGCCGCCGTAGATCAGACCGTACTGCGCCACGTCCACCGGCCGCGACAGGATGCTGCTGGACATGTCGGCCACCAGCGGCACGCCGTTCAAACCGGCTGCTTCGGGCGGCTGGTCGTACTCGACCCCGCCTATGGTTTCGTTGCTGCAGATGTGCAGGTAGGCGGCGTTCGGGTCGAGCTGCCAGCTGCTGCGCGGCGGGACTCGCGTGTAGTTCGTGTCGGCGCTGCTGGCGGCCACGTTGACGCCGCCGTATTTGCGCGCTTCCTCGATGGACCGGATGCTCCAGGCGCCGGTGTCGATGTAGTCGGCGCTGGCGTGGCCGCGCAGCATGTTCATCGGCACGATGGCGTTTTCGCCGATGGCGCCGCCCTGCATGAACAGGGTTTTGTAGTGCACCGGCACGCCCATCAATTCGCGCAGCAGCGACTCGGCCTCTTCGGCGATGCCCATGAAAGCCTTGCCGCGGTGGCTCATCTCCATCACCGAAACGCCGGTGCCGTGCCAGTCCAGCATCTCGTCGGCGGCTTGTTGCAGCACCACCTCGGGCAGGGCGGCGGGGCCGGGGCTGAAGTTGAAAACGCGGCTCATGCAGGGGGCTTTCGGATCGGCCGTCGGGTGACGGCTGGGTGGCAGGTGGGTGGCGGGGGTGGTGCGGGGTTGGCGGCGGTGTGGCGTGCTGCAGCCCGATTATCCGGCGCCCATCCTTGACGGGCATCAACCCGCCGGCTGCGCGTGCTGCCTACAGTGGGCCCATCGACACCGGACCTTTTCCGGTGTGCTGCAAAGGCCCACCATGTACAAGCACCTTCTGGTTCCCATCGACGGCAGCGAACTGTCGGAACGCGCCGCCACCACCAGCCTGGGCCTGGCCGCCGCCCTGGGCGCGCGCATCACCGCCTTCGTGGCCGAGCCGCTGCCCCCGCTGCCCAACGAAACCACCAACGCCGGCACCTACACGCGCACGGCCGAACAGCACCGCGAACGCACCGAGGCCCACGCGTCCGACGCGCTGGCCCGTTTTGCCGCGCAGGCCGCCGAAGCCGGCGTGCCGTTCGCAGGCGAATTCCGCCGCACCGGTTCGGTGGACGAGTCCATCGTCGAGGCCGCCACCACCTTCGGCTGCGACCTCATCGTGATGGTCACCCACGGCCGCAGCACCTTCGGCGAACTGCTGTTCGGTTCGCACACCAAGAACGTGTTGTCGCGCAGCACGCTGCCGCTGCTGGTGCTGCATTGACTGCCACGCCCGACAACGCAGCGCCGGGCCCGCAGGACAGCCGGCTGGCCGCCTTGCTGGCCGAAAGCGGCCTGCGCGCGCTGGCGTTGAAGGGCCGCAGCCTGCTGCCGCTGGTGCAGGGCGGCATGGGCGTGGGCATCTCGGCGCACCGGCTGGCCGGCAGCGTGGCCGCGCTGGGCGCGGTGGGCACGATCAGCAGCGTGGACTTGCGCCGCCAGCACCCCGACCTGATGGCTCGCACCACCGGCCTGGGCATGGGTGAAGCCGCCAAGCAGGCTATCGACGCCGCCAACCTGGAAGCGATAGACCGCGAGATTGCCGCCGCCCGGCAGATCAGCGGCGGCCGCGGCCTGCTGGCCATCAACGTGATGCGCGCGGTCAGCGCCTACGCGGCTTCGGTGCAGCGCGCGCTGGAAGCCGGCATCGACGCGGTCGTCGTCGGCGCCGGCCTGCCGCTGGATTTGCCCGACCTGGCGCAGGACCATCCCCGCGCCGCGCTGATTCCCATCCTCAGCGACGCGCGCGGCGTGGCGCTGATCGTGAAGAAATGGGAACGCAAGAAACGCCTGCCCGATGCCATCGTCATCGAACACCCGCGCCTGGCCGGCGGCCACCTGGGCGCCGCCCGCGTGGCCGATCTGAACGACCCGCGCTTCGACTGGGAGAACGTGCTGCCGCAGTCGCGCGCCTTCCTGCGGTCGGCCGGCATCGAAGACCAGGTGCCGTTGATCGCCGCCGGCGGCATCGGCAGCTGTGAAGACATCGCCCGTCTGCAGTCGCTGGGCGCGGCCGGCGCGCAGCTGGGCACCGCCTTTGCGGTGACGACCGAAAGCGACGCGCACGAGGCCTTCAAGCGCGTGCTGGCCCAGGCGAAGCGCGAGGACCTGGTCGAGTTCACCAGCGTGGCCGGCCTGCCCGCCCGCGCCGTGGCCACGCCCTGGCTGCGCGCCTACCTGGGCGCCGAGGCCAAGCTGCAGGCCGTGGCCCACCGCAAGACGCACTGCACCAAGGCATTCGACTGTCTGGCGCAATGCGGCCTGCGCGACGGCCTGCCGGGCTGGGGCCAGTTCTGCATCGACAACCAGTTGGCCGCTGCACTGCGGGGCGACGTCAGGAAGGGCCTGTTTTTTCGCGGTGCCGGGGCGCTGCCGTTTGGCGAGCAGATCCGCAGCGTGCGCGAACTGATCGAGCGTTTACTGACGCCCGGCCTGCCCGCCAACGGCCTGGCTTTCGCCGCCCACCGCGAACCCGCGCTGGCGGTCTGAAACGGGCAGCCGGCCCCTGCCTGCCACCGGCTGCCCGTTCTTGCCGCCGAACGCCGAACCGGCGGCGGTGCGCCGCGGGGCCTGTGCTGCAATGGTGGGCATGTCCGCCGCCTTCGAAACCTTGCCGCCGCTGCGCTATGGCGTGATGCGCCTGCGCTGGTGCGGGTTGGCGCTGTGGGCTTTCATGCGGCGCTGGGCCAGCTACCTGGCGGTGGCGGCCCTGGTGGCCGGTGCGGGTGCCGTGGGGTGGCAGGACATCATCCCGGCCGTCGCCGCGTGGCTGGTGCTGCCGCTGTTGCTGGCGTCCACGCAGGGCGCCTGGCTGCTGGCGGCCACCGTGCTGCAGGCGCTGGCTGGCGCGGCCTGCATCTGGGGCGCGCGCAGCCTGTTGTGGCCGGTGGCCTGGCGTGAAGCGGAACGGGCGCTGCCCCTGCCGCGCGCAGCCACCGTGCGCTCGGACACCGCTGTCGTGCTGCTGACCCTGTCGCCGCTGGCGCTGCTGGGCGCTGTGGGCGCGGGCGCCGTCGTGGGCCACCACCCGGTCTGGTTGCAGCCCACGCAGGGGCGCGCGCTGCTGGCCCTGGCGCTGGCTGGCGCGGGGTCTGTGGCCTTGGGCGTGCTGTTGCTGCAGGCCTTGCGCCGACCGGCGCGTGGCGGGACGCGTTGGCACGCGGCGGCGCACCGGGTCACGGTTCGGGCTGACGCCAGCGCGCGGCCTGCGCTGCCCACCGCGCGCACGGCGCAGACCCTGCGCAGCGTTCGCAGCCTGCACCGGCTGTGGGTGTTGCTGGCCCTGCCGCTGTGGCGCGGGCCCGCGCGGCGCACGGGCTGGGCGCTGCTGCTGGGCAGCGCGGCCGCGGCCGTGCCGGCGTTGGGGCTGGCGCTGCTGCAGGCCGGCGAACCCTGGTGGCTGGCCGCCTGCGCGCTGCTGGCGTTGCTGGTGGCCACGCGCGTCAACCACCTGGCGCGGCTGGAAACGGCCGGGCTGTTCGACGCCTGCCGCAGCCTGCCGCTGGCGCCGGCGCCGCTGCAGCGCGCGCGGGCCGCGCTGGGTGTGCTGGCGGTGTTGCCGGGCATCGCCGGGCTGTGCGCCGTGGCGCTCGGTCTGCGCGCGCCCGGCCTGCGCGTGCCGGTGCTGTCGGCCTGGGCGCTGGCCTGCGTGGTCGGCTGCACGGTCGAGGTGGCGACGGCCCCCGCCGACGCCGCCACCAAGGCCGGCCGCTGGCTGTTCACGCTGGTCTTGTGCGTCTGTCTGGCTACCGAGGTTCTGGCATGAACTCCCCCATATCGAACCCCGTTCTGCAGGTGCAGGACCTGAGCTTTTCCTACCCCGGCCGCCACGTCTTCACCGGCTGGTCGGCCGACTTCCGGGCCGGCCTGACCTGGGTGCGCGGCAGCAACGGCAGTGGCAAATCGACGCTGCTGAAACTGCTGGCCGGCGCCCTGCCGCCGCTGGCCGGGCGCATCGCGGTGCGCGGTGTCGACCAAGGCGCCGCCCCGCTGGACTACCGTCGCGAGGTCTTCTGGTGCGGCCCAGCGGCCATTGCTTTCGACCACCTGCGGCCGCCTGAATATTTCGCCTTTCTGCAGGGCCTGTACCCGCATTTCGACAGCGCCGCCGCACAGGCCGTGGCGGCCGAGCTGGGCTTGACGCCCTTCATGGGCAAGCGCCTGCGCGAACTGTCCACCGGCACGCAGCGCAAGGTCTGGCTGGCCGCCGCCTTCGCTGCCGGCACGGCCGTGGTGCTGCTGGACGAGCCGCTGAATGCGCTGGACATGGCCTCGGTGCGCAGCGTGCGCGCCCGCCTGCAAGGCTGCGCGCAAGACGCCACCACGGCGTGGGTGGTGGTCAGCCACGACGGCCTGGCGGGTGTCGATCAGGCCGAGCCGGCAGCCACCGTGCTGGCGCTGGACGAACCCGCGCCGCTTGCACCCGCCTGACGCTGCGGACGGTGCGCCACAGGGCCGCCTTTCTGGCGCGGCCGCACTTGCCGGCGCCGCAGGCGGGTGCGAGCATCAGCGCATTCCACAACCCGACCCGGAGACATCCATGGCCAAGCCCCTGTTCGACGCCGAAGCGCTGATCGCCCAATTCGAAGCCGCCACCGCCAAGCAGGGCGAACAGGTGCGCAAGGCCACCGCCGAGGCCACGATGGCCGCGCTGCAAGGCCGTGAGCTGACGTTGAAGAACATCAAGGACGCGCTGAAGACGGTGGCCGAAGCGGCCAGCACGGGCGCGGCCAAGAACGCCATGGCCGGTGCCGCCGGCCTGGGTGGCATGAACCCCGAGGCCCTGCTCGACCAGGCCGTGCACGGCATGGACGACGCGCTGCTGAAGGCCGTGGACGCCAACCGCACGGCGCTGAACACCTTGATGGCGCAGGGCGCCGACATGCGCGACAAGCACATGACCAAGGCCATGGGCGAGCTGGAAAAAATGGAAGACGCGATGTTCAGCGCGGTGAAGAAAGCCGCTGCCGGCGCCGGCGCGCCGATGGCCAGCGCCTGGGGCCCGGTGCTGGAAAAGATGCAACTGGGCGGCACCCTGTCGGGCGCCAAGGCGGCCAGCACGGCCGAAGAACTGGCCGAGCAGATGCAGAACGCGATGCGCAACACCCGTGCTGCGCAAGTGCGCGCCGCGCAGGCGCTGGCCGAAAGCTACACGGCGATGGTCAGCGGTGTGCTCGTCGGCATGCAGGAAGCCCTGCAGGGCAAGCCGGGCAAGAAGAAGTAACTACTTCTTCTTCGCGTCGCCGGCCTTGGCGGCGCCGGGCTTGGGCGCGTCACCCAGCACCGTCTTCAACGGGCACACCGAAACCGCCGGGCACTTGGCACAACTGGCGACGATGGCGATGGGGCAGAGGGTCATGGCGGCTCCTGGGGTTGTGGCCGCTGAAGGATACGGCGCAGACCCCGCGCTGCCGCCGGTATCAACCCGCTGCCCGGCCCGGTGACCTCAGCCCGCCTGCAGGCGGTCGTGGCCGCCGACGACCTTGTCCAGCGGCCGGGCCATCACGAAGAGCACCAGCCCGGCCACCACGGCGATGGCCGTCAGCATGACGAAGAAGGCGGTGTGCGAGATGGTTTCGTAGAAGGTGCCCAGATAGCCCGTCAGGTAGTTGCCGATGAAGCTGGACAGGTACCACACGCCCATCATCATCGACACGATGCGCGCCGGCGCCACCTTGGTGACGAAGGACAGGCCGATGGGCGACAGGTAGACCTCGCCGGCGGTGAAGATGGCGGTGGACGCCACCAGCCAGAACAGGCTGCGCTGCGCACCCGGCGCCATGCCCTGCGACGCCACGATCATCACCACGAAGCCCAGGCCCAGCAGCACGCAGCCGATGGCCATCTTGTTCAGGCTGCTGGGCTCGTTGCCGCGCTTGGCCTGCCAGGCCCACAGCAGGTTCAGCGGCGGCACCAGCAACCAGATCATGAAGGGGTTGAAGGACTGGTACCAGGTTGAGGGGATGGTGAAACCGAAGACCGTCGGCCAGACCGTGCTTTGGTCGGCCCACAGTTGCATGGTGTTGCCCTGCTGCTCGTACACCGCCCAGAAGGCCGTGGTGACCAGGCAGGCCGCGACGATGGCCATCACCAGCGGGCGTTCGTCTTTCGGCAGGCGCGCCATCCACCACACGCCCGAGCCGACGACCACCACCGCCAGCGCGATGGGCACCGCCGGCGGCAGCGTGATCACCCACAGCAGCGCGGCAATGCCCAGCGGCACGCCGACGATGAAGGCCGCCACGCCCAAGACCGGCGCGCCGGGCTTGCTGACGGGCACCGGTTCCACCGGCAGCTTGTCGCGGTTCAGCACGTAGAAGCCCAGGCCGATCAGCATGCCCACGCCCGCTGCTGCGAAACCGTAGTGCCAGCCCACCACCTGGCCCAGCGTGCCGCAGATCAGCGGTGCGATGAAGGCACCCAGGTTGATGCCGACGTAGAAGATCGAGTAGGCGCGGTCGCGACGCGGGTCGCCGGGCGCGTACAGGCCGCCGACCTGCGTGCTGATGTTGGGCTTGAAGCAGCCGTTGCCCAGGATCAGCACCATCAGCGCCGGGAAGAACAGCGTTTCCACGGCCATCAGGAAGTGACCGATGGCCATCAGCACCCCGCCGACGATGACGGCGCGGTGGCGGCCCAGCAGCTTGTCGGCCAGCAGCCCGCCCAGGAAGGGCGTGAAGTAGACGAAGCCGGTGTACAGGCCGTAGACCTGCGACGACAGGGCCTGCGGCGTCATCACGCCGAAGGCCGATTCCAGCGCGTGCTTCAGCGCGTTGAAGCCCAGCACCTCGGCGCCGGCGTCGGGCCGCACGAAGAGGTGGTTGACCATGTACAGCACCAGCAGCGAGCGCATGCCGTAGTAGCTCATGCGCTCCCAGGTCTCGGTCATGAACAGCACGAACAAGCCCTTGGGGTGGCCCAGCCAGGTGCCGGCGTCGGCGGGTGGGCGTGGTGCAGTGTCGGTTGCGGTGGTCATGGCAGCGGGTGTCGGTGCAAGGGGCGTGCCCAGCGAAGCGCGCGAGTCTAGACCCCGCCGCAGTGGCGCCGCGCAGCGCTTGCGCTATCGTGAAGCGCATGGCTGCAAGCACCTTCTTCTGGCACGACTACGAGACCTTCGGCCGCGAGCCGCGCCGCGACCGCCCGGCGCAATTCGCCGGCGTGCGCACCGACGCCGAGCTGAACGAAATCGGCGAGCCGGTGATGGTCTATTGCAAGCCTTGCCCCGACAGCCTGCCCGACCCGGAAAGCGTGTTGCTGACCGGCATCCTGCCGCAGCACGCGCTGCAGCACGGCGTGAGCGAGCGTGAATTCGCCGCCGTGATTGAGCGCGAACTGGCGCGCGACGACACCATCGGCGTGGGCTACAACAGCATCCGCTTCGACGACGAGGTCACGCGCTTCCTGTTCTGGCGCAACCTCATCGACCCCTATGCCCGCGAATGGCAGAACGGCTGCGGCCGCTGGGACCTGATGGACGTGGTGCGCACCACCTGGGCGCTGCGGCCCGAGGGCATCACCTGGCCGACCTACACCGAAGGCGAGATGGCCGGCCGGCCGTCGTTCCGGCTGGAACACCTGACCAAGGCCAACGGTATCGGCCACGAGGCGGCGCACGACGCGCTGTCCGACGTGCGCGCCACGCTGGCGCTGGCGCGGCTGATCAAGACCCGCAACCCCAAGCTGTGGGACTTCTGCCTGCGCCTGCACAAAAAAGATGCGGTGTGGGCCGAGATCGGGGTGAACAAGCCCTTCGTCCACCTGTCGACGCGTTACCCCGTGGAGCGCGGCAACCTGGCCATCGTGTGGCCGCTGGCGCCGCACCCGACGAACAAGAACGAGCTGATCGTCTGGGACCTGTCGCGCGACCCGCGTGAGCTGCAGGGGCTGGACGCCGAGACCGTCAAGCGCCGCCTGTACACGCGGCAGGCCGACTTGCCGGAAGGCGAATTGCGCCTGCCGATCAAGACCATTCATGTCAACAAATCGCCCATCGTCGTGGGCAATCTGCGCATCGTCGAACCGGTGGCGGCGCGCTGGAATCTGGACGTGGCGCAGGCCCTGCAGAACGCCGAGCACGCCGCCGCCATCGGCCGCAGCCTGGACCCGCTGTGGGCCCAGGTCTATGCGCGGCCGGACTACGGCACGCCCGACGTCGATGAAGACCTCTACGGCGGCTTCATCAACAACGACGACCGGCGCACGCTGCAGCGTTTGCGCGAACTGCGCGGCGACCAGCTGGCCAGCAAGCGGCCGGCCTTCAGCGATGGGCGGCTGGACGAACTGCTGTTCCGCTACCGCGCGCGCAATTTCGCCGAGACGCTGAGCGACGAAGAGCAGGCGCGCTGGGAACAGCACCGCGCCGAGCGCCTGCACGACGGTGCCGGCGGCGCGATGACGCTGGCCGCCTATTTCGAGCGCATCGACACGCTGGCCGAAGCCGCCGTCGAACGCGACGACGAACGTGCGCAGGCGCTGCTGGAAGCGCTGGTGGACTACGGCGAGGCCATCGCGCCCGAGCGGCCCTGAGGCGCACCGCCCGCAGGGCTGAATGCGCCGGGTCGAGGGTTGCGCCGGATGCGCGTCCGGCGGTGTGATCCGAGCATGGGGGATGCCGAATCGCGGCTGCTGAACGGAGCGTCACCCATGGCCCAAGTCATCGCCCTGTACAAGAAGCCCGCCGACGTGGCGGCCTTCAACGACTACTACTTCGGCAAGCACGTGCCGCTGGCCAAGACCATCCCGGGCCTGCGCAGCTACCGCGTCAGCAGCGGGCCTGTCACCTCGGGTGGCGCCGAGTCGGACCTGCACCTGGTGGCCCTGCTGCAGTTCGACAGCCTGGCCGCCATCCAGACGGCGCTGGCCTCGCCGCAGGGCGTGGCCACCGCGGGCGACCTCGCCAACTTCGCGCAGGCTGGCGTGGAGCTGTTGATGTTCGACACCAAGTCGGCCTGAGCGCTGTTTGCAACGAAAAAGGCCGCATCGCTGCGGCCTTTTTGTGTCTCGGCGCTGGTTTGGCCTCAGGGCTTGGCCTCAGTCAGGGCTTGCGGCCGATCTGCAGGTAGAGCTCGCTGGCCGGCACCACGCGGCTGTGCAGCGGCAGGATGCGTTCGGGGGCGATGCCCAGCCGGGCGATGTTGTCGGCCAGGTTCACCTGCAGCGCGTTGGGCACGGCCGGCGGCGGGCTGTTCGGTGGGCCGGGCGTGTAGGCGTCGGCTTCGATCAGCAACTTCTCGTTCGGCAGCCACACCATCAGGAAACCCTGGGCGTGCACGCTGCCCTGGATCTCGTGCACCTCCACCGGCCGGCTGCGGTCACGCAGCACCGTGCTGCCGCTGATGCCGGTGATCTTGGCCTTACGGCCGCTGGCCGCCAGCGCGTCAGGCGCGATGCGGTTGGGGTTGGCGAAAACGCGGTCGTACCAGGCTTTGGCGGCGGCGCTGGTGATCAGTTCGGCACCGGCGGCCACCGCAGCGCGCAGACCGCCGGCGTGGTCGAAGTGGTGGTGGGAATTGATCACCGTCTTCACCGCCTTGCCCGCCACCAGGCCGTTGGCGGTGGCCAGCACGGCCTTGGCCCGGCCGTCGTACAGCGGGGTTTCGACCAGCACGATCTGGTCGGCCAGTTCGATGGCCACGCTGTTGTGCGAACCGCCGGCCAGGAACCACACGCCGTCGGCGACTTTCTCGACCGTCACGTTTTCGCGCGCGGCCTTGACGTTTTCGGGCACGTTGATGTCAGCCGGCACGTTGGGCTGCATCTCCATCACGGTGATGTCCAGCGCCGCAAAACCACCCTGGCTCTGCCGGATGCGCGCCGGGAAGCGCAAGCCGGCCATGTCGCGGTAGTCGCTGAATTCGGTGACGACGGCCATGTCGCCCAGCACCGGGTTGGGCACCGTCGATTCGATGCGGGTGACCAGGCCAGCGCCGTCCAGCACCAGCGTGGCCGCGTACTGGCCCGGCGCCGTGTAGCTGAGGGTGTAGACGGCTTGCCCGGCCACCATGCGCACACCGGCCACCGCGCCATGGCGCTGCGCGGCCAGGATGGCGCCCTGCGGGGTGCCGGTCCACAGGTCGTGGATGCGGCCGTCCAGCGCCACCGGCGCCGGCGTGCCGCCGTTGGCTGCCGGCCCCCAGGCATACCCGTCGCGCGCAAAGCCGGTGGCCTTGGCTTCGCCCAGACCTTGCAGCGGCGTAGCGCCACCGCCGGTGGGTTCGCCCCGGCTGCGCGCGAATTCTTCGCGGAAGGCGCCGGTCTCGAAATTCA
The DNA here is from genome assembly GCA_031424355.1 of Betaproteobacteria bacterium. GTDB lineage: Bacteria > Pseudomonadota > Gammaproteobacteria > Burkholderiales > Burkholderiaceae_C > Rubrivivax. The sequence goes on from JANPHI010000294.1 coordinate 14,426, forward strand.
TCGTGCGCGACAGCAGGCTGTAGTTCAAGGCCGGCCAGGCCATGCCCGGCAGGTAGGCCTGGCCCACGGTGCCGCCGGTGCCCTTGCCGCTGACCGTCAACGACTTCAGGCCGCCGGTGCCCAGCGCGGCGGCCGAACGCTGCAGCAGCACGCTGGCCGGCGGTGCTTCAGGGGCGGCGGGGCCGCTGGCGCAGCCGGCCAGGCCGATCCAGGCTGTCAGCGCGGCGCTCGGCAGAGCGAAACCGAAACGAAGGGGCGGGCGGAACGAAGCGCGCATGGCTGCCTTTGCAAACGAGGGGATGGGCAAGGGTGTCACGGCCGCCGTGCAGCAGCCATTCGGGTAAGTCTGGCCGTCGGCGGGTGGGTGCGCAGGGAATGAACGCCAGCGCTTGGCCGTCTGACCGGCATCGGTCAGCGCAGCGGTGCTGAAGCGGCGGTCGGCGGGGTCATTGGCGCAGGCTCGACCGGGCTGCCCACGCGCTGCACACCGCCCCCTTCGGCCCATTCGCTGTAACGCCAGTCGCCGCCCACCTGCACCAGGCCTTCGGCCGGCAGGTAGTCGGCCAGCGGGCGCACCGTCACGCCGCGCAGCATGCGGGCCATGCTGTCGATCCAGATGGGTAGCGCCAGGCCACCGCCCGATTCGCCTTCGCCCAGGCTTTGCGGGTCGTCGTAACCCATCCAGGCCACCGCCACCGCGCCCGGCGCGAAGCCGCCGAACCAGGCGTCGACCGCGTCGTTGGTGGTGCCGGTCTTGCCGTACAGGTCGGGCCGCTGCAGCGTGGCCTGGGCCCGGGCGGCGGTGCCGCGCCGTGTCACATCGGCCAGCAGTGAATTGACCAGGAAGACGTTGCGCGCCGGCACCACGCGGTTGTCTTCGCCCAGCGCCGGCGGCGGCGGGGCCTCGAACAGCAGCTTGCCCTGCGCGTCGGTGATGCGTTCGATCAGCAGCGGGGTGATGCGGTGGCCGCCGTTGGCGAACACGGCGTAGCCGGTGGCCAGCTGCAGCGGCGTGACGCTGCCGGTGCCCAGGGCCAGCGTCAGGTTTTCGGGCTGCTTGGCCATGTCGAAACCGAAGCGCGCCATCCAGTCGCGCGCCGCGCCCAGACCGACCTGCTGCAGCAGGCGCACGCTGACCAGGTTCTTGCTGCGCATCAGGCCTTCGCGCACGGTGATTTCGCCGGCGAACTGGCCGTCGCTGTTCTTCGGGTCCCAGCTGGACGGGCTGCCGTCTTCGTTGGTCAGCGGCGCGTCGTTGACCAGGGTTTCGGGCATCACGCCGTGTTCGAAAGCCGCCGAGTACAGAAACGGCTTGAAGCTGGATCCGGGCTGGCGCGCGCCATTCGTCACATGATTGAACTGGCCCCGGCTGAAGTCGAAACCACCGACCAGCGCGCGCACGCGGCCGGTGTCCGGGTCCAGCGCGACGAAGGCGGCATTGGTCTCGGGCCACTGCGTCAGCACCCATTCCATCGCCTTGCTGCGCGCGGCGGGCACCTGCATCAGCCGCACCACGGCGCCCCGGCGCAAGGCCAGGTCTTTCGGGGCCGTGGCCGCGATGGCCGACTGCACCCACTGCAGCTTGTCGCCGCGCACGCTGACCACGTCACCGTTGGCCAGTTGCGCGGTGATCTCGCGCGGCGTGGCCGTCAGCACCATGGCCACGCGCAGCTCTTCGTCGTCCTGCGCGTCCTTCAGCAGCAGCGCCGCCGCACGTTCGGCTTCGGCGGGGTTGTCGGGCAGGGTTTCGTGGTCTTCGGGGCCCCGCCAACGCTGCTTGCGTTCATGGGCGATGACGGCCTTGCGCAGGGCGCTGTAGGCCGCTCGCTGGTCGTCGGCGCGGATGGTGGTGACCACGCGGATGCCTTCGGTGTAGGCCTTGTCGCCCAGCCTTTCCACCACCGCCAGGCGCGCCATTTCGGCGACGTGTTCGGCGTGCACGTCGACGAAGCTGGGCTTGCGGATGACCAGCTTTTCGGCCAGCGCGGCGTCGTGTTCGGCTGGGGTGATCAGCCCGGTCTTCAGCATGCGTTGCAGCACCCAGCGCTGGCGCTTGGCGGCGCGTTCGGGGCTGGCCACCGGGTTGGCGTGGATGGGGTTCTGCGGCAGGCCGGCGATCATCGCGGTCTCGGCCACGCTCAGCTGGTCCAGCGTCTTGCCGAAGTAGATCTGCGCCGCCGCGCCCACGCCGTAGGCGCGCTGGCCCAGGTAGACCTGGTTCAGGTAGAGCTCCAGGATCTGGTCCTTGCTGAGCGTGTTTTCCAGCTGCCGCGACAGCAGCGCTTCCTTGATCTTGCGTTCGGCCGTGCGCCGCGTGCTGAGGAAGAAGGTGCGCGCCACCTGCTGCGTGATGGTGGACGCACCCTCGGTGCGGCCGCCGGTCAGCTTGGTGAACACCGCGCGCGCCATGCCGCGCCAGCTGAAGCCGGCGTGCTGGTAGAAGGTGTCGTCTTCCACCGCCACCACCGCCCCGCCCATGCGCTTGGGCATCTTGGCGATGGGCACGAAGAGCCGCCTTTCGGTGCCGAACTGGGCGATCTCGACGCCGTCGGCGGTCAGGATCTGCAGGTGCTGCAGCGGCCGGTAGTCGGTGGCCTTGTCCAGCGGCGGCAGGTCACGGCCGTACCAGGCAAAAGCGCCGCCCAGCGCCAGTGCGGCCAGCACCACCAGCGCGCCCAGCAGCAGCGCGCCGATCAGCACGAAGCCGCCTTGCGGCGGCGCTGCGGCCGTCCGCACCGAAGCGCCGCGCCGCAGCGTGGCGGTGGGCCGCTTCACACGAAACCTCACGGCGTCAATTCGTAGAGCGCGCTGCCGTCGCCGTTGTCCTGCACCAGCTTCACGCGCGGCTGCTTCGCCAGGTGCGCGATGCCGCCGCTGCCCGAGACGAAGCGCAGCTTCACGCCGGGCACGGCTTCGATGCGCCAGTTGTCGTCGGCCGCCGGTTCCACGACCTTGGCCGCCTTGATGAACTGCACCAGGGCTTCACGGTTCTCGTCGGGCGCGCGCAGCACGATGTTGCTGCCGTCCAGGCCGGGGAAAGAGTCGCCGCCGCTGGCGCGGTGGCTGTTGGTCACCACCACGAAGAGCGCTTTCTCGTCGATGGGCTGACCCTGGTAGCGCAGGTCCAGCACGCGGTGGGCGTCGGGGTTGGCCAGCTTGCCGCCACGCTGGTAGCGCGCGGGCTGGGTCAGGTCGTAGCGGTAGGTCACGCCGTCCAGGGTGTCCAGGAAATAGCCCGGCACCGTGGTGTTGATCAGGTTCTGCTCGGCCGGGCCCTTGGGGTCGATGCGGTTGAAGACCAGCGCCGACATCTCCAGCCATTCACGCACCTGCGCACCGGTCAGCTGCACGGCCTGCAAGGCGTTCGGGTAGACGTAGATCTCGGCCGCATTGCGCAGGCTCAGCGTGCCCGCCGGGATGTCCACATAGCCCCCGCCGCGCGGGCCGGTCTTGAAAGGTGCCGCGGCCGACAACAGCGGCAACTTGGCGTAGGGCGTGGCGGCCAGCGCGCGCCGCGCGTAGGCCAGTTGCGACTGCGCAATCAGCTGCACCGACGGGTCGTCGCCGACCAGCGAGAAATAGGTGTGTATGGGTGAGCGCGACTCGCCCAGCGGTGCCCGCATGAAGGCCAGCGTGCCGGCGTGTTCTTCGGCCACCAGAGCGGCCACTTTGGGGTCGGCGTCGACCAGCGGCTTGCGCGTGGCGCGGTCCCAGATCGGGCGCAACTCGCCCTTGCCGCTGCTGACCTGCCAGCGGCCGCCTGACTTGTCCAGCACCAGATCGACCACGCCCAGGTGGCTGCCCCAGAAGCCGGGCATCACCGCCGCCACGCCGTTGATGGTGCCGCGCTGCAGGTCGGCCTTGCTGTGGTTCGAGAAGTAGCGGCCCGGGAATTCGCCGTGCGAATGGCCGAAGAGGATGGCGTTGACGCCGGGCAACTCGGCCAGTTTGGCCACCGCGTTTTCGGCGAAGAAGACCGATTCGCCGAACTCGAAGCCCGAGTGCGCGATGACCACGATGACATCGGCGCCGCGTGCCTTCATCTCGGGCAGGAACTGCTGGGTGGTCTGCACGATGTCGTGCGCCACCACCTTGCCCGTCAGGCGCTCTCGGTCCCAGACCATCACCTGTGGCGGCACCAGGCCGATGACGCCGACCTTCAGCTTCTGCGCTGCGCCCGTTTCGTCGGTGAAGCTGCGGTCGAGGATGACGTAGGGCGTGTAGGCGTTCTTGTCGTTGGCCGGGTTGCCGTCACCGTCTTCGAGGTAGACGTTGGCATTCAGGTAGGGGAAGGCCGCACCCAGCAGCGACTGGTTCAGGAAGGGCAGGCCGTAGTTGAACTCGTGGTTGCCGATGTTGGCGGCGTCGTAGCCCAGGCTGTTCATCACCTTGAAGGCCGGGTGCACCTGCCCGGGCTGCAGCGGTTTCACGCGGGCCACGTACTCACCCATCGGGCCGCCTTGCAGCAGGTCGCCGTTGTCGAAGAGCAGGCTGTTCTTGACTTCGCTGCGCGCCGCCTTGATCAGCGTGGCGGTGCGCGCCAGGCCGTATTCGCCGCTGGGCTTGTCCTGGTAGTAGTCGTAGTCCATCAGGAACATGTGGACGTCGGTGGTCTCCAGCAGGCGCAGTTTCAGTTGCTGGGCCTGCGCGGCGGCGGCGGCGGCCAGCAGGCACAGGGCCGCCAGCAAGGGGGTGGGACGGAGCATGGGTGAGGTGGGCGGTGGAAGTCGGGGCGAGAGCGCTGGCGCGCAGCCTACCGCGTTTGACAGCCGCCACCGCCAGCCGGCGGTGTGGGGATGTTTCAGCCGAACCAGGCCGCTTGCGCGTCGGCCGGCAGGGCCGGGCCGCCGGCCGCCGCCATGCGCTGGACGCGGCTGATGACGTGCCAGAAGTAGCGGTAGCTGGCGCGGTCGTGCAGCACCTTGTCGTGCTGGATGGGCGCCCACTGCGCGGCCTGGGCGGCGCGGATGATGGCGATGGCCTGTTCCAGCTCTGCAGCCGTGGGGGCGAACGCGGCCACGATGGGGCGGATCTGGTCGGGGTGGATGCTCCACATGCGCGTGTAGCCCAGGCGCTGACGGGCCTGCGTGGCCGCAGCGCTGAGGGCTGCGGTGTCCTTGAATTCCGTCACCACGCAATGCGACGGCGTCTTGCCGTGGGCGTGGCAGGCGGCGGCAATCTCCAGCTTGGCACGCAGCACCAGCGGGTGGTCGAACTGGCCGCCGTTCGGGTTCATGCCCATCGCGCTTTGCGGAATGGCGCCGCGGTGGGCCGAGACGAAATCCATCAGGCCGAAAGAGATCGATTCGATGCGCGGTTCGGCCGCGATGGCGAACACCTCGCGCAGCGCGCCGTGGGTTTCGACCAGCACGTGCACCGGCAGGGCCGCGCCGCGCCCGGTGGCGGCGGCCACCGCCTGCACGCGGGCGATGGCGTGGCGCACGTCGGCGGCGCCGCGCGGCTTGGGCACCATCACATAGGCCAAGCGGTCGCCGGCCTGGCCGATCAGGGTCTGCAGGTCGGCCTCGAAGGCCGGGTGGTCCGCCGGGTGCACGCGCACGCCGACACGGCCAAAACGGTTGGCTTCGGACAACGCGATGCGCGCACACAAAGCGGCGTGAGCCGCTTCAGCGCCCACCGGCGCGCCGTCCTCGCAGTCCAGCGTGATGTCGAACACCGCCCCCAGTTCAGCCTGCAGCGCCAGCGCCTTGGCCATGCGCACTTCGGTGCCGCAGTAGTGGTCGCAGACGGGCAGCTCGGAAGCGGCGTCGTCGGCGCCCACCAGGGCGTCGCGGGGGGCGGCCGGTTCGGTCACAGCAGGTGTTTCACACCGTCTTGTTCGCCCGTCAGCTCAGCCAGCGTCTTGTCGATGCAGGCCTGGCTGAAGGCGTCGATGGGCAGACCTTCAACAATCTTGTACTTGCCGCCTTCGGTGGTGACCGGGAAGCCGAACATCACGTCCTTCGGAATGCCGTATTCGCCGTTGCTGGGCACGCCCATCGTGACCCACTCGCCGGCGGTGCCCAGGGCCCAGTCGCGCATGTGGTCGATGGCCGCGTTGGCCGCGCTGGCGGCCGACGACAGGCCGCGCGCTTCGATGATGGCGGCGCCGCGCTTGCCCACGGTGGGCAGGAAGGTGTCCTTGTTCCAGACCTGGTCGTTGATCATGTCCTTCACGCTGGCGCCGGCTATGGTGGCGAAGCGGTAGTCGGCGTACATGGTCGGGCTGTGGTTGCCCCAGACGGCCAGCTTCTTGATTGCGGCCACCGGCTTGCCGGTCTTGGCGGCGATCTGGCTGGCGGCGCGGTTGTGGTCCAGGCGCAGCATGGCGGTGAAGTTCTCGCGCGGCAGGCTGGGCGCGCTTTTCATCGCGATGTAGGCGTTGGTGTTGGCCGGGTTGCCGACGACCAGCACCTTGACATTGCGGCTGGCGACGGCGTCCAGCGCCTTGCCCTGCGCGGTGAAGATGGCGCCGTTGATGGCCAGCAGCTCGGCGCGTTCCATGCCCGGGCCGCGCGGGCGTGAACCGACCAGCAGCGCGTAGTCGGCGTCCTTGAAGGCGGTCATCGGGTCGCTGTGGGCTTCCATGCCGGCCAGCAGCGGGAAGGCGCAGTCGTCGATTTCCATCATCACGCCCTTCAGCGCCTTCTGCGGGCCTTCGACGGGCACTTCCAGCAGTTGCAGGATCACCGGCTGGTCCTTGCCCAGCATTTCGCCGCTGGCGATGCGGAACAACAGGGCGTAACCGATTTGGCCGGCAGCGCCGGTAACGGCCACACGAACGGGCTTCTTGGTGGACATGCGAGTCTCCTGGATGGGTGTGAAACAGACGGTCAGGCCGTGCAGCCCGACGCAGCCCGCGATTCTAGACAGCTGACCCTGACTGAACTCTTATGTCTTATGGAAGACAATCCGGGCATGCCGTCCCGCGCCGAGTCTGTCGCCTTGCCTGAACCGCCCACCGCACCGCACGCCGGTCCGGCCTTCAGTCCGTTGTACCGGCAGATCAAGGCGCTGCTGGTGCAAAGCCTGCAGGACGGGGCCTGGCTGCCCGGGCAGGTCATCCCCAGCGAAATCGAACTGGCCGCACGCTTTCGCGTCAGCCAGGGCACGGTGCGCAAGGCCATCGACGAATTGGCTGCCGACAACATGCTGGTGCGGCGCCAGGGCAAGGGCACTTTCGTGGCCACCCACGCCGAGCAGTCCACCCAGTACCGCTTCCTGCGCCTGACGCCCGACGACGGCACGCCGCCCGCGCTGCAGCGCAAGCTGCTGGAATGCCGGCGCATGCGGGCGCCGGGTGAGGTCGCGCGCAGCCTGGGTCTGAAGGCCGGCGAATCGGCGGTGCAGGTGCGCCGCCTGCTGCTGAACGGTGCGACGCCGGTGGTGCTGGACGACATCTGGCTGCCCGGCTCGGCCTTCAAGGGCTTGACGGTGGAACGCCTGCAGGCCTGGCGCGGCCCGATGTACCGCTTGTTCGAGGTCGAATTCGCCGTGCACATGGTTCGCGCGGAAGAAAAAATCCGCGCCGTGTCGGCGGCAGCCGAAGAAGCCGCCTTGCTGCAACTGCCTTTGGGCACGCCGCTGCTGTCGGTCGAGCGCCTGTCGTATACCTATGGCGACCGCCCCGTTGAGCTGCGGCGCGGGCTGTACCAGACCGCCGCCCACCACTACCGCAACGAGCTGATCTGACTTTTCTTCGCGACACCCGCCGCTGTAAGCCTGGCGCTGCTGCATTGCAATAAACTCATTTGGTTTCACGTGGTTTCGAGAGCAACAACATGCCTGAGATAGCGAATAAAAGTGCAAAGCAAAGACCCGGCACGATGCGCCTGGTGGACGCCCTGCAGTACCGCCTGCCGCTGGCGGGCCTGGTGTCCATCCTGCACCGCGCCAGTGGCGCGATGATGTTTGCACTGCTGCCGCTGATCATCTGGTTCTTTGATGTCAGCCTCACGTCCGAGATCACCTTCGAACGATTCACCAGTGCCTTCGAAGCCGGCATCGGCTTCGTGCCCGGCCTGCTGGTCAAGGTCGTCGTGCTGGGCCTGATCTGGGCTTACCTGCACCACTTCATCGCCGGTGTGCGCCACCTGTGGATGGACGCGACGCACAGCGTCACCAAGGAATTCGGCCGCCAGTCGGCCGTCGTCACGCTGGCTGTCAGCGTGTTGCTGACGCTGGTGCTGGGCGCCAAGCTGTTCGGCCTGTATTGAGCGCATTGATAAGGCAACAAGACCATGTCCGTTGATTTCGGTTCCAGGCGCGTCGTCGTTGGCGCGCATTACGGCATGCGCGACTGGCTCAGCCAGCGCGTCACCGCCACGCTGATGGCCCTGTACACCGTGCTGCTGCTGGCACAGGTGCTGTTCACCAAAGGCCCGCTGGGCTACGACGCCTGGGCCGGCATCTTTTCGGCGCAGTGGATGAAGGTCTTCACCTTCGTGATCCTGCTGTCCCTGGGCTGGCACGCCTGGGTCGGCATGCGCGACGTCTGGATGGACTACGTCAAGGCCGCCGCGCTGCGCCTGGTGATGCAGGTGTTCACCATCGTCTGGCTCATCGGCTGCATGGGTTGGGCCATACAAGTGCTCTGGAGACTGTAAAAAATCATGGCGCTGACTTCCTCACTTCCCCGCCGTAAGTTCGACGTCGTCATCGTCGGCGCCGGTGGCTCCGGCATGCGCGCTTCGCTGCAACTGGCTTTGGCCGGCTTGAATGTCGCGGTGCTGTCCAAAGTGTTCCCGACCCGCAGCCACACGGTGGCCGCGCAAGGCGGCATCGGTGCGTCGCTCGGCAACATGGCCGAAGACAACTGGCACTACCACTTCTACGACACCGTCAAGGGTTCGGACTGGCTGGGCGACCAGGACGCCATCGAATACATGTGCCGCGAAGCACCGAAAGTGGTGTACGAGCTCGAGCACTTCGGCATGCCCTTCGACCGCAACCCCGACGGCACCATCTACCAGCGCCCCTTCGGCGGCCACACCGCGAACTACGGTGAAAAGCCCGTGCAGCGCGCCTGCGCCGCGGCCGACCGGACCGGCCACGCGATGCTGCACACGCTGTACCAGCAGAACGTCAAGGCACGCACCAACTTCTTCGTCGAATGGATGGCGCTGGACCTGATCCGCGACGCCGACGGCGACGTGCTGGGCGTCACCGCGCTGGAAATGGAAACCGGCGAGGTCCACATCCTCGAAGCCAAGACCACGCTGTTCGCCACCGGCGGTGCGGGTCGCATCTTCGCGGCCAGCACGAATGCCTTCATCAACACCGGCGACGGCCTGGGCATGGCCGCCCGCGCCGGCGTGCCGCTGGAAGACATGGAGTTCTGGCAGTTCCACCCCACCGGCGTGCACAACGCCGGCGTGCTGCTCACCGAGGGCTGCCGCGGCGAGGGCGCGATCCTGCGCAACGTCAACGGCGAACGTTTCATGGAACGTTACGCCCCCACGCTGAAGGACCTGGCACCGCGCGACTTCGTCTCGCGCTGCATGGACCAGGAGATCAAGGAAGGTCGCGGCTGCGGTCCCAACAAGGAC
>JANPHI010000295.1:0-44897 GCA_031424355.1 Betaproteobacteria bacterium
ACCATCACCTTGCGCGACGGCCGCGTGCTGACTCATCTGCAACCCGACCGCAAGGGCGACCCCGAATTGCCCCTGTCCGACGCCGACCTGGAAGGCAAGCTGATCGAGCTGGCCGGCCCCGTGATCGGCAACACCGAAGCCCGCGCGCTGCTCAAGCGCATCTGGGCACTGACCACCAGCCCCCACTTGCCCACATGAGCCTGCCGACATGAACACCTCATCGCCAAGACATGCCTACATCTGCGACGCCGTTCGCACCCCTTTCGGCCGCTACGGCGGTGCCTTGGCCAGTGTGCGTGCCGACGACCTCGGCGCTGTACCGCTTGCTGCGTTGATGGCGCGCAACCCGGGTGTCGATTGGCAGGCCGTCACCGACGTGATCTACGGCTGCGCCAACCAGGCCGGCGAAGACAACCGCAATGTGGCGCGCATGAGCGCCCTGCTGGCCGGCCTGCCGCTGGAAGTGCCCGGCTCCACCGTCAACCGCTTGTGCGGTTCGGGCCTGGACGCGCTGGGCACCGCAGCCCGCGCCATCAAGAGCGGCGAGGCTGGTCTGATGATCGCGGGCGGTGTGGAAAGCATGAGTCGCGCACCCTTCGTGATGCCCAAGGCTGAAGATCCCTACTCGCGCAGCAACGCCCTCTACGACACCACCATCGGCTGGCGCTTCGTCAACAAGCTGATGAAGGCGCAGTACGGTGTGGACGCCATGCCCGAGACCGCCGAGAACGTGGCCACCGATTTCAAGATCGAGCGCGAGGCGCAGGACCGCATGGCGCTCGCGAGCCAGCTCAAGGCGATCACCGCGCAGAAGGCCGGCTTCTTCGACGCCGAGATCGTGCCCGTGCACGTGCCGCAGAAGAAGGGCGAGGCGCTGGTCGTGAACCGCGACGAGCACCCGCGCGACACCACGCTGGAGGCACTGGCCAAGTTGAAGGGCGTGGTGCGGCCCGACGGCACGGTGACGGCTGGCAACGCCAGCGGCGTGAACGACGGCGCCTGCGCCTTGCTGCTGGCCGACGAAGCCACCGCCGCACGCCAGGGCCTGACGCCGCGCGCGCGCGTGGTCGGCATGGCCACCGCCGGCGTGCCGCCGCGCACCATGGGCATGGGCCCGGCGCCGGCCACGCGCAAGGTGCTGGAACTGACCGGTCTGAGCCTGGCGCAACTGGATGTGATCGAGTTGAACGAAGCCTTCGCCGCGCAAGGCCTGGCCGTGCTGCGCGATCTGGGCCTGGCCGATGACGATGCGCGCGTCAACCCGAACGGCGGCGCCATCGCATTGGGCCACCCGCTGGGTGCTTCGGGCGCCCGACTGGCCACCACCGCGGTGAACCAGTTGCACCGGACCGGCGGTCGGTATGCCTTGTGCACCATGTGCATCGGCGTCGGGCAGGGCATCGCCGTCATCCTCGAACGCGTCTGACGACCATGGACGCGCAGCCTTCGCACGAGTTGGGCATGACGGTGCTGATGACCCCGGACATGGCCAACTTCGCCGGCAATGTGCACGGTGGCCACTTGCTGAAGCTGCTGGACCAGGCGGCTTACGCCTGCGCCAGCCGCTATGCCGGCCGCTACGTGGTGACGGTGTCGGTGGACCAGGTGCTGTTCCGCCAACCGATCCATGTCGGCGAGCTGGTCAGCCTGCTGGCTGCGGTGAACCACACGGGCCGCAGTTCGATGGAAGTCGGCATCAAGGTGCTGGCCGAAGACATCCGCAGCCAGCAGCGCAGGCATGTCAACAGCAGCTATTTCACGATGGTGGCGGTTGACGATGCCGGGCGCCCGGCAGAAGTGCCTTCCCTGGTACCCGCAACGGAACTGCAGCAGCGGCGCTTTCACGAGGCCGCGCTGCGCAAGCGCTCGCGCCTCGAACTGAGCCACCAGCTTGCTTCGACCGAGCCGCGAGACTGATCACCAGAACGGGGTCTGGAGACGACATGAGCCTTTCACATGCGGCAGCGCCAACGCGCGGCCAGGGCATCAAGATCCTGACCACCGGCATCCTGAAAGGTGCCTTCGCCCTCATCGCCGTGACGTGGCCCGTTCAGGCATCGGTGTCGCGGTGAAGACGGGTCAGCCACTGCCGGATATCTCGACGGTCGAGGCTTTCCAAGAGGCGCTGCTGACAGCCAAGTCGGTGGGCTTTTCCGAAGGTGCCAGCGGGTCCTGCTTCCTGAACGTGGTCGTGCCCAAACTGGGGCTGACCGCAGCCATGGCCACCCGGGGCCGTGTCGTCCATGGCCAAGGCGCCCGAAGCAGATCTGCGGTTCCTGGACTTGCTGGACACGCCCTTCGCACAACAGGCCATCCGCAACAGCAGACTGGCATTGCCGACAGGGCAGTGACAGCGCGGTATTGGCTTGCGACCGGCTTGCGCAGCGGCCTCAGCTGCGCACCACCAAGGCATCGACCGCCAGCACGCCACGGCCTTCAGCCAGCACCAGCAGCGGATTGATCTCGGCCTCCAGCACGTCAGCATGTGATCCGTCGCCCAGCTGCGACAAGCGTTCGATGGCACGGGCCAGCGCATCGAGATCGCCGCGTGGGCGTCCACGCAGGCCGGTCAGCGTCTTCAACGCGCGAACCTCGCCGATCATCTCGTGCGCGGCCGCCAAGGTGACCGGTGCCAGGCGCAGGCTGCGGTCGCGCGCCACCTCTGCCCAGATGCCACCGGCCGCCAGCATCACGATGGGGCCGGCCTCGGCATCGACCCTGTAGCCCAGCAGCACTTCAGCCAGGCCGCTGCACATGGGCTGCACCAGCACCTGGTCGCAGGGCACGCCGGGCGCGCGTTCAGCCAGGTTCGCGCGCAAGGTGCTCAGGGCCGCATCCAACCCTGCCGCATCGCGAACATTCAGCACCACGCCGCCCACTTCGGTCTTGTGCGGAATCGCGGCAGAGCAGACCTTGACGGCCACCGGGAAGTTGAAGGGCAGGGCGGACACGGGGCCGGCCAGAGGCGCGGCCACCACGGGCGCATGCGCAACGCCCAGTTGATCGAGCACGCCATAGGCATCGGCTTCGCTCAAGGCCCGCCCCCCTTTGTCCGTGCGCCGTTCGATGCGCGCCTGTGCCGTGGGTGCGCGCCTTGCCAGCACCGCCGCGATCGCATCACCACAGGCCTCGGGCGAACGGAAACACGGGATGCCGACCGCCGTCAGGCGCGCCAGGGCTTCGGGTGCATCCGGCACCAGCATCGCGGCCAGCGGCCGCGCGCTGGCCGCGCTGTCGATGATGGGCTGCACGGCCAGTTGGGGTTGGTAGCGGGCCGATGAACCCACCACCGCCAGGATCAGGTCGAACTCGGGTGCGTCCAGCAGGATGTCGAGCGCACCCTTCATCACGTCGTAGCGGGCGCCTGCCAGGGTCAGGTCCAGCACGCGGCCCGGCATGGCCGGCAGGGCTGCTGCGGCCAGCCGTTGCAGCGTCTCGGCGGAGGGCGGCTGCACCACCACGTCGCGCATGCCCAGCTGGTCCACAGCCATGGCAGCACCGCCGCCTGTGGTGGTGACGACACCCACGCGGCGCGGTGCGCTGCCGGCAGGTGCCAGCGGCACGCGGCGCGCCAGCGGATAGGTTTCCAGCAGCGCTTCCAGCACGTTGACGCGGGCGATGCCCAGGTCGCGGAAGAAGGCGTCGGCCACATCGTCTTCACCGGCCAGGGCGCCGGTGTGCGTGGTGGCCATCTCGGCCGCAGCCGCTGAGCGGCCGAGCTTGTAGGCCATGACCGGCTTGCCGCGCTGCGCGGCGCCCAATGCGAAGGCGCGCAGCGCATCGCCGTGACGCAGGCTTTCCAGGAACAGCAGATAGCCGTCGATGTGGGGGTCGTCCAGTGTGGCGGCGCAGATCTCGCCCACGCTCAGGTCGGCCTCGCCACCGACGGAAACCAGGCCCGCATAGCCGATGCCGCGCGCCTTGCCCCGTGAGACTAGCGCGCCGATCATGCTGCCGCTTTGCGAAGCCACGAAGACCCGCCCGGTCGGCATGTCGGGTTCTGCAAAGGCCGCATTGGCGGTCAGCACCAGGCCTTCGCCTGGCATCACCACGCCCAGGCTGCTGGGCCCCACGATGCGCATGCCGGATTGACGTGCGATGGCCGCCAGGGCCTGCTCGCGGTCGCGACCTGCCGGTCCGGCTTCGGCAAAGCCGCCGGCCAGCACCGTCAGCACCTTCACGCCCAGCCGCGCGCTTGCACGTGCGACGTCGAGCACGCTGTCCGTCGGCGTCAGCACGAAGACGTGTTCCGGCACCTCGGGCAGGTCCGCCAGGCTGGCCCAGGCGCGCTCGCCCTGCACGCTGGTGCGCGATGGATTGACGGGATAGACCCGGCCGGCAAAGCCCGCCTGCCTCAGGTAGTTCAAGGGCCGGCCGGCCGTCTTGCTCGGGTCATCCGACGCGCCGACCAGCGCGATGCTGGCCGGGTGCAACAGTGCCTGCGCCAAGGCGGCCGGGCTGCAGTGGATGCTGTCCATCAATCGACCTTCACGTTCACGGTCTTGAACACCTGCGCCCAATGCTCGACTTCCTGCTTGATGAAGCCGCGGAACTCCGCCGGTGTGTTGCCGACCAGCACGCCGCCTTGGGCCACCACCTTGTCGCGCATGTCCGGTGCGGCCACCGCCTTGGCAATCGCCGCTTGCAGACGTGCCACCACCTCGAGCGGGGTGCCCTTGGGTACGAGGATGCCGTTCCACGAGTCTGACTCGAAGCCCGCAACGCCGGCCTCGGACATCGTGGGCAGGTCGGGCAGTTGCGGGATGCGGTTGGCCGAAGCCACGGCCAGCGCGCGGATCTTGCCGCCCTTGATGATTTCGACGGCGGACACCGAAGTCATGAAAACCATCGAGATGTGCCCGGCCATCAGGTCTTGCATGGCGGGGGCAGCGCCCTTGTAAGGCACGTGCACGAGCTCGATCCCGGTGCGGCGTTGGAAGACTTCACCGGCCAGATGTTGCGAGCCGCCATTGCCGGTGGAGCCATAGGTCAGGACGCCGGGTTGCTTCTTCGCCAGGGCCACCAGTTCCTGCACGTTCTTGGCCGCGACGTTGGGCGCCAAGGCCAGGATGGCCGGTGCCGACATCACCATCGACACCGGGTCCAGGCTCTTCTGCACGTCCCACTTCAGGTTCTTGAACAGAAAGCTGTTCATCGTGATCGGGGCTGCTGCCAGCAGCAAGGTGTAGCCATCGGGCGCCGCGCCGACCACGATTTCAGTGGCCAGGTTAGAACCCGCACCGGGCTTGTTTTCAACGAGTACGGGCTGGCCCCATGCCGCCTGCAGCTTCGTGGCCAGCAAGCGGGCGACCATGTCCGTCGGGCCACCGGCCGAGTAGCCGACGACGATGCGCACGGGCTTGTTCGGGTACGGTGCCTGGGCCTGTGCGTCCAGCGCTGCCAGGGGCATGCAAGCCGCACACAGCCATGCTGCGGCGTGGCGGCGCGTTGTCAATCGAATCATGTTGTCTGTCTCCGTGGGTATCCGTGGGCGTGGTGGTGGCACCGCGCCGACCTCGATCACTTGGGTGGGCGCTGCGAAAAACTGCGCTCGAACACGCCTTCTGCGATGCGGTTCTTCAGCATCTCGATGGAGCCGCCGGCGATCATCCAGCCCCGTGTGCGGCGCACGCAGTATTCGACCAGCGACTCCTGGCTGTAGCCCAGGCCGCCCATCACTTGCAGCGCTTCGTTGGAGACATCCCAACCGGCCTGGTTGCAGGCCAGCTTGGCCAGCGCGGTGGTCTGCGCGGAAGGCAGGCCATCCCGGTCCGGCAGTTCGGCTTCCAGTGCAGCCTTGTAGAGCATCAGCTGCGCCATCTCCAGCTTCAACTGCATCTCGGCGAACTTCCACTGGATGCCTTGGAATTCACACAACTCGCGGCCGAACTGCTTGCGTATGACGGCGTGTTCACGCGCCACGTTGAAGGCATGCCGACCCAGCGCCAATGCGCGTGATGAGTTGCCCAGCCGTTCGACGTTGAAGCCGGCAATCTGCTTCTTGAAACCGCCTTCGCCGAGCAGGATGTTGGCTTTCGGAATGCGGCAGTTCTCGAAGTACAGCGGGCTCCAGGTTTCACCGCTCATGAAAGCGGACGGTGCACCCACGTCGAAGCCCGGTGTTCCGCGTTCCACCAGCACCGAGCCGATGCCGCCCACGCCAGGGCCGAAGCGCACGTAGATCAGGAAGAGGCCGGCCTCGGGGCTGTGGGTCGAGAACACCTTGCTGCCGTTGATGACGACCTCTTCGCCTTCGACGCGTGCCGTGGTCTTCAACTCGGTGACGGCAGAGCCCGCATCGGGCTCGCTCATGCCCAGCGCGATCAGCTTGCGGCCGCCCAGCAGGTCGGGCAGGAAGCGCGCCTTCTGCTCGGCCGTGGCGTATTCGACGAAGGTCCGTATAGGCCCGAAGTTGCCGGCCTGCACGATGTCGGCGCTCTTCGGGCAGACGAGCGCCACTTCCTGGATGGCCAACACCGCATGCATCAGCGTGCCGCCCTGGCCGCCATCCGCTTCGTTGAAGGCGATGCCCATCAGGCCCTGCTCGGCCACCAGCGTGGCCGCATCCCAGGGGAAGTGGGCCGAGTGCGCACGCTTCAATGCGCCGTCGGCCAGCTTGTCATGGGCAAAGCGCCGCACAGCGTCGGCAAAGCTCTGCTGTTCCTCGTTGAGTTCGAAATTCAAGGCCTGCTCCAGGGCTGATCGATGGCCCGATGGTGTCCGGATCTCGACGAATCCGGAACTTCACATCACGTGCCCAGGCATGACCTGCCGTCATGCCAGACGGCAGGTGGCATTCGAAAAACGCATGGTGGCGGACGCGATCCGAAGGGCCGCCCGGCGCTGGCGCGCGCGATGATGGCCGCCTTCACCCCGAACAGGCGCAGCGCATGACCACCATCCAGATCCTGGCCGAAGCCGGCGCCGCCATGGCCCAGCAGCCCCTGACCGCATCGCAGCGTCACCATGCCAAGCGCGCCGTCGTCGATTGGGCCTCGGCCTTGCTGCCCGGGGCCGTGGAAGCACCGGCGCGGGCGATCGAACAAGCACTCGCCGACGACCTGGACCACGGCCGTTCACGCCTGACCCTGGGCCGCCTGGCCACGGCCCGTGCGGCGGCGCTGATCAACGGCACGGCCGCGCACACGGTGGAGGTGGACGACATCTACCGCGAGGCCATCTACCACCCGGGCGCGCCGACGATCTCGGCGGCCTGGGCAGCAGCCCAGGATGTGGGTGCGGACGGCGAGACCTTCTTGCGCGCCGTGGTGGTGGGCTATGAACTGTCCACGCGCATCGGCGCGGCGTTGGGGCGTGCGCATTACCGCTATTGGCACAACACCGGCACGGTCGGCACCTTCGGCGCGGCGGCTGCAGCAGCCGCCTTGTATGGCCTGGAGAGCGCGCGTTTCGCCCACGCCTTGGCCACGGCGGCCACCTTCGCTTCCGGCCTGCAGCAGGCCTTCCGCACCGATTCGATGTCCAAGCCTTTGCACGCCGGCCGCGCTGCGGAGGCCGGCGTTCTGGCCGCGCAACTGGCCCGCGCAGGCTTCACCGGTTCAGCGGCGGTGCTGGATGGTGAGACGGGCCTTGCACGTGCGATGGGTGAACGCGGCACCGGCGAGCCCGACTGGTCGGCCGCGCTGGCCACGCTGGGGCAAACCTTCCACATCGAGGCCATGACCTTCAAGAACCACGCCTGCTGCGGCCACACCTTCGCGGCCATCGACGGCGCACTGGCGCTGAGGCAGCAGATGGGCATCACCGCCGACGACATCGCGCGCGTGCAGGTGGCCACCTACCGCCCGGCGCTGGATGTGGCCGGCAACGTGCATCCGCGCACGGCGGCCGAAGCGCGCTTCAGCCTGTTCTATGTCGTGGCCACCGGCTTGCGCTTCGACCGCGTGCGCCTGGCCGCCTTCACCGATGAACGCCTGCAAGACCCGCAGACACGGGCCTTGATGACCCGCATCGAACTGACGGTGGACCCGGAAATCGACGCCAACTTCCCCGGGCGCCGCGCGGCGCGCGTGACGATCACGACGCACGATGGCCGCACAGGACGTTTTCTGCAGCCCACGCGCAAGGGCGATCCGGAACTGCCCCTCAGTGACGCCGACCTGGACGACAAGTTCATGGAACTGGCGGGGCCGGTGGTGGGTGACGTCCAGGCGCGACGGGTGTTGGCGCAGCTGTGGGCTCTGGATCGGGCGAAGGAACTGGTGGCGTTCGGCCGTTGACCTTTTGCAGCGAACACCCCGGTAGCATGGACCAGCGCCTTGGGCTATCGGATGCTTGCCGGCCGTTGCCCATCCACCCGCAGCGGTGCCGGCCCACCAGTCACCACCACGCGCACCGTCGCCACGCCGGGTTGACCGCGCACGTCTGCTGCCTCCAGCACAAAGACCATGCGCGTACCGTCCGGGGTGTTGTCGGCCGGTGTGACCTGCAAACCGCCATCCTGCAACTGCACCACCGACTTGGCTGCCGGCCCGTAGATCTGTGTCCACAGCCGTGCCTTCAGGGGTCCGAAGGCCGAGGACGAGCCGGCGTCAATCAGCGTGAACGGCGCACCCCGGGGTACCGTCGCCGGGCCGCTGGCCCGAGCCGTGGGCGGGTTGACGGGCTGGTAATCGATCCAGAAGCGGCTGAACAAGGATTCGCCGCTGGGGCAACGGACATTGAACCAAACCGCCAGTTGGCGCACCACCGTGTAATCCGTCGGGTCACGCACCAAGGACGCCAGCGACATATCCCATGCCGTTATGCTGCAACTGGGCGGTGGCACACCGGCCGAGAACTCACTGCCAAAAGCGTTGGCGATGGCTGGACCGGTGCCTGACAGTGCCTGTGGCGCCGCAAAAGGTTTGCCATCGGGCGTCGAAGCGGCCAGCGTGGCAGCGTTCACCGTCGTGTCATCGGGCTGTCGATTGCCGACGGCGCTGATGTAGAAATGGTCTGCGCGTTGCAGCAGGTAGATAGATTCGGTGCCGAATTTCGTCGGCACCGAGAACAGCACGTCAGACCCGGTGGTGGTGGCCACGCGGCCATTGGCGCTGCGTTGCTGCGCCAGCGATTGCCGGTCGGCCGTGCTGCGGATGCGCAGATTCAGTCGCGCCGTCGCGATGCGGCCTGACAGCGTGGTGACCTGCAACTCGAACACGGCGGTGTCCCCGCCGGCAGACACCGTCGGTACATAGGTGGCGCAGGTAGGCGCTTGCGTCTTGCAGTCGCCGAGGTCGAAAGCCGGGCCGGAAATCTGTCGCCATTGCCAGTCAATGACAGGGCTGACAGGGCTCCACGAGGCCGAACCATTCAGCAAGAACGGCGTGCCTTCCAGCACGTCGCCGCTGCGTCCGGGAACGGCGTACAGCACGTCCAGCGCCAACGGCACCGTGGAGTTGTGCCGTATGGCACCCATCAGGAACGTGGTGCCGCCGCCCGCGCAAGGTTGTGCATAGTCCGCTGCCAATTTTCTTGGCGTGCCGTCGGCAGCGAACTCGACTTCGTGCACCTGGAAGGCGCCGATACCGTTGCACCCGACGCCCATCGAGGGCGCGGCGCCCTCCGGGTTGCCTGCGGCAATCGTTCCCACGTACAGGCCAGGCGCCAACACCGGCTTGGGCAACACCGTGGCTTCGTTGATGACCTGCGGCTGGCCCACGCGCTCGGGCGTGAACGACAGGGCCTTTCTGGCGCCGTCGAAGGGAACGTTGTCGTACTCGAACTGCACGGTATTGCCGAATTTGGTGGGTCCGGTGAGGGTGGCCAGACGCTCGTACAACTTCACCGCTTGCGCGTACTGGGTTTCGACCGTCGTTGTGTAGGTGCGCTGCCACATGGCACTGGGCGCGTTCGTTGAGGTCGGGGCGGGCAGGAAGCCGTCGCCGGGCTTCAGCGGCGGGGGGGTGATCGACGCCTGCCACAAGATGGCAGGGAGTTCGAAACTCACGCCTCGGGTGGCGACCTGCACCACCACGACATGTTCGTAGATGACCGCTTCGCCCCGCTGGCTGCGCACAGGGCCGGTCAGCGTGCCGCCGATCTCGCCGGTCTGTGGGTTGAGCGAGAGGCCAGGCGGCAGCGGTGCGGAGTCGCTGCGGCTGCTGTAGGTGAAACGGAAGTCGGCAGGGTTCAGGCCGCTGCCGAAACGCGATGTAGGCACGGTGGACACGACGTCACCCACGGCGTACGGGGTCGTTCGCGTGCGCTCATAGCCAGAACTCACGTCCGGCAGCGACACATCCACCCGGTAGGCGGTGGAAGTGCTGGCTGTCGCCGAGCCCTGGCTGGCCAGCGCGGCGAGCGTGAATGTGTACGCGCCGGTGGCCGCCGGTACCCCAGTCAGCCCACCGTTGTTGCCATTGATGGCCAGGCCCTGCGGCAGCGTGCCTTCAGATAGGCGGTAGGCCACGGACTGACCTGCCTGCGGCACCCAGTTCGCCCACTGACCATTCACGGTCCGCCCTGGAAGTTCAGAGACCGCTGCGCCCACGACCAACCGCACCACGCCGGCAAAGGTGCCGAGCTTGTAATCGGTGGAGGGGCCAAGGACCGATAGCGCCAGAGCGGTGTCCACCTGCCCCTGGAATCCGCGAACGGTGATCCGGATGGTGGACGAGCTATTGCCCAGCTCCTGCGGCGTTCCTGTGATCGTGCAGTCTTCTTGCAGCGCCATGCCAGCAGGCACGCGCCCACTCACGAGCGAACAGCTGGGTGCGTTGCCATCCAGCCCCGTGATCTGCGGGACCAGGGTGGTCGGCTGCCACAGATTGGCCATCCCGTTCGGGTAATTCAAGGACAGGTACAGCGTCCTGGATTCGCCGCCACCAATGCCACCTGACCCGCCGCCACAGCCGGTCAGCGTCGCCGACAGCAGAACAAGGGCGCGAACGCCCTGATGAATGACCAAACTCGCCATGCCGCGCCTCCCTGGCACTTCAACGGTCTTGAGGTGGCGCCCAGAGGCTGCGTCTGCTTCGGACGTTGACCCCCAAGGAACCTGCTTTCTGCCCCACTCTACTGTCAAGCGCGCCGCCAGGCTCCTCGGGCCTGGCCAGGACTTGTGCAGATCGTCCTGCCGGGGGCGGGGCGGGTAATTTCCGACCAATTCGGCGTGAACTTGCTGGCGGCTCAATGAACCCGCAGCACCTCAAACTGTTGTCGGATTGGGGCGACCTGTATCGACACCTCGTCACCCTCGCATTTGCCCAACATGGCCCTGCCCAAAGGAGTTCCGCTGCTGATGACTTGAACGAGCTGAGTGCCGCTGACCAACTGCATGCTGCCCCCGTCCGGGCCCAGAAAGAGTTGTTGCTGCTTGTCGTCGGAATCGACCAGGCAGACCAGTGCGCCGAGTTGTATGCCTTTGCTGGCGTCGTAGGGGCTCGGGCGGAATTGGCGCCAATTGGCCATCGCTTGGCGGATGGCTTCGGCGCGACGAGCTTGGCCGGTGGCCAGGTAGGCGGCTTCCAGTCCCAAGGTGTCGTATTTGTTTTCGGCGATGTTTTCTTCGTGAGTCGCGGCTTCATGGGCCGCCCGCACGGCCTGTTCGGCTTGCAGCAAGTCTTCGGCAAGCCGTTCCAGCACCTGCTGCCGCAGCACGAATTTGTCCATGGTGAAAGGTAGGTATCTCGAACAAACGGGGGTCAGGTCTTGATTGTGAAGGGCTCCACCAGCCTTCGACGCTTCTGTTCGCCGCAGGTCAACTTCAGCCATGGGTCGGGTTCCGCTGGTCTTCAGGGGCAGTAGCCAGCCATCTCGGTTCAGCCAAGTTCTTCCTGGTCAGGTTGGAAGCGGTGAGTGGCCTGCATCGAGGCTGGCCTCGAAACGGGCCAGCTCTTCGTCCAGACTGCCCCGGCTGCGGAAGTGCCGACCGGATTGGTCATACCAATACTCGGCGTCTTCGAGATCGCCTTCCTGGAAGTGCACGATGCCGTGCAGCCAGGCTGCCGTGGGCGTTGGGTCTTGCTGAACCAGGTGCGCCAAGCCTCGGGCCGGCCCAGAAAGTGGCCGATGTCGACGGTGGCGAACTGGCCGTCGATCTCGATGGCCATCGTCGGGAAACCCTGTCCGCCCACGCGTGCCAAAAGAGCCCGGCTTTCTGCGATATGCGCCTGGGTGGCTGCGCCGTCTAGCCGTTGGAAGGCCAACGCAAAGGCGTCCGCGTTCAAGCCCAGCGCCACGGCCAGGTCCAGCAACACCGTGAAGTCGGCGATGCGGCGGCCTTCGACATAGTGCGCTGTCTGCAGACGGGCCAGGAAGTCCAGCCCGGCGCACGCCAGTTCATCAGCGGCCAGGATGGCCGTGATGGGTGGGCCGGAGTCGACGACGGCGATGGTCAATCCCAGGCCCTTGGCTGTCATCTCGGCTGCGGCGGCTTGTGCCACCTGTTTGGCCATCGCCAACTCGATGGGGCGGCCCTATGGCAGGTTTTGCGCCGCCGCGCCCAGCGTGTTCAATGCCAAGGCAGCGCCGACCCACACAGCCTGCAGGCGGCTCAAACCTCGGGCGTCGACACGGGCGGAAGTGGCCAGTCTCACCACTTCATCTCGCCCTTGTTGACTTTCGCGCCGATGTCCAGCGCGATGCCGAGGCCTGCGTCTGGGTAGGCCTTCTTCATCGCGTCGATCAATGCCGCGCTGTTTGCGGCCTTGGGCAGTTCCTGCTCGAATCGCGCCAGATAGGCTTGGCTCCACGCCAGTTGCGAAGCGTCGTGTTTCTGGCCCGGCAGGCTGTGGCCGGGAATCACCACCGTCGGTTGCAGCGCGGCCATCGTGCCCAGCTTCTTCGCCCAGTCGGCGCGTTCCTGCACGCTCTGCGCATCGGCCGTCCACAGGTGCAGGCCGGCGTAGACGTTCACACCACCGGCGATGGTCCTGATCGACGGAATCCAGACATAGCTGCGGTGCGGCAGGCTGTCGTCCAGGCCGCGGATCTCCAGCGTCTGGCCTTCCAGCGCGATGGTGTTGCCCGCCAGCACCTCAGGCAGGGGCACGCCCTTGGGTGCGTTGGCACCCATGCGCGGACCCCACACCTGCAGCTTGGTCGGCAGCGTGGCTTCGATCTTCTTCAGCGTGGGGGCGGTGGTGACCACCTTGGCGTCCGGGAAGACCTGCTTCAGCACCTCGATGCCGAAGTAGTAGTCGGGGTCGGCCTGGCTGATGTAGATGGTCTTCAGCGTCTTCTTGCTGTCCAGCACCAGGGCCGCGATGCGCATCGCGTCGGCGCGGGTGAAGCCGGTGTCCAGCAGCACGGCGTCGGTCTTGCCGGCCACCAGCACGGCGTTGACATGGAAGCTGGCGCCGTCGGCGTTGTAGACCTGCACGGTCAGCGGCGGGGTGGTCTGCGCGGCGGCTTCCTGCGCCACGGCGCCCAGCGTCAACGCGGCGGGCAGCAGGGCCAGGGTCAGGTTCTTGAAGGTCTTCATCAAGGTCTCCATCGAGGGGTTGGTTGATCGGTGGACCAGACTGTATTGATGCAGCTTCAATGAATAAACTTCGGTTCGCTCAATTGATTGTCAACAGGATCGACGCAAACCATGGACCAGCTCAGCGCCATCCGCTCTTTCGTCGAGATCGCCGACCAGGGCAGCCTGACGCGCGCAGCGGAAACGCTGGACCTGTCGCGCGCGATGGTCAGCCGCCACCTGGAAAGCCTGGAGCGCTGGCTGGGCGCGCGGCTGCTGCACCGCACGACGCGGCGGGTCAGCCTCAGTGAGGCCGGCGAGGAAGCGCTGCCACGCCTGCGCCAGATGCTGGAACTGGCCGCCGACCTGCAGACGCTGGCTGGCGCCCGGCGCAGCGAACCCACCGGCAAGCTGCGCGTGACGACCAGCCTGTCGTTCGCGCTGTCGTGCCTGACGCAGGCCATCGTCGAATTCCAGCAGGCACACCCGCGCATCGAAGTCGAACTGCTGACCGTGGACCGCGCGGTGGACCTGGTCAGCGAGCGCATCGACCTGGCCGTGCGCATCACCAACCGGCTGGACGACGGTGTGGTGGCGCGCCGCCTGGCCTCCTGCCGTTCGGTGCTGTGTGCGTCGCCCGGCTACCTGAGGCGGCGCGGCCGCCCCAAGCAGCCCGAAGACCTGGCCGTGCACGACTGCATCACGCACGCCTTCGGCACCGGCGCCGACTACCGCCTGGCGCAAGCCGGGCGGCTGACCAGCCAGGCGGTGCAAGGGCCGCTGTCAGGCAACGAGACGGCCGTGCTGCGGCAGGCCGCGCTGGCCGGGGCGGGCATTGCGATGCTGCCGACCTATTTCGTCGGCGCCGACCTCCGCAGCGGTGCACTGGTGCGGGTGCTGCCGCGCCACGAGCCCGAAGCGCTGGGCATTCATGCGGTCTACCTGTCGCGTCAGCACCAGCCCTTGCCCTTGAAGTTGCTGATCGACTTTCTGGCGCAACGCTACGGCGGCGATGTGGCGCCCTGGGACGCGCCGCTGTAGGGGTTGCGATCAGGCGGGGTTGCGATCAGGCTGGCGCGCAGGCTGCGGCGATGGGCAGGTCTTCGATGTCACCCAGCTTGTCAGCCACCAGATCGATGAATGCCGACACGGCCGACGGCAGGTGGCGGCGGCTGGCATAGACCAGGTGCACGCCGTGCCCCTTGCGGTGGAACTGCGGCAGCACCGGCACCAGCAGGCCGACCTGCAACTCCCGGCGCGTCATCGATGACGGCAGCAGTGCAATGCCCAGGCCGGCCAGGGCCGCCTTGCGCAAGGCCTGCGCGGTGTTGCCGCTGAGCCGGCCGGCCACCTGCACTTCGGCGTCCCTGCCGTCAGGCCCTGACAACTGCCAGGTCGCGCGTCCGCTCGGGTGGGCGAAGACCAGGCCGTCGTGGCCGGACAATTCCTGCAGCGTGGCGGGTGCACCGCGGGCTGCGATGTAGGCCGGGCTGGCCACCAGGCCGTCCAGGCCCGCGTCGAGCGCCTTGCGCGCGAACAGGCCCGAGTCTTCCAGCAAGCCGCCGCGAATGGCGACGTCGATGCGGTCGGCGATCAGGTCGGCGCGGGCATCGCTGAGCACGAAGTCCACGCGCACCAGTGGATGCGCGGCCAGGAACTCCGCCAGCCACTCCATCGGGAAGAAGTCGAAGAAGTCGGCCGGTGCGGCGACCCGCACCAGCCCGCTGGGCGCTTCGTTGCGCGACATCAGGGACTGGCCGGCGTCGACCAGACCCTCCACCGCGCCGGCGCAGCGGTCGTGGAAGTCCTGGCCGGCGCTGGTGAGGGACAGCTTGCGCGTGGACCGCTGCATCAGCCGCGTGCCCAGTTGCGCTTCAAGCTGCTGCACGCGTCGGCTGAGGGTGTTGGGCGGTATGCCCAGGCGCCGCGCGGCCTCGGCAAAGCTGCCGCAGCGCACCACCTGCACGAAGACAGCGACGTCGTTGAGGTCGAGCATGGTCGGATTACTCGATCAAATGGATGGGTGTAATCCGATTGTGCCGGCTAGTCGAGCAACGACGGCTTTTCTAAGCTTCAGCGCAGACGTTGGCAGACGCCCGCGCCGTTCCTTTCCACCGTACCCAACCCCACGAAGGACAACATCATGAACATCGGCATCATCGGCTCCGGCGGCCTGGGCAGCAACGTCGCCCGGGCTCTCGCGAAGAAGGGCATTGCTGCCACCCTCTCGAACCGGCGCGGGCCGGCCTCGCTGGCCCCGCTGGTGGCAGAACTCGGCGCTTCCATCACGGCCGGCACGGTGGCGCAGGCGGCTGCCGGCGACATCGTTCTCGTCGCCGTGCGCTGGACCGACCTGGGCACCGCGCTGGCTGGCTTGCCCGCGTGGAACCAGCGCATCGTCATCGACGGCACCAACCCCGTCGAGTTCCTGGACCCCAACTCGCCCGACGCCAAGGACCCCAGCAACCCGCTGGCCGCCTATGGCATCAAGGCCATCGATCTGGGGGGCCGGTCATCGAGCGAAGTGTTCAGCGAACACGTACCGGGCGCCCGTGTCGTCAAGGCGCTGAACCACCTGGATGTGAATGTGCTGGCGCAGCCCGAAGCGTCGGGCGGGCAGCGAGTGCAGTTCTACGCCGGTGACGAAGCCGATGCCAAGCTGGCGGTGCGCAAGCTGCTGGAAGCCATCGGCTACTTCGCGGTGGACATCGGCTCGCTGGCCACGGGCGGGCGGCTGTCGGAACTGCCGTTCGGATCGCTGTCGGCGACGAACTTCATCAAGATCTGAAGCCGGCAGCGTCACGCCCAACACCCAGCCGGCCATCGAGGCTGAGGGCGACGGCGGTCATCATCCACATGGCGTGCATCCAGCCGAAAACCGCCAGGACAGCCTGGTTCAGCGGCGCGAAGATGAACTGGCCCAGACTTCCCCTGGCGTTGATGACACCGCCTGCGAGCGAATGGCGCTCAGCGGGAATAAGCCGCGCGGTGTGACCGATGGGGATGGAGAAGCGGCCTGCGCCAGACCCGGCGGCGCTCGACTTGCGGGGCTTCAGCCCGCCTTGCGTTTGCGGGTCGATGCCTTGTGGGTGCCCGTCGGGCTCTGTGAGCCCAGGATGGCATGGCGGCAGACCGCCAGGATCTCATCGGCGAGAGCGGAGTCGTCCGGGCAGCCCCGCGACAGGACCAGGGCACCCACCGCGTGTGACAGCACGTCGAGCACCCTGGCTCGCGCCTGAGCGGGGTCGATGTCCGATGGAGCGCTTTTCTGGCTCAGCAGTGCCAGCAGGTGCTCGACACCCGCTTCGAAGGCGACGCGGACGGTCTCTGGCTGCCGCGCAGCGTCACCGCTCAGCGCCGCCATGGTGCAGCCGGTCGCCCGGCTGTCGCGGTGCGCGCGCGAGAGGTAGTGCTGGACGAACGTCGCCGCGTCCACGCCTTCAGCCAGTGCCGCGGTCTGCTCGATGCCACAAGCCATGGCCTCGGCCATCAGGTCCGCCTTGGAGCCGAACTGTTTGTAGAAGCCGCCGTGGGTGAAGCCCGCGGCCGCCATCAGGTCTGCCACGCCAACGCCGTCGAAGCCGCGCTCGCGGAACAGCTGGGACGCCGTCTCGACGACGAGGGCTCGGTTGGCTTCCGCCTGTGCCTTGGTGACTTTCATCACCATTGAGGCACGCTAACCCGCCAGACCCGGCGAAACGCCCACCCTTCACACCCCGCACACCCCGAACCTCTGCGAGCCCCCATGTGTCGACCCGCTGAAACTGCGGCTGGACCTGCTCACCCATGCACCTTCGCGCCAGGTGCTGTCAGCCGTTGCCGCGATGTCGGGCTGGGGCCAGCCACTGGCCGCCGGCCGGGGCCGGGGCTTGGCCTTCCACCTGTGCCGCGGCGTGCCGGTGGCGCAGGTGATGGAGATCACGGTGACGCCACAGGGCGTGAAGATCGACCAGGTCTTTGTCGCCGTCGACGTGGGCACGGCGCTGGACCCGCGCAACCTGGAAGCGCAGGTGCAGTCCGGCGTGGTCTTCGGGCTCAGCGCTGCGATGTACGGCGAAATCACCTTCGCCAAGGGCGCAGCCGAACAAAGCAACTTTGACAACTATCCGGTGCTGCGCATGCAGCAGGCGCCCCGGATCGTTGTCAAGGTGCTGGAGAGTGGCGAACCGATACGCGGCGTGGGCGAAACCGGCGTGCCGCCAGCGGCACCGGCCCTGGCCAACGCCATCTTCCAGGCCACCGGGAAGCGGATTCGTGAGCTGCCGTTGCGCAAGCACATCGACTTTGTCTGACGGCACTTGCTGGACTGGAGATTCGCCGGCCTCCAGAACGACTTGCCAATCGTGGTGGCCCCTTTCACGGGAGGGCTCTCTTGGAAAGTTCCAGATGCTGGCGGCTCGCTGAACGGCAGCTCTCTTTGGCGTCAAGTGACGGCAATGGGTCGGCTTGCGCGGTCGGCCGCGCGATCTCAACGCCAGAAAGCTGTCCTTCAACTTGAGCCACCGGATAGCTGACGTCCACGGCCGGCAGTGGTCGACCCATACCGGTCCGACGGCCCGCTCCAAAGCTGCCGGTCGGCAATCCCGGCGTCGTCCCGTCCCGCGTCTATGAAACGGTCATTCGTGGCTACCGGCGGTCGGCCAATTGGTTTACCGGCCGGCTTGGTGCGTGGCAGACGTCAGAATTCCTACTTCACCGCACGGGTCAACTGAAACTGGGAAACAAGTTGGCGGTACCGAGCCATCTCGTCCGCAATAAATGATCGCAGTTCAGGACCAGTCAAAGACAGCGGGTAGAGGCCGTATTTGGCGAGGAGTTTTGGGTAGCCAGGGGCGGCCATCGCCCGGCGCATGACTTCTTCCCAGTCGCGCACGTCGCGGTCGCTCACATCGGGCCCAAGATAGAAGCCACGGGCGATGGGCCAGACAATATCGAAGCCCTGCTCCCTGGCCGTGGGGACGTGGGCGAATGCACCACCGATGCGCTCCTTGGACAGCACCGCGAGCACGCGCAAGCCATCCACGCCTTTGTCGATCCGCGACACCTCGGCGGCATCGCCTGCAAATACGCTGACATGCCCGCCGCGAAGCGCGGCGATGGCATCGCCGCCGCCCTCGAATGCAACGAAGCGGATCGACTTGTGGTTGGCGCCGGCCGCCATGGCCACGAGCGCAGCCTTGAACCAGTCCTGGCTGCCGATGGTGCCACCGGCTCCGAAGGTCACGGCTCGAGGATCGGCCTTTAGAGCCTTGGCAAGGTCGCCGAGCGAATGCAGCGGCGAATCGTTCCTGACGGCAATCACGCCGTAGTCCACGCCAACCACCGCAAGCCAGCGCGCATCGGCATCGCCGTAGGGTCCGAATTTCCCTTGCGCGAGATTGAGCAGGGAGCCGCTGGAGAAGGCAACGAGGCTGCTGGGCTCGGCGCGCCGCTTGGTCGCGAATGTCGTGAATGCGACCGCACCGATGCCGCCTGGCAGATAGGAGGTGCGCACGTCCTTGGTGCCGGACAGCATATCCGTGAGCAGCTTGCACGTCAGGTCGAAGCCACCTCCCGCCTTCGCCCCCGCGATGCACTCGGCCTTTTCGAGCGGCGTCTGGCCAAGGCATGCGCGCGAGGCCAAGGCCAGAAGAAGGAAGAGAATGAACCTCATTCCTTTTCCATCCTATTGCGGCACGACGTTGCGGGGCCAGCGCAGCGAGATGGAATTGCTTTGACGGGCATCGTCTCGTTCGACATGAATGGATCCGCTGTGTCGTTCGATGATCGACTTGACGATGGCCAGACCCAGACCGGCGCCCTTGCTCGATTCGCCCTTGACAAACCGCTCGCCCAATCGATTCAAGATCTGCGCGGGGATGGGTGGGCCTCGGTTGATGACCCTGACCTCGGCCCATTGCGCATCGCAGAAGGCGGCCAGGGTCACTGGGTCTCCCGGTTGGGTATGGGAGATTGCGTTGTGGGCCAGGTTGGCGAGCGCCTCGGCAAGCAGCAATCGATCACCCGCGCAGATGCACGGGCCCGGAGGGACATCGATGCCGAAGTCCATGTTCTGGCCGCGAAGCTGCGGAAGCATTCGCGTGGCAACCTCCCGCACCAGTTCGCCAAGGTCGAAGTCCTCGACGCTGAGCGTCATCGCATCTGCGCGGGCCATGGCCAGCAATTGGTTGGCCGTGCGGGTGGCATTCTCGAGCTGTCCGGCTATCGAATTCAATGTCGCCGAGATCTCAATCGGATCCTTCTGCCTGAGCGCATAACCGACCTGGGCGTGTAGCGTGGCCAGCGGTGTACGAAGCTGATGCGATGCGTCGTCCACGAATTGGCGTTGGCGCGTGATCAATTCCTGAGTCCTCGCCAGTTGCTGGTTGACGGCATCCACCAGCGGCTGGATGTCGCGTGGAAGGTCCCGCTCGCCGATAGGCTGCATGTCGAAGGGGCTGCGCCCGTTCACCTGGGCGGCCAGGCGCGACACGGGACGCAAGGTCACAGTCAGCAGGACGGCAATGGTGGTGCCTATCAAGGACAGCACGATCGCATCCCGCGCCGCCGCGCGGAATACGAAACTCCTCGAGAACGCCTGCCGCGAGGTGACGCTTTCCGCCACCTGAATCACCAGCTGCTGCACGCCGCCCGGACTGAGCGGGACGTCCAGCGTGCGGACGTACATCGCGACCCGGACGGGTTCACCGAAATACTCGGCGTCGTAGAACACGGCTGTGCCCAGTGGCGGCCGTTCATCGGGCTGTGGCAAATCAGGGCTGCCGATCTCGACCAGACCATCGGCAGTTGCAACGCGGAAGTAGACGTTCCCGCGCGCCGTCAATTGGAAAAACTCAAACAGGCGGTAAGGCAGTTCCACGGCAAGCCCGCCGGCAGGGGTCGCCGAGACGCTCAGGTCGACGGAGCGGACCGTACCCAGCAGGGATCGGTCGAAAGCGATGTTCGCAGCGTCGATGGCATCGAGCCTGGTCAACCACAATTCGATGCCGATGATGGCCAGCATGCCGGGCAAGACCACGGCCAGGACCTTGCCCCTCAGGCTGAGCTGCTTGTTGCGCTTCCAAAACATGGCGGCACGCCTGAGGGCTTGCAGTGGTGACGCCGCCATTGTCCGGCCAGCCCTCACCGCGTCGGGCCGCCGAGATGGCAAGCCGGGAAAAGTCCAGGGCGCCCCGCTAGGGTCGCGTGTCGGCATCGGCTTCCAGGACGTAGCCCAGGCCTCGATAGGTCGCGATCCGCACGCCGGCGTTCTCCAGCCGCTTGCGCAGGCGATGCACCAACACGTCGACGGCGGCGGACAGCACATCGTCTTCATCGGAGAAGACGCGATCGATGATCTGCTGGCGCGAAACCGGCTCGCCACTTCGCTGCAGCAGGCAGCGCAGCAGAGCGTGTTCGCGTCGAGGCAGCAGCAGCCGCTCACCATTCAATGTGAACTCGCGATTCGCCACGTCGAAGCCGAGAGGCCCGCACTCGAAGCGAGGGTGCTCGACGCCGCGCGCCCGGCGCACGAGCGCCGTCAGTCGGGCTTCCAGCTCGGGCAACGCGAAGGGCTTGGCGAGAAAGTCGTCCGCGCCTTCGTTGAGGGTCTCGACGCGCTCGGCCAGGGAATCGCGTGCCGTCAGCACGAGCACCGGGAGCCGGTGATCCGTTGCCCTCAGCTGCTTCAGGATCTCGCGTCCGGACTTGCCAGGCAAGCCCAGATCGAGGATCAATGCGTCGTAGTCATGGTCGTCGAAGGCGCGCACGGCCAGCGCGCCGTTCGAGACCCAGTCGACCCGCAAGCCTCCTTGCTCCAACGCCTTGACCAGCCATTCGGCCAGCGGCTGTTCGTCTTCGACAAGGAGGATGCGCACCCTGGGAATTGTCCGCCGATGTCAGATCGGCGGCGGCATCGGAATCAGCGGGTCGCCGTCACCCACGCACTCCAGCTGACCCAGGCGCGGGTTCGGGCCCTGCACGCCCGGGCCGGGGCCATCGGCCGGCAAGCCGTAGTCCGCCTTCATCGCCGTGTTGGCAATCTTGGTGATGCCGCTGTTGGTGTAGACCCAGGCGTCAAGGTAGTTGGTCGGATAGACCTGGGGCACACCTTGCGATTGCAGAAAGGCATTCAGCAGCGGCTGGTCGTCCAGACCGTAGGCGTAGTGCATGCCGTAAGTGAGGCTGAAGCTGGACTGGGCATTGGCACGCGCATTCAGGTGGTGCGGCATGAAGGTCTGCACGTGGAACGTCGGCACGACGACCTTCGCCTGGTGCACCATGCGCGACTCAGGTCCGCCCTGCCAGATCGCCAATTGCTTCAATCCCGCATCGGCCATCGCCGCCTTCAGGTTGTTGATCGGGGTACCGTAGACGGTGGTCCCGACACGACGGGGAGTGATCAGGTCGATCCCTCCTGCTCCGCTGTCGGAGACGTAGAAATTGAGCATCTTGCCGCGTTCGTTGCTGCGGGCCGTGACCAGGAAACCAAAAGTCTCGGGCGTGTTCGTTCCATTGCCGAACTCGCCGCAATCCAGACTGTGCACCCAGCGCACCGCACGCACGGTGGTGAAGTCGTCCAGTGGTATGACCTCGCCGCCCACGAGCGATGTGCATTGCGATGCAGGCAGGCCGGCGTTCACGAGGGCTGTGCATTCGCCTGCAGGGGCGTACACGCGCTTGCCGGTCTGCGCAGCCCAGCCCGGCAATTGCTGTGAGTGGTCAGGGTGCACATGGCCCAGCAGGATGGCGTCTACCGTGCCCGCACGCTGCAGCGCGTTCAAGGCCTTCGTCACCGCGGCCTGCTGCAAGCTGGCATTGCGAACTTCGCCGTCGAGCAGGATGCCGGTATTGCCGATCTGGTAATGCCAGTTGGCGATGCCCAGCCACACCATCTTGATGGCCGCCGGCGCGTTGGTCAGGTTGCCGTCGACCTGCCAGACCAGTGCCCCGGGGTTGAAGGCGTAGGTGCGGTCGTGTCGCAGCGTGATGGTGTCCGTCGGTGTCGATGTCGCGTTGGCGACCATGTCACCGACCGCCGAGGTGCCATCGAGGATCGTTGTGCCGGTGCCCGCAGCCGTCAGCTTGGCGATCACCGCCGTCTGCGGTTGCGTGCCGTTCTTGACGGTGACGCGATAGACGTAGTCGTAGACCGTGCGGCTGACGCGGGTCTCGCTCAGCTGGGTGAGCGACACCACGCCCGCGTCGATGGGCGATGCGGCAGCTTGTGCAGCGGGGGCGCCGCTCAGGGCTGCCACGGTTGCCGTCGTGATCGCGGAAAGAGCCAGCAGACCCTTGCGTTGGCGGGCGAATCCTGTGGGCTTCATGCGCATGCCTCCTCGGTGTGGGCTTGACGGTTCGGGAGCGGCTTACGGCGCCGCGTCATTGCGAGTGCGCCGATGCCCAGGGTGGCCAGCAAAGCCGACGTGGGTTCCGGCACGGTCAGCCCTTCGCCGACGACGTTGAAATTCGCGTCGTTGAGCGTGTAGCGCAGGCGGCCAGGATCCGGCGCGGCGCCGGCCCAGTTGAAGGTGACCCTGAACCCGGCCTGTTCGTTGCCGACCGTGGGCGCGTCCAGCGCGTTGATCGCAAAAGTGTCGAAGAACCCTGGCGCTGGCAGGCCGAGGTCGGGCTGGATGACGATGCTGTCCCATCCAGCGGGAGACGACGCCACGGCGAGATTCGTGAAGGCCCCGGGGGTGAAATAGACGGTGAACCCGGTGAACGCCGAAGGTGACCCATCGTTGACGACGACGAAGTCAGCCGCCCAGTTGGTGCCGCCCAGGGCTGCGTACTGGTGATGGACCACAGAGGCCTCGGAGGCCATCGGCACCAACAGGGCGGCCGCCAGGATCGCTAGCCATCCCGCGTGCTGGGTGGCTTTCAATGGGTGCGGGGGTCGGGTGTCGTTCATTTGTGTCTCCATCATGGGTGCCAGTTGGCGGCGCGCTGGCAAATGCCAAGATGAACCATAGGGATCGCGACCTATCACCTACCTTTCACTTCGAGGGGGCAAACCCGAGGGTGCAAACCCCAGTGTCGGGAGGCCGTATTGAAATGAAGATGAAAGGTCGATACCGCCACCATCCTCCCTACCCGGCCGATGCGGCCCTGCTTTCCTGGATGACACCGTGATCGATTCGAATCTCTCCCGCCGGTACCTGCTCATGGGCGCCGGCACAGCAACATTGGGCATCGGCCTGTTCGGCGGCCGCGCAGCCCATGCACAGACGGCATGGCCGACCAAGGCCATCCGACTGGTCGTGCCCTTCGCACCGGGCGGCAGTTCGGAGATCGTCGCCCGCTCGGCCGCCGTGGAAATGGGCAAGCTGCTCGGGCAGACGGTGTACGTCGAGAACAAGCCGGGCGGCGCCGGCAACGTGGCGATGCAAGAGGTGGCGCGTGCCGATGACGGCCACACCATCATCCTCGGCCACATCGGCACGCTGGCGGTGAACCCCTACATGTTCGACAAACTGCCCTACGTCCCGAACAAGGACTTCCGCCCCATCTCCTTGCTGGCGAAGGTCCCCAGTCTCTATCTGGTCCATCCCGATGTCCCTGCCAAGAATCTTCAGCAGTTCATCGCACTGGCGAAGGCCAAGCCGGGCAACCTGAACTACGGGTCCGCAGGCAATGGAAGCGCTGGCCACCTGGCGATGGAATACCTGAAGATGGTCAGCGGCACCTTCATGACACACGTGCCCTACCGGGGCACCGGTCCCCAGCTGACCGATCTGATGGCAGGGCGCCTGGACGCGGCGTCGGTGGGTGCTTCGGCGGTCCTGCAGTTCATCAAGGCCGGCAAGCTGCGGTGCATCGCCACGGGGACCCTGCAGCGCATCCCGCAGCTGCCGGACGTGCCCACCGTCGCCGAGCAAGGCTATCCAGGCTTCGAGATGACGCAGTGGTATGGCCTGATCGCGCCGGCCAGCATGCCGCAGGCCGATGCCGACAAGCTCGCGGCCGCTGCGGCGAAGGCCGTCAAGACGCCGGCGACACTCGAACGCTACGGCAACGAGGCGGCCATCGCCGCCGGCGGCACGCAGGCGGAGTTCGCGGCCTTCATCGCGCAAGAACAGAAGCGTTGGAAGCAGGTTGTGGCGCGCGCGAAGATCAAGCCGGACGCCTGAACGGATGATCAAGACCTCATGGCTGGCGGGCGCGCTGCGCGTTTTCTGGCAGGTACCCAGCGCCTTCATGGTCGGCGTGGTGCTGCTGGTGGCCGCGTCCGGTCCGCTGGCGCATGGTGACTGGAAGCCCCAGCACGGCGGCATCCTGAACGACGGAGAAACCACCTTCGAATTCGTCTTCCGGCAAGGAGACGTGGACATCTACATCAGTGACCACGGCGAGCCACTTTCTACACGAGATGCCGAAGGTCGGCTCGAAGTCACCGTCGGCGACAAGGTCCAGGTGTACGGCCTGGAGCCAGCTGGCGACAACAAGCTGCAAGGCAAGGTCGACCGGATTCCGCAAACCGGCGACAGGCTCCTGGCGCGCGTGGTGATGGGCGATAGCAGCATCAGGGTCGGGCGAATCCGGATCAGCCTCCCTTCCGCGGCGCTCGGGGCTGCCAGTTCCTGAATGCAGCCTTGTGGAAGGCGCTATGCAGCGGTTGACGGCCGAGAATTGCACTGGCTACGGCTCTGGTTAGGCCCGTCGCTGGCGGATCGCTGTTCCCTGAGGCCTATCCCGCTGTCGGCTGCTCAGCGCGCCAGCATGCACCGCCCCCTCCTGTGGGTCTGCGCTCGACAGTGACCCCGAGCAACCGCGCACGCGGTAAGGAGCAGTCCCTTGACAACCTAGTTGCCGGCCAAACCGCCCGCTTGGCTGCACAGCAGCCGCACGTTGAGGTAGCTCTGCAGATCTGCGGTGCCGACAAGGAAGGGGTTTGGCGCACCTGGATTGGCCCGCATCTCCTTGACCAGCAGATGGCTGCCGTGGTTGTCCGCCATGGCGTCCAACCCGATTTCTTGGGCACGCCGCAGCAGCCGTTCAAGCGCAACTGTTTGAACCTGTCGGCCCGCGGGTGAACCCGGCGTATCGGAGCCGGCAGCCCAGATGAGCATCCTGTGCGGCTGACCGCGGTCGGTCACAGCGAAGTCCATCATCACGCCACCGGGGGTGTGACCCGGCATCGCGCTGAACTGGATCGTGGTGTTGCCAAGGGTAAGGGTGTCGCCGTCATCGACCAGGATGTCGATCTTCTTCGGCGTGGGTGTCGTGTCGAACCGGGGTCCCTGCTGCACAAGCGACACGTCTCCCCGCGGCGCGACGATCTTGGCACCGAAGGCTTCGTGCAGGAACTGGGCACCACCGTAGTGATCTGGATGGCCGTGCGGAATGATGACGTAGCGGATGCGTGCCGGATCCAGCCCCAGCTTGCGCAGGCCGCCGGCCACCGACCGCTCGACGTCATACGCCCACATGGCGTCGGTCACGATGATGCCATCGGATGTGTCGATGGCAAACGCAGACACGCCCTTGGACCCGACGAAGTACACCTGGTCGAAGATGCGCGCCGGCTCCTCGGGCCAATTGGCAACTTCGGGCAAGGTTGCAGGCAGAGGGCCCCGGTCCGGCCTGGGAGGCCTCACGCCTCCGAAGACACCACACCATTGCGCGGCTTGTCTGGCCCAGCGTGTGCCGGCCGCCTTCAGCGCGGCTTCTACGATGGCGTCCCGTGGCTCTGCGGCATTGGCCACAGCGTGGCCGAGGAGCATCGACAGGATCAGCGCAAGACTGCGGATCTGCGTTCCGTTCAGGGCATTGATGCGTCGCATGGTTTGGATGGATCTCATGGGTGATCGGATGCAGGTGGTGTGGCAGCGCGTGCGACCTGCAGTGTCCTCAGCGCCGGACGTGCCGCGCGAAAAACGCGAAGGTGTCGCGCAGGCCGCCATACCAGGCGCTGCCGTGTGTGCCACCAGGGATGATCACGAATTCGGTCGCAACACCCTGCCTGCGAAAGCCCTCGGCCAGTTGCCGCATCGCATCGACGGACGCCGTGGTGTCCTTCTCGCCGTGGAGCACGAGCGCACCAGGCAACCCCTTGATCTTCTCGAAGGGATACAGCGTCGGCTCCACCGGGCCGTCGCTCGGGCTGAGGGCAGCCCACAGCGCAGGGTGTCTGGCAGCCAGCCAGAACGTCCCCATCGCGCCGCCCGAATTGCCCATCAGGTACGTGCGCCGTGGATCGGTGCCGTACTCCTGCGACACCAGGCGCACCACATTCAGCACATCGGCCTCGGCCAGCCTGTTGTTGCGCGCATAGGCCACGGCGGCTTCGCCCACGGGTTCTGGATCGCCGCGGAACTTCTGCTGGAAGGGCATGGGCAGTTCGTTGCCGAAATCAATGCGCCGCATCCCCATCGGCGAAACCACGATGTAGCCGAACTCTTCGGCCAACTGCTGGACGATGCCCTTGAACGCTGGCGGCGTCTGGTCGAATGGAGCGTTGTGGTCGCCCGAGTGGCCGTGCAGCAGGACCACCAGTGGCAGCTGCTGCTTGCCGTCCCAGCGCGAAGGCACATACAGCCTGTAGGGCGAGTCGATGCCCGCGGCCTCGTGGCGGTAGCTTCGTTGCTGATCCCCAGTGGGCGGCCGTGCTGCCGTAAGGCTGGAACACGCGCTGAGGATGTACCCCGCGCTGCACACCAGCAGCTTGCGGCGTGCAGCCGCAGCGCTGGACAATGCAGTGGGCCAGCCGGCAAGGTCGTGTGTCAGTCGCCTTGTGCTCAACTGGGCCGTCCGTGGCGTGTGCAGCAGCGCCATCAGCACACCCGGTAGAACCACAGCTCGATGCCGCCAGGGCTGCGCACGCCGGTGGCCACATAGACGCTGCGGTTGAGCCAGTCGTAGGCACCGGTCGGCGCTTCGATGGTGGGCGTGCAGCGAAAGTACATCTTGTCCAGTTCCGCCGACGGCCCGTGCCGCAGGCCGCGGTTGACCACCTTCAGCAGCACGCCGTCGTCGGTGCGCAGCAGGTAGGCGGCGTCGATCTCGGTCACGCCGTCGGCACGCTGCAGCTGCCAGTCCACGCCGCCGGGCATCAGGCTTCCGCGCAGCCGCGGGCCTTCGAAACGCGCCTGGTCGTCGAGCACCACCAGGCGGCGTTGGCCCAGCGGGCCGGCGCCGGCTTCCTGGATCGCCGGCTTGCCGGTGCCACGGAAGACGAACAGCAGTTCTAGCTGGATGTCCATGGCCTACTTGAGCAGGTAGTAGCGCAGAAACAGCACTTCGGGATGGCGCTCGCCCAGACCGACGAAGACATGGCGGTTGAGCCACTCGTACTTGCCCGTGGGCGACTCGAAGCGCGTGTAGGTGCGCAGGTAGTAGGCGGCGGCGTCCGGCACGCCCTGCTTGGACTCCAGGTGAGAGATCACCGCCTCCGGGCCGTGGCGGTACCCTGTGTTGATGATGTTGATGAACACGCCGTCGTCGGTCTGCAGCGTGTAGCGGGCATCGACCAGACCCACCTTGTCGGGGCGGATCAGCGGCCAGTCGCCGCCGCCGGCCAGCACCTTGCCGCGCAGGCGCGGGCCTTCGAAGTCGCCGCCGACGATGGACAGCATCTTGCGCACGCCCATGCCGCCGATGTCGCCGAGCGTGCGGATCTCGGGGATCACCTGCACGCGCGACTGGAACGCGAACTCGAGTTCCGGCAGCAGGCTGATGCCGAGCTTGGTGGGCTGGATCGAGTCGTCCAGCGGAGGGGCTTCGGTCATGGTTCTTCCTTGAGGGTTACTGGACGGGTCAGTTGTCGGGGCGAAAGCCCGAGGCCTTGACGATGGGCTCCCAGGCTGCGAGTTCCCGGCGCACCTGGGCGGCGAAATCCGCGCTGCTGGCGCCGGCCGGTTCCATCGCCCCGTCCTGCAGCATCTGCACCATGTCGGGCAGCTGCAACGCGGCGCGCACCTGCCGGTTGAGGTTCTCGACGATCGGCGCCGGCGTCTGGCTGGGCAGGAAGACGCCGGTCCATTCGGTGGCCACGACCTCGGGGTAGCCCGACTCGACGAAGGTGGGTATGTCGGGCATCAGCGCCGAGCGCTTGGGCATCGATGTGGCCAGGATGCGGATGCGTCCGGCGCGATGCTCGTTGATGACGGCGCGACCGATGATGCCGGCGTAGGCCGGCACCTGGCCGCTGACCAGGTCCTGCTGA
This sequence comes from Betaproteobacteria bacterium, assembly GCA_031424355.1. GTDB lineage: Bacteria > Pseudomonadota > Gammaproteobacteria > Burkholderiales > Burkholderiaceae_C > Rubrivivax. The sequence continues at coordinate 28,554 of JANPHI010000295.1, forward strand.
GCGGGCGCGGCGCCCTTGTACGGCACATGCACCATGTCGAGCTTGGCGGCCTTGGCGAACATCACGCCCAGGAAGTGCGAGATGCTGCCGGCACCGGGTGAGCCGTAGGTGTCGTTCTTCGGGTCGCGGCGTGCCCACTGCAGGTACTCGGCCAGCGTCTGGCCCTGCGCGCCGCGGCCCACCATCCAGCCGAGCAGGATCGAAGCGATCGACGTGACCGGAACGAAGTCCTTCAACGGGTCATAGCCCAGGTTCTTCTGCAGGTGCGGCAGCACGGTCAGGCTGGTGGCCGGTGTGATGAGGATGGTGCGGCCGTCCGGCGCCGCGTTCTTCACGTTGGCCGCGGCCATGCGCCCGGCCGCACCGGCCATGTTGTCGACGATGAAAGTCGTGTGCGTGGCGGTCTGCAGCTTGTCGGCGAGCTTGCGTGCAATCGCGTCCACGCCCGCGCCGGCCGCGAATCCGACCACGATGCGCGTCACGCCGGACTGGGCACGCACGAGCGCCGGGCTACCCAGCGAAGCGGCGGCAGTGCTGGTGGCAAGAAAAGTTCTGCGGTTCATGGATGTTCCGTTCAGGTTGGGCGCGCGCATCACAGCATCGCGTAATAGCGCAGGAACAGCAGGTCCGGGTGGCGTTCGCCGATGCCGACGAACACCGTGCTGCTCATCCAGGCATGCGGGCCGGCCGGCGCGTCGAACATCGACCAGGTGCGGAAGTAGTAGCTGCGGGCATCGACGACTTCGCTGCGCGCCAGCAGTCGCGCCATGACTTCGGCCGGCCCGCGCCGGAAGCCGGTGTTGCGCACGCCGATCACGCTGCCGTCATCGTGCTGCAGCGAGTACCTGGCATCGATGCGCGACACGCCGTCGGGGCGGACAAGCGGCCATTCGGTGCCGCCGGACAGGATGCGGCCGTTGAAGCGCGGCCCTGTCACGTCGCCGCCATCGATCGTCATCATCAGCAGGTCGGCGTCCGAGCCGTTGACCTGGTGCAGGCGCGAGATCGGCCCGGTCACGACGCGGGTCTCGAACGCGAACTCGAAGCACGGTGGCATCTCGGGCAACCAGCGCGCTTGTCGGGTGGGGTCCAGGGGCAACATGACGGGCTCCTACAGCAGGCGATAGACGCGCAGGACCGCCGTGCGGTCCGGGCCGGGGACCGACTGTCCGGCCACGCCCACGAACACGTTGTGATTGAGCCAGGCGTAGCGCGTGTCCTGAGGTGCCTGGATCTGAACGGTCACGCGCAGCAGGTTCGGAGCGGGCTGCACCTGCTCGGCCGCCAGCAGGCTGCCGCTCATCCTGGAGGGGTCATAGCGAAAACCTGTGGCGGTGACGAAAAGGTGCGCACCATCTTCGGTGACAAAGACGTAGTTCACATCGGTCGAACGCACGCCGTTTCCGTAATACACCGGCCAGTCCTTGTTCGACGGCAGGATCGTCCCGCGCAGCCCAGGCCCTTCGAAGACCCCGCCCAGCAGTTGCAGGACGCCGCGTTCGTGGCCGTCGGCGTAACGGCCCATCATCTTCAGCTCGCCGAGCTTGACGCGGGCCTCGTAGACGAACTCCAGGCGCGGCGGCGAAGGCGGCACTGCGGCCGTTGCGGCACTGGCCGCGGGTGAGGCGTTCTGTGCGCCTACCGCACCCACGCACAGCAGGGCCAGGGCACAGAAGGCCAGGAGGCGGCTCATCAGCCCGTGTTCGATCATGCCCGTGCCCGCATCAGAACTTGAACCTGGCGCCGATCTTGAAAGCCCGCCCGACGGTGTCGTAGTACGACGCGTTGGTCATCACGTTGGCGGTGGGCACCAGCGGCGGGTCCTTGTCGAACAGGTTGTTGACGACGCCGTAGAGCTGCACGCGGGTCTGGCCGATCTTCATCTCGTACTGCGTCGAGAGGTTGACGTAGGTGCGCGCCGGCACAGTGTTGTCGCTGATGGAATTGGCCAGCGTCGGGTTGTAGGCCGGGTTGTCCGGGCCGACCAGGGTCACGTCGTAGATGCCCTTGGGGATGTAGCGCAGTTGCGCCGTCGCCGACCAGGGACCCGTGCGATAAGTGCCGCCGAGGTTCCACAGCCACTTGGCCACGCCGACGTTCGATGCGTTGGTGCCGACGCCGGTCTGGCCCACGCGGTCGACGGTGCCACCGCTGTCGATGGTCGCGAAGTGCAGGACCCGCGTGACGAGCAGGCGGAGGTCGAGTTCGCCGCCAGCGGCCTTGAAGCGGTAGCCGCTTTCGAGGTCGATGCCGCTGGTCTTGAAGCCCAGCAGGTTGACATTCGGATTGACGATCGATGCGGGGACGCCGCCGGCCAGACCCGCCGCGGTCCAGGTGATGTACGAGCAAAGGTCCGCTGCCCCGGCCAGGCAGCGGTTGAGGATCTGGGGTCCGCCCAGCGTCGTGATCTGCCCTTCCATCTCGATGCGGTAGTAGTCCACCGAGGCCTTGAATCCGGCCAGTGCCGCGGGCGTGAACACGAACCCGAGGGTCGTGGTGTCGGCGATCTCCGGCTTCAGTCCCAGGTTGCCCTGCGTGAAGACCGGCGTGAAGCGGCTCACGCCGTCCTTGCCGACGATGGCCGGCTGGCTGAACACCGAGCCAGCGTACAGCTCCAGCAGGTTCGGCGCGCGGATGTCGCGCGAGCGCGTGCCGCGCAACAGCCACTGTTCATTCGGTTGGTAGCTGAGACCGGCCTTCCAGGTGTCGACGGTCCCGCTGGTGCTGTAGTCGGTGTGGCGCACCGCAGCGTTCAGGTCCAGCGCCTTGGCCCAGGCCTGACGCGCGGCCAGCGGCACGACGGTCTCGGCGTAGACCTCGGTCACCGAATACTGGCCGTGCAGGGGTTTGGGGTTGCCGCTGTTCCAGCCGTTCTGCTGCGAGACCAGGTCCGCCTCCTGGTCGGCCTTCTCGGTCCGGTGCTCGACGCCTGCCGACAGCGACACCGGCCCGGCCCAGGTCGAGACCGGCTCGCCGCGCACGTTGGCTGCGACCACCTGCTGCTGTGTCTTCAGCGCGGCCCACGAGGTGCCGGTGAAATAGGCCAGCGCCGCGGCAGAGGTCGAACCGTTGCCGAGCATGTTGACCGGAACGCAGCCGGCCTCGGCCGTGCGCACGACGCCGGTGGAGGTCGTCGTGGTCAGCGCCGGATTGCGGCAGACGATCGAGGCGCCGGACCGTACAGCGTCCAGGGACGCATTGAAGTTGGCGACATTCAGGTTGTTGAAGTTGGAAGTGTCGACCTTGGTCTGCCCGAACTGCACGTAGCCGTCCCACGACCAGCTGCCGGCCAGCTCACCGCTCAAGCCGACGGCGACGCGTTGCGTCTGGTTGCTGACGACGTTGACCTGCTGCCCCCAGTCGATGTTGAAGCGCCCGATGGAGATCGAGCTCAGGCTGTTGGCCTGCATCTGCGTCACCACGTTGGCCGGCAGATAAGGGTTGTCGACCTTGATCGTGTAGTTGGCGCGCGGCGGGGCATTGGTGGTCTTGCCCCTGACGCCGGCCGTCGAGACCTCGACCCATGCAGCCAGCGCGGGGCTCAGCTCATAGCTGGCGCGGCCGAGCACCGAGTAGCGTTCGACACCCGCCTTCAGCAACTGCCAGGTGTTGTTGGTGACGCCGTAGCCCTCGCCCCCGAACATGTTGGCGCTGGCGCCGAAGGTCTGGCCGAACTGGAAAGCCCGGCTGGTGCTGCCGGCTGTCGGGCTGTAGTCGAAGGTCGTACCCTTCAGCGGACCGGTGGCGACCAGCCCGCTGGCGTTCTGCGTGGCGAAGTGCATCGCCGGCCCGATGATGTTGCGCGGCTGGCCGTTGGTGGCATTCAAGGGATTGGTCAACAGGCCGTACTCCAGCCGACTCCAGTCGCGATGGGTGTAGTCGCCGACCGGTCCGCTGTCCACGTATTCGGCACCGAGGATCACATGACCCTTGCCCTCGCCAAACGCCGTCCCACCGGCCACCGCGAGCTTCTTCTCGCGCGCGTCGCGCTGCTGCGACTGGCCGTATGAAACGTCCGCCAGCATGCCGCTGAGCTTGTTGCGCAAGCCGATGTTGACGACACCCGCCACGGCGTCCGATCCCCAGGCTGCCGATGCACCGCCGGTGACGGTCTCGACGTTGTTGACGAGCAGCGACGGGATCAGGTTGATGTCGACCGAGCCGGTGGCCGTGGTCGGCACATGGCGCCTGCCGTTGATCAGCACCAGCGTGCGCACGGCGCCCAGGCCCCGCAGGTCCAGCAGGTTGGCACCCAGCTGCGACCCGACGAAGGTGCCGCCCGATCCGCCGGTCGGCGAGACCGTCGCGCGGAACGACGGCAGTTCATTCAGCACGTCGGCGACGTTGGCTGCGCCGCGCGCCTGGAGGTCCTCGATCGCCAGGCTGGTCGTCGGCGTGGGCGCCGTGAACCCCGCTCGAACCACGCGCGTGGCTGTGCCGGTAACGGTGATCGTCTGCACCGGCTCTTGCGCAACCTGCGCCTGGGCCAGGGCGACCAGCCCGAGCGTGAGCCCCGGCGACAACAAGCGCACGAGGGTCTTCAGGCGCATTCTTGACGGCGGCGCCCCGCGGCAGTCACGGACGGTCTCTTTCATGTTGTCTCCGATGTGCCGGCGCGGCGCCGGCGTGTAGTTTTGAATGGGGTCGGTACGAGACTGCGAGCGGCGTTAAGCCGCCGCATCAAAACGGGTAGTGGCGCGGCTGCGTCTGCACCGTGATCCAGCGCAGATCGGTGAACTCGGCGATGCCAGCCTTGCCGCCGAAGCGGCCCCAGCCGCTGCCCTTCACGCCACCGAAGGGCATCTGCGCTTCGTCGTGCACGGTGGGACCGTTGACATGGCAGATGCCCGATTCGATACGCTGCGCCACGTTGAAGGCCCGCGCCACGTCTCGGCCGAACACCGCCGCCGACAGGCCGTAGGCGCTGTCGTTGGCGCAGGCTATTGCCGCTTCGACGCCGCTCACGCGCACCACGCCCTTCACCGGTCCGAAACTCTCTTCGTGGTAGATCCGCATGCGGGCATCGACGTGGTCGAGCAGCGTCGCGGCCATCAGCGTGCTGTCGGCGCGGCCCCCGCAGACGAGCGTGGCGCCGAGGCTCACGGCGTCGTCGATGAGGGCGTTGCAGCGTTCGACCGTGCTCATGTCGATGACCGAGCCCAGCACCGCAGGCCCCTCGCGCGGGTCGCGCAGCGGCAGCGTGCGCAGCTTCGCCGCGAGAGAGGCGACGAAGGCGTCGGCGACCCGGTCGTCGACGATCAGACGCTCGGTTGACATGCAGATCTGGCCCGAGTTGGCATAGCCGCCGAAGGCTGCGGCGGCCACCGCAGCGGGCAGGTCGGCGTCGTCGAGCACCACGAAGGGCGCCTTGCCACCGAGTTCCAGCAGCGACGGCTTGAGGTGCCGCGCACAGCTCATCGCGATCAACCGTCCGACGTGCGTGGAGCCGGTGAAATTGACGCGGCGCACCGCCGGGTGCGCGATCATGGCCTCAACCACCGCGGCGGCATCCTGCGGCGCGTTGGTGACGAAGTTGACGACGCCCGGTGGCAGGCCGGCGTCGCACAGGGCCCCCACGATGAGCGCATGCGTCGCCGGGCACAGTTCGGAGCCCTTCAGCATCACGGTATTGCCGCAGGCCAGCGGCAGCGCGATGGCGCGCACGCCGAGGATCACCGGTGCGTTCCAAGGCGCCATCCCCAGCACCACGCCCGCAGGCTGGCGCAGGCCCATCGCCAGGCTGCCGGGCACGTCCGACGGAATCACCTCGCCGGCGATCTGCGTGGTCATGGCTGCGGCCTCGCGAAGCATGTCGGCCGCCAGGTGCACATTGAAGGCGGCCCAGGGTGCGGCGGCGCCAGTCTCGGCGGCCATCGCGGCGGCGAAGCTGTCGGCGCGGGCCTCCAGTGCGCCGGCCGCCGCTGTCAGGAAGCCGCGACGTGCGCCGGGCCCCAACGCGGACCAGGCGGGGAACGCGCGCGACGCGGCTTCCACGGCAGCCACCGCATCGGCTGGCGTCGCTGCGGCGGCGCGGCTTGCGACGCTGCCGTCCAGCGGGTTCCGGCGCTCGAAGATGGCACCGCCGCTGGCGGACACCCGCTCGCCGGCGATGCAGAGCAGCACGTTGTTCATTGCCCGGCCCTGACTGGCGGCATGTCGGCGGCATGCACCCAGCCGCCGTGCAGGCCGGGGCGCAACCGCAGCGGCAGCCGGATGGTGCAGATCGGCCCGGCGTCGAGTCGCCGCGCGTCGAACAGCCGCAGGTCGGTGGTGAGCTTGTCGAGGTTGCAGAACAGGGCCCCGATCCAGCCTTCGCCTTCGGCCGCGTCGGGTCCCTTGCCGATGAAGAAGGGTTCCTGCGGCCCTTCGCTCGGGCCGGCGAAGTAGGTCTTCGTCACTCCGGTCTGAAGATCGACGTGCGCGATCGAATTGAAGACCATCTTCTGGTGGATGAAGGGGCGTCCCGGGTCTTGCGCGAGCAGCCAGCCGTGGCGGTAGGAGCGCATCGCGAAGCGCGGGTCCATGCAGGGGAACTCGACCACCGACTCCGACAGGCGTTCGGCGCTGAAGCCATCGCCATCGCCGCCGAGATCGAGGGTCCAGCGTGTCAGGTGCGGCAACACCTTCTTCGGATCAAACGGCGCGCCGGTGATGTCGGGGAAGAACGGGAACACATTGCCTTCGGCTTCGGGTCCGTCAATGAAGACCTTGTTGCCGATGTTGAATCCGTTCAGGAAGTGCGAGGCGAACCGCGTCGGCCCGCTGAACCAGCGCAGCTGCTCGGCGCTGCCGTAGCGCGGCAGAACGCCGACATAGACGGGCAAGGAGCCGTCCCACATGAAGACGCTCTCGCCGCGCTGCGCCCGCTCCAGGCTGCTGGTGACGGGCGTCACCGGAAATGCGACGTAGTCCTCGGTGACGACGAAGTCGTGGACCATGGCGCTGTACGGTGCCTCGAACCAAACCTCGTGCTTGACGCGGCCCTGCTTGTCGATGACGTAGTAGGCGATGTCCTTGGTGGCCACGCCCTTGGCGGCGTAACCGAAGCCGAACATCTCGCCGCTGTGCGGGTCGATCTTCGGATGCGCGGTCCACGTCAGGCTCTTGAAGGCCGCACCTTCGGGCGAGAAGCGGGCGTCGAACCAGTAGTAGCCCAGCGTTTCCAGCGTGTGCGGGTCCATCGCCAGCGGCGGGCTGTCTTCCTTCATCGCCAGCAGCAGGCCGTGGTGCAGCACGACATTCGTGTTCGCCGTGCCGCGGATGCGGCCGGCCACGCTGGCGTCGTCGGTGTAAGGGTTGCGGTAGGCGCCGAACAAGGCCTTGCGCGCGGCGCGTTCCAGCTTGAGCTTGTCCGTCAGCGCATAACGCGACTTGAAATCGACATGGCCGTTCTTGAACGTGAAAGCCGTGACCATGCCGTCGCCGTTGAAGTGGATGTCGGTGCCCAGCCGCGGCGGGTGGGCGGGATCGGGGCCGACGCGGAAGAAGGTGCCGTCGAGCTCCGGTGGAATCTCGCCGGAGATGACTTCCAGGTCGCGGACTTCGGCCTCGAAGCGCCCGGGCGCGTTGTAGCCCTGAAAAACAGGGGTCTCTGGGAACGGTTTGCTCATGGTGCGGTGGCCGCAAGGCCCAGCAGGCGGGCGGCATTGCCACCCAGGATCAGGGCCTTGTCCTCGTCGGGCAGCGGCAATGCCTGCACATGCTCCGCGCCACGATCGATGAAGGGGTAGTCGGTGCCGAACAGCAGCCTGTCGCGCCCGATGTAGCCATGCGCCAGCATGATCAGCGGGCCGAAGAACGAGCAGCTGTCGTAATAGAAGCGCTTCGCGAATTCGCTCGGCAATTGCGTGATGTGCTCGCGGCATTCCGCGTAATTGCGAAAGCCGTTGTCCAGGCGTTCCATCAGGTCGAGAAACGATGCGCCGGTGTGGGCGACGATGAACGGCATGTCCGGGTGGCGTTCGAAGACGCCCGCATAGATCATCCGGCACATGGCCAGGCTGGTGTCGAGCAGGAAGCCCACGCGCACCGGCAAGGTGAACTCGTTCATCGCCGAGGCAAAGGTCGGCACCATCGGGTGCTCGAACACCGGCAGGCGCAACTCGTTCAGCCGCGCCCACAGCGGCTCCAGCGACCGGTCCGACAGCGGCAGCCCGTCGAGGTTGGAACCGATGGTGATGCCGACGACGCCGGGCATGCCGCGCACGCGCTCCAGTTCGGCCAACGAAGCGGCGACATCCGGCAGCGGCAGCGTGACAAAGGCGCGCAAGCGCGCCGGGTGCGCGGCCACCAGCACCACCAGTTCGTCGTTCATGCGGCGGCACAGTTCGATGCGCGGCGCCGGCTCGAAGAGATAGACGCTGGGCGTGGACAAGGACAGCACGCGCACGTCGATGCCCTTGCGATCCATGTCCTGCAGCAGGCTGTCGGTGCCGAACATCGTGTCGCGGAAGGGCAGCCACTGCGCACCGTCTTTGACCAGGAAGCTCATGCCCTGCGGCCGACTGTCCACCGTGACACCGGGCAGGCTCTCGAGCGCCGCGTAGTAATCGCGGCTCATGAAATGGGCGTGGACGTCGATGCGCATGCTCGGGTGCCCCGCCTCAGACCTGGCAGATGAACTTGGTGTCCATGAAGGCCAGCAAGCCTTCGATGCCGCCTTCGCTGCCGTAGCCGCTGTCCTTGTAGCCGCCAAAGGGCGGCTCTGGCGATCCGATGGCGCCCGGAGCACCCAGCGTGTAGCTGTTGATGCCGACCATGCCGAACTGCAGCTTCGACGCGGCCCAGTGCGCGCGCGCGCCGTCGCGCGTGAAGGCGTAGCCCGCCAGGCCGTAAGGCAGGCGGTTGGCCGCGTGCATCACCGCGTCGTCGTCGTTGAACCGGTTGAGGATGGTCAGCGGGCCGAAGGGCTCTTCGTTCATCACATGGGCGTCGTCCGGCACGTCAGCCAGCACCGCCGGCGTCCAGAAGTGGCCCCGGCCGGGCAGGCGCTGGCCGCCGCACAGCAGCCGTCCGCCACGCGCCACAGCGTCGTCCACGCAGTGCTGCATGGCCGGCACGCGCCTGGCGTGGGCCAGCGGGCCCATCTTCGAAGCCGGGTCCATGCCGTTGCCGACGGTGATCGCCTTCACCGCCGTGGTGAAGGTATGCGCGAATTCGTCGAAGATGGATTCGTGCAGGTAGTAGCGGGTCGGGTTGATGCACCCCTGGCCGGCGTTTCGGTACTTGCGCAGTGCCGACATCGTGGCCACCGCGGCCACATCGACGTCGCCCCACACCAGCACCGGCGCATGGCCGCCGAGCTCCATGACCATGCGCTTGAGCGACAGCGCAGCCAGCGCGCTGAGCTGCCGGCCCACCGCCGTGGAGCCCGTGAACGCCACGCCGCGGATCTGCGGCGCCTTCAGCAGGGTGTCGGAGATCTCGGCCGGCACCCCGTACACCAACTGCAGCACGCCCGCAGGCAGCCCGGCGTCGATGAAGGCGCGCACCACCTCCATCGAGGTGGCGGCGGTCTCTTCGGCCGGCTTGATGATGCAGGCGCAGCCGGCCGCCAGCACCGAGGAGATCTTGCGCACGGGGATCAGCGCCGGGTAGTTCCAGGGCGTGAACACCGCCACAGGGCCTATCGGCTCCTTCACCACCAGCTGACGCTGCTCGGCCAAACGCGAAGGGATGATGCGGCCATAGGTGCGGCGGCCTTCCTCGGCGTCCCACTCGACGATGTCGGACAGGCCTGCCACCTCGCCCTTCGATTCGGCCAGTGGCTTGCCCTGCTCCAGCGTCATCAATTCGGCGATGCGGCCACCGCGCTCGCGCAGCAGGGCCGAAGCGCGCCACAGGATCTTGGCGCGGTCGTAGGCAGACATCGCCGACCACACTTGGTGGCCGCGCTCTGCCGAGGCGACCGCCCCGGCCAGGTCGGCGGCGCTGGCCACGGGCACCTGACCAAGCAGTTCTTCGGTGGCTGGGTTGAACACCGGCAGCGTCGCGCGGCTGGCAAGTTCGAGCCACTGGCCATCGATGTGGAGCTGAACGGCGGGGTAGGTGGTCATGGGCAGGTGGTCGGAGGGCACGGAACGGACTCTAGGAACTTGCCCTGCGTCAAATTGCCTGCTGGTGCGGTTTAATGTTGTCTGCGCGTGCATGCGGGCAAGTCCCTAGCAGGTGCCACAACATGGATTGCGATCCGCGGCCACTGCCGTGCCGCTCGCGACGAACCGGAGACAGATGCATGGCACCCCTGCGCGTGGTTTCACGCGAGCGGCCGGAAGAGCTGAGCCGCTTCGACCTGTGGAACGACCCGGCGTGGCAGCGCTTCGGCCAGGTGCGGTCGCTGACGCTCGGCGACCAGACCTTCACGGGGCGCATGGAACATGGCGCGCTCGGCCCGATCTCGCTGTGCCGGATCACTGCTGCGGCGCACCGCGTCGAACACGATGCCGAGGCCCTGGCTGGTGGCAGCGAGGCGCGGCTGAAGATCCTGATCCAGGTGCACGGCAACTGCGAGTTCCATCAGGGTGACAAGCTCGTGCGCCTGGAGGCCGGCGACTTCGTCCTGTACGACCCGGCGTCGGCCTACGCGGTGCTCAACCCGCACGCGGTGGAGCAGATCGTGCTGTCGGTGCCTGCAGCGCTGCTCCATGTGGGCCTGGGCGTGCCGGCGCAAGCACTGGGCCAGCGTCTGGTGGGTACGTCGGGCGGTGCACGCGTGGCGCTGGCGCTGCTGCGCACCGCAGTGGCCGAGCTTCCCCATTGCGACGATGAAGCCGCCGGCCACGTCGTGACCATGATCTGTCGCCTGCTGATCGGCGCTGTGCGCGAGCAGATCCAGGCGACGCACGCCGTGCCGCTGAAGCTGGTCTTGCGCACGAGGGTCCGCGACTTCATCGAGGCCAACCTGACCGACCCCGATCTGGATGTCGAGATGATCGCCTCTCACCTGAAGTGCTCCAAGCGCTACCTGCACGCGGTGTTCGAGGACGAAGGCCTGACAGTCGCCCGCTACATTTGGCGCCGTCGGCTCGAGTCCAGCAAGGACGAACTGGTCAATCCCAACCGCTTGCAGCGGCCCATGAGCGAGGTGGCGCTGGCCTGGGGCTTCAGCGGCATTGCGCACTTCAGCCGCGCCTTCAAGCAGGAATTCGGGGCGCCGCCGAGCGAGTTCAGGAAGCGGCCGGCCCGCACGACCTGACGGCCCGCGTACTGACCAGACCAGTTGGACGAACTGTTGCGCGTTGTCGACCAGGATGTTCGCGGCGGCAATCGCCCCGTCGCGGCCCATGCCGGGCCAGGCTGATGGCATCGAGATGCCGAGATTCAGACAATTTCGTTTCGCCCCTGTATTGATGCCGCAGCGGCCGAGAGAGCCTGGCGAGAACCATAGCCACTCCTCTCCGCCGGCGCACAGCTCAAGAAAGGCTTCTCGATTTCGGCTGTAGCGAGTATTTGCAGCGGTTTGGTCCAGTGGCCGAGTCAGGTTGCAAAGACGTCTCGACTCGTCGCCGGATGGCTGTCCTCCACCGGCTCGAAAAGGCCGAACTTTGGAGCCCAGGCCGACTGGCCGCTTGTGGCCGTGATCAGACCTGCCGGTGCTGGCGCAGGATGTCGGCCAGCCTCGGGTTGGATTCCAACTGCAGCAGCAGCTGGTGAAAGTCCGGCCGCTGTCCTTGCAGGAATTGCCGCGTTCCGGACCACTGTGAGACCACGACCGCCAGGAAGGCCAGGGCGCCGGGTTCTGCGTCGCGCAGGGTGTCGCCAAGGGTGTCTGCAAAGATGGCCCACCGGCGGTGCAACTGGCCACGTGCCGCGGCGCGAACGGCTTCGTGGGCAAGCTTGTCGGCAGCTGAAGTCCACTGGTCCGGGAAGTCGGAAATCGACACGGCTGCATAGCAATTCGCCGCCACGTACACCAGTCCCCGCAGATGCAGGGCGCATGCACCGCTGGCTTGGGGCAGCAAACCCGAGTCTGGAAATTCCAGCCCGAGATGAATGAGCATGGCTGCGCTTTCGGTCATCACCGTGCCGTCGGGCAGTTGCAGCGTGGGAATCTGGCCCAGCGGGTTGATGCGCCGCAGTTCCTCATGGGCCGAATCGGGTTCCCACGACGAAGCGCGCACCGATCGGAAATCGACCTTCGCCGCGTGCAGCGCCATTTCGATGGCGGCCGAGCCTGAACCGCGGGTTCCGTAGAGCGTGTAGGTCATTGCGCAGACACCTTGATGGCGACGAGGCCGGTGAATGTGCCAGCCTTCAGCCGCTGGCCACGGCTGCGAGTATCCAATCCCGAAACGCCGTCACCTTGCGCGATTCACGCTGCACGGCAGGCCGCACCAGATAGTGCCCGCTGTCCCGTCGCAAGGGCTGCGCGAATGGACGCACCAGTTGACCGGATTGCAGTTCCTGCGCCAGCAACGCACGCTGGCCGATGGCCATGCCCAGGCCGTCCATCGCGGCCTGCCAGGTCAACACGGAACTGCTGAAGAACATGCGCTCGCCGCCTGCGGCGCGGTCGGCAAAGCCTTGTGCCGTGAGCCAATCGTCCCAGTCGCCGCGGCGGAACTGGGACACCAGCAAGGGCCCTGCCAGCAGCTTCTCGCGCCGCCGGATGCCGCCGTTCAGCTTCAGATAGGCCGGCGTGCAGACGGGCTCGATCTCATCGCTGAACAGCAGGTCGGCTTCGGTACGGGGCCAGTGTCCGGCGCCGAACTGGATCGCCAGGTCGACACCATCGCGGTCGAAATCGACATCGGGCACGGCGGTCACGATGCGCACGTCGATGCCGGGGTGCGCCTTCTTGAACGCGGGCAGCCGCGGAATCAACCACTTGGCTGCAAAAGTCGTGTAGGTACGCACCCTCAGGCTGCCCTGGCCAGTGGCTTTGGTGAGCTTTTCCGTTGCGTTGGCGATGGCATCGAAGGCCGGGACGATCTGCTCCGCGTAGGTCTGGCCGGCGCGGGTCAGCTCCACGCCGTGGCGCTCACGGCGGAACAGCTCGACGCCGAGGTAGGACTCCAGCGTGCCCACCTGCCGGCTGACGGCGGACTGCGTCACATGAAGTTCGCGTGCCGCGACCGTCAGGTTCAAGGTGCGCGCAACGACTTCAAAGACGCGCAGCGGGTTCAGAGGGGGAATGCGGCGGGCCACGGGTGCTTGTCGATGCCCTGCAGGGGCTGGACCATTCTGCCTCGCGGCTTGTTCAGCGGGCTGATCCCGAACCCGGTGTTGCGAACCACGCCGCCAGCAGCGCGTTGACTTGCTCGGCTGCTTCGTACTGCACCCAGTGGCCGACGTTCGCCAGAACCCGAGTCTGTGCCTGCAGGCATTGCGCAGCCAGCCAGGGCGCCAGTTCCCGTGGCGTGGCGGTGACATCGTGTTCGCCCCACACCAGCAGCACCGGGCAGCTCAGCGCACGCAGGCTGTCGGCCAGCCCACCCGCCCGCGATATGCGCTTGCTGTGAAAGCGTGTGCGCAGACAGGCCTGGGCGTGGATGGCCAGGGCCTGCTCGTCGGCGGGCGCAGCCAGCATGTGCAGGTCCAGGTTGTGCCGCATGACCTGACGCCATGCTTCGGCGTCGTTCGCGGCCTGGGCCTCGCGCCAGGAGCGCAGTTCACCCCGGGGCCGGCGCGGGCCGCCATGACCGGCCGGACCCAGCAAAGCCAAGGCCGACACCGCGCCCCGTTGCACCGCCAGGCGGGCGGCCACCAAGCCACCGAACGAGAAGCCGGCCAGCGCAATCGGCGCCTGGGCACCGACCAGCGCGTCCAGTGTTTGTTGCGCGGCGTCCAGCAGTGCATCCAAGGTGGGCGATGCCGGTGCCGACGAATCGCCATAGCCGGGCAGGTCGGCCGCGCAGACCGTGAAACGCGCCGACAGGGCGTCGAGGTTGCGCGCCCAGTGTGCCCACGAGCCATGGCCGCCATGCAGCAGCACCAGCGGTGGGCCTGCACCCAGCGTGCGCCAGGTGACGTGCCCGCCCTCGAAGGGCAAGTCGTGGCGCTGCATGCGCTGGGTCAGGCTGCGCAGCAGATCATGCGAATTCAAGTGGCTGAGCTCATCCATGTACACGTGCAAGTGTCGCCGCCTGCTTGACCGTTCGTCACTCCGGCTTGATCGACTGTTCCTTCACCACGCGCCGCCGCTTGGCCTCTTCCGCGCGAACGAAGGCAGTGGTGGCATCCGGGCTGTCCATCGTCACGACCAGGCCCTCGCTGATGGCACGCTGTCGGAAGCCCGGCTGCAGCAACAGTACGGCGCACAGCACTTGGTCGAATGGGTGGCCACGGTGGCTGCGTACAAGAGGGTCTCGCGCTGTCTCGTGGCGCTTCACGTCTCGCATTGACGGCGCCTTGATGTGCAAGAGGTGCACGATCGAAAGACCGCCAATGCACCGCCGAACTTTCCGGAAACGGGTTGTGGACCGGGTACCACCCCGATCAGCTGCGCTCAGTCGTGCATCACGTCCGCAATGAGCTTTCTCACGATCGGCAAGGCAGGTGGCTCGGTCCGGCGGGCGAGGGTGACGATCCCGAAACGCGCGGTGGCGTTCATCGAAGGCTTGAGCGCCAACTCCACCAGGTCCGGGGCCGCCGTGCGGATCGCGATCAGCACCGCATCACTGTGGCGCACCACCTCGACCAGGCTCGGGATCTCTTCGCAGCGCAGCGTGACGCACGCTGACGGATGGGCCGCCGGGCCGTAGTGTTCGACCATCGTCCGCGCCACTTCATCACTCAGCGGTGTCGACGCGATGGGGAACTGGCGCAAGGCGTCGAAGCGCAATGCGCCTGTCCAGCGGGTCAGCGGATGCCCCTCACGCACCATGAAGGCGCCGCGCATCTCGACCACGTTGGCCACCCGCAGGTCGGGTGCTGGCGATAGCGAGCGCACATCGACGACCAGCACGTCGAGCTCGCGTTCGCGCAAGCGTCGCGCAAGCACATCGGTAGGACCCCGCGCGACCTCGATGTGGATCGTCGGATGCGATTTCGCCATCGTCTTCAGCAGCGGCGTCATCAGCATCGCACCCGGCCCCGAGCCCAATCCGATGCGCACGGTGCCCGAACGGCCCTCGCGCATGAGCAGCGCGCTGCCGGCCAGTTCATCGGCATCGAAGACCAGTTGCCGGGCGCGCTGCAGGGCGTCTGCGCCGAAGGGCGTCAGGACACTGCGCCGTCCAACGCGGTCGAACAAGGGCTGCCCCAGTTCTTCTTCCAGCGCCCGGATGCTGCGGCTGAGCGCCGGCTGCGTCAGGAACAGCGCTTCGGCAGAACGCGTGAAGGAGCCGCTCTGCGCCAATGAAATCAGGTGTCGAAGCTGGACCAGCGTCACCGGGAAAACCTGGGCTTTGCATGCATTGAACTCATCATAACGAATCCAACAATGCATTGGACGTCGCTTGAACCGAACCCTACATTGGCGCCATCCGATGCCCCCCGTTGCTCTGCACCCGAAGGACTTGCCATGCCGAAATTCCTGCGTTCCTCGACCTTGATCGCCGGCCTGCTGCTCAGCGCGAGCGCGGTCTTCGCCCAGGCCTGGCCCACGAAGCCGGTCAACCTGATGGTTCCTTACCCTGCCGGCGGCCCGTCCGACGCGATCGCCCGCATCTTCTTCAACCCGCTCGGCAAGGAGTTGGGGCAACAGGTGCTGGTGGAGAACCTCGGCGGCGTCAGCGGCGCGATGGCGGCGCAGAAGGTGCTGGCCGCGCCGGCCGACGGTTACTACATCTTCCAGGGATCGCCCAACGAGGTGATCCTGTCGCCGCTGGCCAATGCCGCCGTGAAATTGAAGACCGAGGATTTCCGCCTGGTGCACCCGCTGGCCGATGCGGTGATGGTCTTCGTGACGCGCAAGGACCTGCCCGTCAACAACGTCGACGAACTCATCGCACTGGCCCGGAAGTCGGCGGACAAGCCACTGACCTACGGCAGCGTGGGCATCGGCTCCCTCTACCACCTGATCCTGGAGAACGTGCAGGCGCAGACCGGCATCAAGCTGGCGCACGTGCCCTACAAAGGCAATGCGCCGCTGTTGCAGGACATCGGGGGCGGCCAGGTCGACTTCGCCGTGCTGGTCTACAGCGCGGCGATGGGCGCACTCGCCGAGCAAGGTCGCCTGAAAGTCATCGGCCAACTCGGCGCGCAGCGCTCGGAGCTGCTGAAGGGCGTGCCGGCGGCCGGCGAAGGCCAGGCGCTGAAGGGCTTCTCGTACAAGATCTGGACCGGCTTCATGGTGCCGAAGAACACGCCGGAAGATGTCGTCGTGCGCCTGCACGCCGCCATCGGCAAGACGTTGCAAGACCCGGCGGTGCGCGCGCAACTGGCGGCGCAGACCCAGGTTCC
>JANPHI010000296.1:0-2595 GCA_031424355.1 Betaproteobacteria bacterium
GGTGTTCCGCCTGCTGCGCCTGCGCGCGCGGCGCATCCCGGCGCTGATCGAAGACGCCAAAGATGTGCTGCTGAAGCTGTACGACGCCGACGCCGAATACAGCGCCGACGCGCTGGAAGGCATCTACGACGGCCTGGAGAAGGTCAGCGCCAGCGTGCTGACGCAGGACGTCAACGACCAAGTGGCCGGCGCCGCGCTGACGGCCATCGCGCGCGAGGAAGACCTGAACGGCCGCATCCGCCGCAACGTGATGGACACGCGCCGCGCTTTGAGCTTCATGATGCGCAGCCGCATGCTGAATGCCGAGCAGTTCGAGGAAGCGCGGCAGATCCTGCGCGACATCGACAGCCTGGACAGCCACACCGCGTTCCTGTTCGACAAGATCAACTTCCTGATGGACGCCACGGTCGGCTTCATCAACATCAACCAGAACAAGATCATCAAGATCTTCTCGGTGGCCAGCGTGGCCCTGCTGCCGCCGACGCTGATCGCCAGCATCTACGGCATGAACTTCAAGCTCATTCCCGAACTGCAATGGGAATACGGTTACGCCTTCGCGCTGGCGTTGATGGCAGCATCGGTGGCGGCGCCATTCATCTACTTCCGGCGCAAGGGCTGGCTGCGCTGATCCGTGGCTTCTTGCCGACGAGTCCTCATCAAGACGGATAGACGCGGTCGAAACTGCGTGTAACCTTGTGTGAGTGTCCTTGAGGGGGAGCCGGCAAAGACCGATAGCCGGTTCAGGAAGGTACTTCACATGAACAAGACTGCTTTGCTCACTGTCCGCATCACCCACCGCGCCCGGCGCACCACGCAGGCCCTGGCGCTGGCTGCGGCGACGTTGGCAGCGCCGCATGCCCTGGCACAGTTCAGCATGGTGCCCACGCCCATGTGCAAGGAGGCCGCGGCCTCCGACAAGGGCGATGAGCGCGAATACCGCGTCGACGCAGCGCGCCACCTGTATTCCTGCTTCCCCATGCGCGTGTACCGCGGCAAGCTGCCACCGCTGCTGTACGGCGTGATGATGGTGGAGACCGAGCTCGACGCCGGCGGCAACGTGCTCAGCATCAACGTCGTGCGCAAGCCCGCGGCTGATGAAGTGGCGCCCTGGATCATTGCCATGATCAAGCGCGGCGCGCCTTACCCGGCGCCGGCCAAGTTCCCGGGCGGCGTGCTGAAGTTCACCGAGACCTTCTTCGTGGACAAGTCCGGCCTGTTCCAGACGTTCACGCTGACCGAAGGCCAGCGCTAGGCCGGGCCCCCAGTTCGCTGCGCTCGCGGCCCCCCCAGGGGGTGCGTTCCGGACCGGGAGACCCGGATCCGGAACCTATGTGTTGGCGCGTTTCTTCAGCCAGCGCATCAGCCCGCCCACCAGGGGCAGCTTCTCATACAGCTCTTCGGCCGCGTCCCAGTAGTCGCGGTGCAGCTGGATGCGGCCGTCTGGCGCCAGCAGCAGGTGCGAGCCGCCGCGTATGTACTGCTCGTCGCGGTTGAAGCGCTTCATGCGGAACAGGAAGTCCCAGCTCAGGAAACACTGGTCGCCCTGCACGATGCGGTCGCGGATGACGAAGCGCGGCTCGTTCAGCGCCACGAACATGTGCTCGAAGACGCCGCGGATGGCGGCGATGCCCTGCACCTCATTGAACGGGTCCTTGAAGCGCGCGTCGGCGGTGTAGACCTCGGCCAGCCGCGCCACGTCCTCGCGCCTGAGGCCTTCAAACAGCGCCACGATGCGGTCCACGCGTGCGTCGCCCATACCTGTCAAAGCCCCGTGGAGCGGCGCACGGCCGCGAAGTAGGCACCATAGCCCAGGTGGCGCAAAGCCTTCAGCCACAGCGTGAAGCGCTTGGGGAAGTGGATCTCGAAGAGCCCTTGCTCCCAGCCATGCACGATGACCTTGGCCGCGTCCTCGGGCGTCATCAGCGCGGGCATGCGGAAATTGTTGTGTGCCGTTAGCGGCGTTTCCACAAAACCCGGGTTGATGACGCTGACACCCACGCCCAGCGGTTCCAGGTCCATGTGCATGGTTTCCGCCAGGTTGATCAGCGCGGCCTTGGTCGGCCCATAGGCCAGCGACTGCGGCAGCCCGCGGTAGCCGGCCACGCTGCTGACCAGGCTGATGTGGCCGGCGCCGAAGCGAGGGTCCTTGTCGCGGGCTTGCCGCAGGACAAACGGCAGCACGGCGTCCAGCATCGCCAGCGCGCCCACGTAGTTGACCTGCACGTGCTGCTGGGCCACGTCAAAGTCGAAGTCCGTGGCGCGCATGGCGCGGTAGGTGCCGGCGCAGTACAGGGCCAGGTCGATGCGGCCGTGCGTGGCCACGATGTGTTCGGCCGCGGCCTTCATGGCGTTACGGTCGGTAGCGTCCAGGGCCAAGGCCTCACTGCCGGGGTGCGCAGCGACAAACGCGTTCAGAGCGTCCGCATTGCGTGCAGAGACGACAACACGGGCGCCCTTGCTGTGCAGCAGCGACGCCGTGGCGCGGCCTATGCCGGTGGACGCCCCCACCAGCCACACCGTGCGGCCGGACCAGGAGGTGATGCGCGGGTTCAGCGACATGCTCACTTCTTGGTGAACGACAGGGTCACTTCACCC
>JANPHI010000297.1:0-2515 GCA_031424355.1 Betaproteobacteria bacterium
TGCCGGCTTCGAGGTGCGCGACGTGCACCCCACCCACTACGGCCGCGTGTGCCCGATCGAAACGCCTGAAGGCCCGAACATCGGCCTCATCAACTCGCTGTCACTTTTCGCCCAACTCAACGAGTACGGCTTCCTGGAAACGCCTTACCGCCGCGTGGCCGACGGCAAGGTGACGATGGACATCGACTACCTGTCGGCCATCGAGGAGGGCAAGTACGTGATCGCCCAGGCCAACGCCGGCCTGGACAAGGACGGCAAGCTGATCGACGAGCTGGTCAGCGCACGTGCCAACGGCGACTCGGTGCTGCTGAGCCCCGAACGTGTGCAGTACATGGACGTGGCGCCCGCGCAGATCGTGTCGGTGGCGGCTTCGCTGGTGCCGTTCCTGGAACACGACGACGCCAACCGCGCGCTGATGGGCGCCAACATGCAGCGCCAGGCCGTGCCCGTGCTGCGCCCTGAAAAGGCGCTGGTCGGCACCGGTGTCGAACGCGTGGCGGCGGTCGACTCGGGCACGGTGGTCACCGCGCGCCGCGGTGGCATCGTCGACTACGTCGACACCAACCGCATCGTGATTCGTGTCAACGACAAGGAAACGGTGGCTGGTGAAGTCGGCGTCGACATCTACAACCTGATCAAGTACCAGCGTTCCAACCAGAACACCAACATCCACCAGCGTCCCATCGTCAAGCGCGGTGACCACGTGGCGGCGATGGACGTGGTGGCCGACGGCGCCAGCACCGACCTGGGCGAACTGGCCCTGGGCCAGAACATGCTGGTCGCGTTCATGCCCTGGAACGGCTACAACTTCGAAGACTCGATCCTGATCAGCGAACGCGTCGTCGCCGAAGACCGCTACACCTCGATTCACATCGAGGAACTGGTGGTCATGGCGCGCGACACCAAGCTGGGCAGCGAAGAAATCACGCGCGACATCCCGAACCTGAGCGAGCAGCAACTGGCCCGCCTGGACGAGAGCGGCATCGTCTACATCGGCGCCGAAGTGAACCCCGGCGACGTGCTGGTGGGCAAGGTCACGCCCAAGGGCGAGACCACGCTGACGCCTGAAGAGAAACTGCTGCGCGCCATCTTCGGCGAGAAGGCCTCTGACGTGAAGGACACGTCGCTGCGTGTCGACCAAGGCACCAACGGCACCGTCATCGACGTGCAGGTCTTCACGCGTGAAGGCATCGTGCGCGACAAGCGTGCGCAGCAGATCATCGACGATGAGCTCAAGCGTTTCCGCCTGGACCTGAACGACCAGTTGCGCATCGTCGAGGCCGACGCCTTCGACCGTATCGAGAAGCTGCTGACGGGCAAGGTGGCCAACGGCGGCCCGCAGAAGATTGCCAAGGGCACCGTGATCGACAAGGCGTACCTGAGCTCGGTAGACAAGTACCACTGGTTCGACATCCGCCCGGCCGACGACGAAGCGGCCAACCAGCTGGAAAGCATCAAGAACGCCAACGAGCAGACCCGCCACAGCTTCGACCTGGCCTTTGAAGAGAAGCGCAAGAAGCTGACGCAAGGCGACGAACTGCCGGCCGGCGTGCTGAAGATGGTGAAGGTGTACCTGGCCGTCAAGCGCCGCCTGCAGCCAGGCGACAAGATGGCCGGCCGTCACGGCAACAAGGGTGTGGTGTCGAAGATCGTGGCTGTCGAAGACATGCCCTACATGGCCGACGGCACGCCGTGCGACATCGTGCTGAATCCGCTGGGCGTGCCTTCGCGCATGAACGTGGGCCAGGTGCTGGAAGTGCACCTGGGCTGGGCCGGCAAGGGCATCGGCCAGCGCATCGGCAACATGCTGCAAGAACAAAGCCGCGTGGCCGAGCTGCGCAAGTTCTTCGACGAGCTTTACAACAAGAGCGGCGGCAAGAGCGAGCACATCCAGGACCTGACCGACGACCAGGTGCTGGAGATGGCCGGCAACCTGCAACATGGCGTGCCTTTTGCGACGCCGGTATTCGACGGCGCGGCCGAAGAAGACGTGCGCGCGATGCTGAAGCTGGCCTTCCCCGACGACATCGCCGCGAAGAAGGGCTTGACCGCTACGCGCACGCAGGCCACGTTGTCAGACGGCCGTACCGGCGAACCCTTCGAGCGCCCGGTCACCGTGGGCTACATGCACGTGCTGAAGTTGCATCACCTGGTGGACGACAAGATGCACGCGCGTTCGACCGGCCCGTACAGCCTGGTCACGCAGCAGCCGCTGGGCGGCAAGGCCCAGTTCGGCGGCCAGCGCTTCGGCGAAATGGAAGTCTGGGCGCTGGAAGCCTACGGTGCTTCGTACATCCTGCAAGAGATGCTGACCGTCAAGTCCGACGACGTGAATGGCCGCACCAAGGTGTACGAATCCATCGTCAAGGGCGAACACGCCATCGAAGCCGGCATGCCGGAGTCGTTCAACGTCCTGGTCAAGGAAATCCGTTCCTTGGGCATCGACATTGAACTTGAGAAGAACTGATATGGCCCACCCCCGCAGCGGCTTCGCCGCTTCCCCCTCAAGGGGGCG
>JANPHI010000298.1:0-3233 GCA_031424355.1 Betaproteobacteria bacterium
AAGCCGCGCGAGGTGGTGGCGGAATTCGACGGCTACCTGCACGACGAGCTCGACCTGGTGCGCGAGGCCGCCAACGGCGCGCAGCTGCGGCGCAACATGGAAGGCCTGAACCTGGTGCTGGTGCCCGAGATGGTGTGGGAGCTGTGCACGCCCAGCGTCATCGTGATGCAGCGCATGACCGGCGTGCCCATCGGCCAGATCGAGCGCATCCGCGCCGCTGGCGTCGATTTCAAGAAGCTGGCCCGTGACGGCGTCACGCTGTTCTTCACCCAGGTCTTCCGCGACGGCTTCTTCCACGCCGACATGCACCCCGGCAACATCCAGGTCAGCCTGGAACCGGCCACCTTTGGGCGCTATGTGGCGCTGGACTTCGGCATCGTCGGCACGCTGACCGACAGCGACAAGGAATACCTGGCCTACAACTTCCTGGCCTTCTTCCAGCGCGACTACAAGCGAGTGGCGGAACTGCACATCGAAAGCGGCTGGGTGCCGGCCAACACCCGGGTCGACGCGCTGGAAAGCGCCATCCGCGCGGTCTGTGAACCGCAGTTCGACCGGCCGCTGAAAGACATCTCGCTGGGCCAGGTGCTGATGCGGCTGTTCCAGACCAGCCGCCGCTTCAACGTCGAGATCCAGCCGCAGCTGGTGCTGCTGCAGAAGACGCTGCTGAATATCGAAGGCCTGGGCCGCCAGCTCGACCCCGACCTGGACCTGTGGGTCACCGCCAAGCCTTTTCTGGAACGCTGGATGAACGAGCAGATCGGCTGGCGCGGCCTGCTCGACCGCCTGCAGAACGAAGCGCCACGCTACGCCCAGCTGATACCGGAACTGCCCCGCCTGCTGCACCAGGCGCTGCGCCAGCAGGGCGACCCCAGCGAACGGGCTGCGCTGGCCGCGCTGCCGGCCTTGCTGGCCGAGCAGCGTGCCACCCGCCGCCTGCTGCAAGGCCTGCTGTGGGCACTGGCCGGTTTCGTGATGGGTTTGCTGGCCACCGCCTTCTGGACGCGCGTCGGCTGAGCCCTGACCCCCCGGCCGGCTGAACCCGGCTGCCTATAATTCGACCCTTTTTCGCCCCGCCGTTCCCACCATGCCGATTTACGCCTACCGCTGCGCCACCTGCGGCCACGCGCAAGACGTGTTGCAGAAGATGTCCGACGACGTGCTCACCGTCTGCCCGGCCTGCGGTGCCTCGACCTACGAAAAACAAGTCACGGCAGCCGGCTTCCAGCTCAAGGGCTCGGGTTGGTATGTCACTGATTTCCGCGGCGGCAACACGCCTGCTGCCGCCAAGGACGGCAAAGACGGCAATGGGGCCAAGCCCGGCGACAAGCCGGCTGAAGGCGGTGACAAGGCGGCCAGCCCGGCGCCCGCACCGGCCGCTGGCGCCCCTGCGGCTGCGGCCCCGGCTGCAGCGCCCGCCCCGGCGCCGGCTGCTGCGGCTCCGCCCCCGAGCAGCGGCTCGTGACCGGTCATCGAGGCTGATGCCGTGAGGAAATACATCGTTGCTGGTCTGCTGGTGTGGTTACCGCTGGCCATCACCATCTGGCTCCTGTCCTGGCTGCTGGGCGCGCTGGACGGCGTTTTCGCCGGCCTGCTGTCGGCCACGCAGGCGGTGCTGCCCGAATCCACGCGCGCCGGCATCGAACAGTTGCGCCACGTGCCGGGTCTGGGCGTGCTGGTGCTGCTGGTCACCATGCTGCTGACCGGGGTCTTCGTCACCAACATCTTCGGCCAGTGGTCGGTGCGCCAGTGGGACAGGCTGATGGGCAAGATCCCCATCGTCAAGAGCATCTACAACTCGGTCAAGCAGGTCTCGGACACGCTGTTTTCGACCAACGGCAACGCCTTCCGCGAAGCCGTGCTGGTGCAGTACCCGCGCGCCGGTTCCTGGACCATCGCCTTCGTCACCGGCAAGCCCGGTGGCGAGGTGGCGGCGCACCTGGACGGCGAGCATGTCAGCGTTTACGTGCCGACCACGCCCAACCCGACCTCGGGCTTTTTCCTGATCATGCCCAGGGCCGATGTCCGCCCGCTGAACATGAGCGTGGACCAGGCCCTGAAGTACGTCATTTCGATGGGCGTGGTGGTGCCGGGCGCCGACGCGCCAGCCGCCGCGCTGCTGCCGGCGGCTGCGGCGCGAAATTGACCGGGCTGGCAGGCTCGGCAGCCGGTCAGCCCTGATGCCCGTTCAGCTTCGCGGCGCAACCCGCGCCCGCTGACCCCCGCGCCGCCCACCCCCGCTTTCAATTTTCGTTTTTCCGATTTCCGTTTGGAGTGACCTCATGAGAACCACCTACTGTGGCCTGGTCAGCGAAAAGCTGATGGACCAGACCGTGACCCTGATGGGCTGGGCCCACCGCCGCCGCGATCACGGCGGCGTCATCTTCATCGACCTGCGCGACCGCGAAGGCCTGGTGCAGATCGTGTTCGACCCCGACCGCGCCGAGACCTTCAAGGTCGCCGAGATCGTGCGCAACGAGTTCTGCATCCAGGTCGTCGGCAAGGTGCGCGCGCGCCCGGCCGGCACCGAAAACGCCGGCCTGACCAGCGGCAAGATCGAAGTGCTGGCGCACGAGCTGACGGTGCTGAACGCCAGCGTCACGCCGCCCTTCCCGCTGGACGATGAGAACCTCAGCGAAACCGTGCGCCTGACCCACCGGGTGCTGGACCTGCGCCGCCCCGAGATGCAGAAGAACCTGCGCCTGCGCTACCGCGTGGCCATCGAGGTGCGCAAGTTCCTCGACGAGCAGGGCTTCATCGACATCGAAACGCCGATGCTGACCAAGAGCACGCCGGAAGGCGCGCGCGACTACCTGGTGCCCAGCCGCGTGCACGACGGCCAGTTCTTCGCGCTGCCGCAAAGCCCGCAGCTGTTCAAGCAGCTGTTGATGGTGGCCGGCTTCGACCGCTACTACCAGATCGTCAAGTGCTTCCGCGACGAAGACCTGCGCGCCGACCGCCAGCCCGAGTTCACGCAGATCGACATCGAGACCAGCTTCCTGGGCGAAGAAGAAATCCGCGCCATCACCGAAGCCATGATCCGCACCGTCTTCCGCAAGACGCTGGGCCTGGAACTGCCGGTGTACGCGCAAATGACCTACGCCGAGGCGATGTTCAAGTACGGCAGCGACAAGCCCGACCTGCGCGTCAAGCTGCAGCTGACCGAGCTGACCGAGGTGATGAAGACTGTGGATTTCAAGGTCTTCAGCGGCCCGGCCAACGACAAGGGCGGC
>JANPHI010000299.1:0-2997 GCA_031424355.1 Betaproteobacteria bacterium
AGAAGGCAAGGTCGTGGTCTTCGCCGCCGGCACCGGCAACCCCTTCTTCACCACCGACACGGCAGCCGCTTTGCGCGGTGCCGAGATCGGCGCCGAGATCGTGCTGAAGGCCACCAAGGTGGACGGCGTCTACTCGGCCGATCCCAACAAAGACCCCAGCGCCACGCGCTACGACCACATCAGCTTCGACACGGCCATCGCGCAGAACCTGCAGGTGATGGACGCAACCGCCTTCGCGCTGTGCCGCGACCAGAAGTTGCCGATCAAGGTGTTCAGCATCTTCAAGCCCGGCGCGCTCAAGCGCGTCGTGATGGGCGAAGACGAAGGCACCCTGGTGCACGTTTGAGGAGAGCCCCGCGCCATGTCCTTACCTGACATCAAGAAGACCGCCGAACAGAAGATGGCCAAGTCCATCGAATCGTTCAAAGGCGAACTGCACAAGATCCGCACCGGCCGCGCCCACCCGGGTTTGCTGGACCAGGTGCACGTGGACTACTACGGTTCGATGGTGCCGATCAGCCAGGTGGCCAACGTCACCTTGCTGGACGCCCGCACCATCAGCGTCCAGCCTTGGGAAAAGGCGATGGCGGCCAAGATCGAGCGCGCCATCCGCGAATCCGATCTGGGCCTGAACCCCTCGTCGCAAGGCGAACTGCTGCGCGTGCCCATGCCCGGCCTGACCGAGGAGCGCCGCAAGGAACTCACCAAGGTGGTTCGCAACGCCGGTGAAGACGCGAAGATCGCGGTGCGCAGCGTGCGCCGCGAAGCCAACGAGCACCTGAAGAAGATGCTCAAGGACAAGACCGCCAGCGAAGACGACGAGCGCCGCGCGCAAGACGAGGTGCAGCGCCTGACCGACCGCACCATCGCCGAAATCGACCGGCTGGTGCAGGGCAAGGAAGCGGAAGTGATGGCGGTTTGATCGCGCCCGTGAACCGCGCCGTGCCGATCTCCGAACCTCACGCATCCACTGCAGCCGCGACGGCGACGGGTGGGGCCGCCGCTTCCGTGCCGCGCCATGTGGCCGTGGTCATGGACGGCAACGGCCGCTGGGCGCGCCAGCGCTTCATGCCGCGCTTCTTCGGCCACAAGCAGGGCGTCGACGCCCTGGTGCGGGCGGTGAACGCGTTCGCGGATCGCGGTGTCGAGTACCTCACCGTCTTTGCCTTCTCGTCCGAGAACTGGAAGCGGCCGACCGAAGAGGTCTCGGGCCTGATGAGCCTGGTGTTGGTGGCGGTGTCCAAGTACCTCACCAAGCTGGCCGGCGACGGCGTGCGCATCCGCATCGTCGGCGACCGCTCGGCGGTATCCGACAAGCTGCGCCAGGCCTGGGAACACGCCGAGGAACTGACCCAGCACAACACCCGCATCACGCTGGCCGTGGCCTTCAACTACGGCGGCCGTTGGGATGTGGTGCAGGCCTGCCGCATGGCCATGACCCAGGGCCTGCGCCCCGAAGAAGTCGACGAGGCTTGGCTGTCCAAGCACATGGCGCTGTCCTTCGCGCCCGACCCCGACCTGTTCATCCGCACCGGCGGCGAGATGCGGATCAGCAATTTCCTGCTCTGGCAGGCTGCGTATTCCGAGCTGTTCTTCACCGAATGCCTGTGGCCCGATTTCGGTGTCACCGAGATCGACGCCGCGCTGCTGGCCTATGCCCAGCGCGACCGCCGATTCGGCGCCATCCGCCCCCAGCCTGTGGTGCCCGAGGGCACTTGAGATGCTGCGCCAGCGCGTCATCACCGCCCTCATCCTCGTGGCCGTTCTGCTCGCTTCGCTGATGTCGGCCAGCCGCTGGCCCTTCGCGCTGCTGACGCTGGCCTTGATGGCGGCCGGCGGCTGGGAATGGGCGCGGCTGAACCAGGCGCCACCGACGGCTGCACTGGCCATGGGCGCCGCCGTGGCGGTGGCCGGCTTGCTGTCGCTGCTGGCCGGCTGGGTGGACCGCGCACCCGCATGGCTGTGGCTGGCCGCCACCTTGATCTGGATTGCCGGCGGCGCCTTGGCGCTGCAGCGCGGCACCGCCAGCTGGCAGCACCTGCCCCAGCTGGGCCGGCTGACGCTGGGCCTGATCGCCATCTGGCTGGCCTGGCTGGCCATCGCGCATGCCCGCGCCATCGGCATCAACTTCATGCTGTCGGTGCTGTGCCTGGTGTGGATGGCCGACGTCGCGGCCTACTTCGGCGGCAAGGCCTTCGGCCGCCGCAAGCTGGCGCCGTCCATCAGCCCGGGCAAGAGCTGGGAAGGCGTGTGGTCGGGCATGGCTGGCGTGCTGTTGCTGTCGCTGTTCTGGGTCTGGCTGGACGGGCACGCGCCCGTTGATGGCCCCAGCCTGTACTCGCGGCTCTACACCGCAGTGGGCTTGTCGGCCATGGCACCGGCCCTGCTGGCGCTGTGCGGCTTGAGCGTGGTCGGCGACCTGATCGAATCGTTGGTGAAGCGCGCGGCCGGCGCCAAGGACAGCAGCCAGTTGCTGCCCGGCCATGGCGGCGTGCTGGACCGTGTGGACGCCTTGCTGCCGGTGCTGCCCGCCGCGCTGGCGCTGATCACGCTGCGGGGTGCGGCATGACGGCTGCTGCGCGGGTACCGGCGGTGCAGCGCCTGGCCATCCTGGGCTCGACGGGCTCGGTGGGCAGCAGCACGCTGGACGTCGTGGCTCGCCACCCCGAGCGCTTCGAAGTGGTGGGCTTGACGGCCTACCAGCGCACCGATGTGCTGATCGAGCAATGCCGCCGTTTCAAGCCACGCCGCGTGGTGCTGCCCGATGCAGCCCGCGCCGCCACCGTGCGCGCCGCGCTGGCTGAACTGGGCTTGCGCACCGAGGTGCTGAGCGGCGCCCAAGCGCTGTGTGACCTGGCTTCAGCGCATGACGTGGACAGCGTGATGGCGGCCATCGTCGGCGCCGCCGGCCTGCCGCCCTGCATGGCCGCCGCGCGCGCGGGCAAGCGTTTGCTGCTGGCCAACAAGGAAGCGCTGGTCGTCGGCGGCGCGCTCTTC
>JANPHI010000300.1:0-3771 GCA_031424355.1 Betaproteobacteria bacterium
CGACCGCCTGAAGGCCGCCGGCGCCACCGAAGTCGTGCCCGAAGCCATCGAAGGCAGCCTGATGCTGGCCGGCCACGCGCTGGCGCTGGTGGGCGTGCCGATGAAGCGCGTCATCCGCATCACCCGCGACGCGCGCGACGCCCGCTACAGCCTGCTGCGCGGCTATTTCCACGGCGCCGACGACGACACCGTCGAAGAGCGGGCACAAGCCCGGCTGCAGAGCGTGACCTTGCCGGTGGCCGCCCGTTGCCTGGGCGAAACCCTGGCCGACCAGGCTTTTCATGCGGTGGGTATCAGTGTGGTGTCGGTGCGGCGCGGCAGCGGTGGCGTGGGTGAAGCGCTGCCCGACCACGTGCTGGCGGCGGGTGACACGCTGGTGCTGTCGGGGCTGCCCGAACCGCTGGCACTGGCAGAGGAAAAACTACTTCGAGGTTGAACCAGGTCGGGTATTTACCGCCCCCTCGTTTGAGTGGTTAGTTCCTGTTTCAGATTGATACCCCACAGACGCCCGGCTACTGTTCGCGAAGCGGAAAGGCAGCGTCCAATCCGCCCCACCTTCAAAAGGACGACCTGTGCGCAACCTCCCCTTCAGGCTGGCCCCGCTTGTTTTCGCTGTTCTGGCACCCTGGGCGCATGCCCAGATCATCACCGTGGGCGCCAATGTCAATGTCAGCAAGTTGTCGGGCAACCAGTCTGAGACGTCGGTGGCCATCAACCGCCTGAACACCAGCCAAATCGCGGTGGGGGCCAACAACATCTCCGGGGCCGGCGGGTCGCTGTACCTGGGCTACAGCAGCAACAGCGGCAGCACCTGGACGCGCAGCGCCTTCAACCCGTCGTCGTGCTGCGACACCTGGATGGGAGCCGACAGCTTCGGCAACATCTACATGTCCTACCTCACGGCAGGCATCACCACTGCGGTGGCCCGCAGCACCGACGGTGGCGTCACCTACACCACGATCGCATCCATCGCCGGCTCGTCCGATCACCCTGAAATGGCCATAGGCCCGGGTGCAACGGCCGCCTCGAACAGCATCTACCTGCGCGACTCCACCTCAGGCAACCGCGTCACCAGCGCCACATCGACAGGACTGGGCTTCACCTCGGGTTTCGCAACCCAGGCCCCGCTCGGGTCAGGGAATTTCGGCTCGACCGCCGTCGGCCCGGGCGGACGCACGGCCTTCACCTCGCTCAGTCCGGAAGGCAGCGTGGGGCCTACCAGCATGACCATCCGCTATGACGCCGACGGCACCGGCCCCGGCGGCTACGTCACGCAAAGCACGGTCACCAGCCAAGTGGGCGGCTTCCGCTTCATCCCGGCACAACCCAACCGCAGCATCGACGCCCAGGTGGCGCTGCAATATGACGCCTCGGGCGGGGCCAACAACGGCAATCTGTACATGGTGTACACCCAGGCCGCCAACACCACGACCAACAACACCGACATCGTCTTTCGCAAGTCCACCGACAACGGCGCCACTTTCAGCAGCGAGGTCAAGCTGAATACCGACAGCGGCACGAATTCGCAGTTCTTCGGCCGTCTGGCGGTGGACCAGAAGACCGGCTGGCTGGCTTCGGTGTGGTACGACGCCCGCAATGCCGGCGCCGCCAACAACAAGGCCGAGGTCTGGGGCACGGTCAGTTTCGATGGCGGCCTGAATTGGCAACCCAACTTCAAGATCAGCCAAGGCCTGACCAGTTGCGTCCAGAGCACCATCGGTGGCGACGGCAACGAATGCGGCGACTACATCGCACTGGATTTCTACGACGGCAAGATCGCCACGGCCTGGTCGGATTCGTCGAACTCCACTGGCGACAACCCCAACGGCACAGCAGGCCTGGACACGTATTTCTCCCTGATCACGGTGTCCGCCGTGCCTGAACCGGCCACTTACGCCAGCCTGGCGCTGGGCTTGATGGTCATCGGCCTGCGCAGGCGCTTGCAAGGCTGAGCCGACCTGTCGGCTTATTTGCCGATGCAGAACCCGGCAAAGATCACCCCCAGCAGGTCATCGCTGCTGACCGCACCCGTGATCTCGCCCAGCGCCCGGTGCGCCAGGCGCAGTTCTTCAGCCAGCAGGTCCAGCGCGGTGTCGCGCGCTGCCGCGTGCAGCTGCGCCGCGTGCAGGTGCTCGGCCGCGCGCCGCAAGGCCTGCACGTGGCGAGCCCGCGCTGTGTACAAGCCTTCGGGTGCGGCCTGCCAACCGGCTTGTTTCAGCAAGGCGTGGCGCAGCGTATCCAGACCGGTGCCGCTGCGCGCCGACAGCGCGATGCCATCGGCCGGCGCCTGCGTGCCAGGCAGGTCGGCCTTGTTGTAAACCTGCAGCACCGCCACCCCCGGCGGCAGGCGCGTGGCAATGCCGGCGTCGGCAGCCGCGTAAGCGGCATCGTTCAGCCGACCCAGGTCGTGCAGAAACAACACGGCGTCCGCCCCCGCAATGGCTTCCCAGCTGCGTGCAATGCCGATGCGCTCGACCTCGTCGGCGGCTTCAGCGCCGTCGCGCAAACCGGCGGTGTCAACGATGTGCAGCGGCACGCCTTCGATCTGGATGGTCTCGGCGACGCGGTCGCGCGTGGTGCCGGGTATGGGCGTGACGATGGCCAGCTCGGCGCCGGCCAGGGCGTTCAGCAGCGAACTCTTGCCAACGTTGGGTTGGCCCGCGATGACCACCCGCAGGCCCTCACGCAGCAAGGCACCTTGCCGCGCGCGGGCCAGGGCGGCGGTCACGGCGGTCTGCAACCCGTCCAGCTGGGCGCGGGCACCGGCTTTTTCGAGGAAGTCGATTTCCTCTTCGGGAAAGTCCAGCGTGGCCTCGACCAGCATGCGCAGCCGCAGCAGGCCTTCGGCGAGCTGGCCGATCTCGGCTGAAAAGTCACCAGCCAGCGAGCGTGCGGCCGACCGGGCTGCGGCTTCGGTGCTGGCATCGATCAGGTCGGCCACGGCCTCGGCCTGGGCCAGGTCGATCTTGTCGTTGAGAAAAGCCCGCTCGGTGAATTCACCCGGCTCGGCCAGGCGCAGCCCGGGCTGGGCTTGCAGGCAGCGCGCCAGCAGCAACTGCAGCAGCACCGGGCCGCCGTGGGCCTGCAGTTCCAGCACGTCTTCGCCGGTGTAGCTGTGCGGCGCCGGGAAGTGGATCGCCAGGCCGCGGTCCAGCGCCTGGCCGTCGCTGCCGGCGAAAGGCAGCAACGTGGCCTGCCGGGGTAGCAGCGCGCGGCCACAGACCGCGGCGATCAGCGGCGACAGGTCACGCCCTGAGGCGCGCACGATGCCCACCGCGCCGCGTCCGGGCGCCGAGGCGATGGCGACGATGGGGTCTTGATGGCGGCCCGGCAGAACGCCAGGGGTTTGCTGAGCGCCCGGCTGTGCGCTGGGCTGGAAGGGGTCGGCGCGCATGTTCGACTGATTTTGGCGCGCACCGCCGGGTGTTGGCGCGGGTGGAGTGGCATCGGCCGGTAAGGACCTTGGCCGGGACTCCTGAGCCGGTTCTGTTCGAACCGGGTCGCCCGCATGCAGCGATGTTCGACCCATCCGGCAGTCGGCTCAACCCCATTGCAGGGGACGCACCGCCCGCGACCGTGCGTTATTTGCCGAGCACGCCCAACTGCTTGTTGATGAACCACTGCTGGGCGATGGACAGGATGTTGTTCGTCAACCAGTACAGCACCAGGCCGGCCGGGAAGAAGAAGAACATCACGCCGAAAGCCAGCGGCATGATCCACATCATCTTGGCCTGCACAGGGTCCGGCGGGGCCGGGTTCAGCCAGACCTGG
>JANPHI010000301.1:0-4394 GCA_031424355.1 Betaproteobacteria bacterium
GGCCCATGCCAGCTGGCACGCCTACCGCGACCTGGTGGTGAGCACCGAGCCCGAGGTCGAAACGCAAGGCACCGCCTGATGTTCGGCTACAACGAAGAACAGATCGCGCAGTTCGGCCTGACCTTCGGGGTCGGCGCCTTCATGCTGTACATGGTGTTCATCATCTTCCAGCTGGCGCGTGAATCGAAGGCCGGGCGCTTCGGCACCTTCGTGCTCTTCCTGGCGCTGGGCTTCGGCCTGATCGGCTTTGTGGCCAAGGGTTTGATCAAGTACTTCCTGCGAGGAACTTGACGCCGGGCCGCAGCGCGCGGCCCGGTGCTCTGAATCAGGCCCCCGTGCTCAACACGTCGCCGAAGCCCTGCCACTGCGTACCGGTGAACTTGGCCAGCTGGCCCTGCTTGACCAGGAAGTAGTCGGTCGGCGAGGTGTTCAGCGTCATGCCGGGCAGCATCAGCGGCAGCTTCAGCGCCTTGATGTTGGTGGCCTGCTTCATCACGTTCTCGCGCGTCAGGTCGTTGCCGCAGGCCTTCAGCACATGCACCATGGTTTGCGCCGTCAGGTAGGCGTAGAGGTTGGACGCGTCCTTGGGGTCGCCGTCGCGGTAGTAGCGGCCCATGAAGGCGCGCCATTCCAGCATGTTGGGGTCGTCCTTCCACTGCGGGTCGTTGGGGTCCTTGTAGTACTGCAGGGTCAGCAGGCCGACGGCCTTGTCCAACCCGGCCGGCACCAGCACCGAACCGGTGGACGCGCCGACGTTGTTGACGATGTGCAGCGGCTTCCAGCCCGAGTCCCAGGCTTTGCGTATGGCCTGGGCCGCGAACTTGGGTGTGGTGATGTTGATGAAGGTGTCGGCGCCCGACCCCTGCAACGTCAGGATCTGGGAATCGACCGTGGGGTCGGTCACCTCGTAGCTGACCTTGGACACCACCAGCTTCGCGCCGGCCGCGCCCAGGCCTTCCTCGACGCCCTTCAGCACGTCTTTGCCGTAGTCGTCGTTCTGGAACAGGATGCCGATCTTGGCGTTCGGCTTGTTCTTCAGCAGGTAACGGGCGTAGATCTGGCCTTCGGCCTGGTAGCTGAGGTTGAAGCCCAGCGTCCACGGGAAGTTTTTGGGGTCGGACCACTTGGTGGCGCCGGTGGCCAGGAAGAGGTGGGGCACTTTCTTGGCATTGACGTATTTGTGGATGGCCGAATTGCTGGGCGTACCGAGTGTTTGAAAAAGCGCCAGGACCTCGTCCTGCTCGACCAGCTTGCGCACCTGCTCCACGGTCTTGGGCGGGCTGTAGCCGTCGTCCAGGCTGATCAGGTTGACCTTGCGGCCGTTGATGCCGCCGGCCTCGTTGACCATCTTGAAATAGGCCTGGTGCAGCTTGCCGATGGTGCCGTAGGCCGAAGCCGGGCCGCTGTACGGCATGGTCTGGCCGAGCTTGATTTCGGTGTCGCTGGCGCCGGGGCCGTACTTCTTCTGCGCGAAGGCGGGCACGGCCGGCAGCGCCAGGGACGCAGCAGCGATCAGGGTCTGGCGGCGGGTGGTTTTCAGGGTCATGGTGTCTCCGTCATGTTGTTGCTGGAGGGATGGGAACGGGCAGTCAATCAGCCCCGCCGGCGGCGCCAGCGCGCCACGGCGATGCGGATGAAACCGGCCACGCCGGTGGGCATCACGTACATGAAGACGATCAGGAACAGGCCGTAAATGGCCCAGGGCGCGGCCTTGGAAATCTCGTCGGCGACGTTGGGGATGAACTGGATGAACAGCGCCCCCCAGATGGCGCCCGAGATCGACGCCAGGCCGCCGATGACGATGCCCACCACCAGGCTGATCGACAGGAAGATGGTGAAGGAATCGGGCGCCACGAACTGGATGGCGATGGCGCCCAGAGCGCCGGCCACGCCGGTGTACATCGCCGACACGCCGAAGGTCATGGACTTGACCATCGCGGTGTCCACGCCCATCGCACGCGCCGCCGTGGGCTGGTCGCGGATGGCCACCATGGCCCGGCCGATGCGCCCGCGCAGCAGGTTCCAGCCCAGCCAGAACATCAGCAGCATCACCGCCAGCG
Organism: Betaproteobacteria bacterium; assembly: GCA_031424355.1. GTDB lineage: Bacteria > Pseudomonadota > Gammaproteobacteria > Burkholderiales > Burkholderiaceae_C > Rubrivivax. The sequence goes on from JANPHI010000301.1 coordinate 2,061, forward strand.
CGACGAAATACAGCCACTGGTCCTGCGACAGGCCGCTCCACTCGGGCGCCTCGGGCTTGGTGATGACGATGCCTTGTGCGCCGCCGGTCCAGTGTTCGATGCCCTTGTATTTCAGGATCTGCGGCAGCGCCACGCCCAGCGCGAACGTGGCCAGCGACAGGTACAGGCCTTCGAGCCGGAGCGCGGGCAAACCAAATAGAAAACCGACCACCGCGCAGACCGCCCCGGCGATGGGCAAGGTCAGCCAATACGGCACGCCGAACTTGTCCATCAGGATGGCCGCCGTGTAGGCGCCGATGGCGTAGAAGGCGCCATGGCCCAGCGAGATCTGGCCGTTGTAGCCGGTCAGCATGTTCAGCCCCAGCAGGGCGATGGCGTAGACCAGCACCAGCGTGAACTGGAAGACGCGGTAGTTGCTGACGACGAAGGGCAGCACGCAGGCCAGCGCGACCAGTGCGGCCACACCCAGCCACTTTTTCGACAGGGGGTTCGGGCTGCTCATCGCGGTCAGACCCGCGTCACGTGGACTTTGCCGAACAGACCGGACGGCCGCACGACCAGCACGCCGACGATGAGCACCAGGGCCACCGTCAGCTTCAATTCCGTGCCCAGCACGGCACCGACGACGTTTTCCAGCACACCGACGATGAAGCCGCCCAGCACCGCCCCGCCGGGGCTGTCGATGCCGCCGACCAGCGCGGCCGCAAAGGCGTAGAGCAGGATGCCCGACATCATGTTGGGCTCCAGGAACACCGTGGGCGCGACCATCACGCCCGCGATGGCGCCGATGGCCCCGGCCAGGCCCCAGCCCAGCGCCAGCATCCAGCCGACGCGGATGCCCACCAAGCGGCTCGATTCCGGGTTCTGCGCCGCCGCGCGCATCGCCAGACCCAGCGGGGTGTAGCGGAAGAAAACGAACAAGATGGACAGCACCACCAGCGTGATCGCCATCGAGCCCAGTTCGTGGCTGGACACATAGCGGTTGCCGAACAAAGGCTCGGCCGGGAAGGGACTCGGAAACGGTTTGATGGTGTAGCTGAAGATCCAGCCGGCCAGGCTGTTGACGATGACCAGCAGGCCGATGAAAACAATCACCACGCTCAGGATGGGCGCGTTTTCCACCGGCCGGACGATGATGCGTTCGATGGCCACCCCCAGCACGAAGGCAATGCCCACGGTCAGGAAGAAAGCGCCCCAGTACGGCATGCCGGTCTGCATCAGGCTCCAGGCGATGTAGGTGCTGAACATCGCCAGTTCACCCTGCGCGAAGTTCACGTGGTGGGTGGCCTGGTAGATCATCACCAGCGCCAGTGCCACGCTGGCGTAGATGCCGCCGCTGGCCAGGCCGGAGAAGACTTGGTGGATGAGGAGGTCGGCGGTCATCGCTTCAATAGCCCAGGTAGGAACGGCGCACCGACTCGTCGTTGCGGATGTCTTCGGCCGGGCCCGAAATGACGACGCGGCCGGTCTCCAGCAGGTAGGCCTGGTCGGCCACCTTCAGCGCCAGCGCGGCGTTCTGTTCGACCAGCAACAGGCTGACGCGGTCGCGGCGGTTGATCTCCTTGAAGATCTCGAAGATCTCTTGCACGATCAGCGGTGCCAGGCCGAAAGAAGGCTCGTCCAGCAGCAGCAATTTCGGCCGCAGCATCAGCGCGCGCGACACCGCCAGCATCTGCTGTTCACCGCCCGACAGCAGACCGGCCTGCTGTTTGCAACGCTCTTTCAGCCGCGGGAAGTAGGCGTACATGCGCTCGGTATCGGCCGCCACCTCGGTCTTGTCGCGCCGCGTGTAGGCGCCCAGCCGCAGGTTCTCTTCCACGCTCAGCGCCGCAAACGTGCCACGCCCGTCGGGCACATGGGCCACGCCCAGGCGCACGATGCTTTCGGTGGCCAGCTTGTCGATGCGCGTGCCGGCCAGCGTGACCTCACCCTGGCGCTTGACCATGCCGCAGACCGCGCGCAAGGTGGTGGTCTTGCCGGCGCCGTTGGCACCCAGGATGGTGGTGATGCCGCCTTCTTCGACCGCGAAGCTCAAGCCATGCAGCACCTGCGTCGGGCCGTATTGCGCGTGCAGGTCGCGCACCGCCAGCAAGGCCGCCATCAGGCTTCAACGCCCAGGTAGGCGCGGATGACTTCGGCGTTGGCCTGCACCTCGGCCGGCGTGCCGTCGGCGATCTTGCGGCCGAAGTCCAGCGCCACCACGCGGTCTGAAACGCGCATCACCATGTTCATGTGGTGCTCCACCAGCAGCAGCGTCAGCTTCAATTTGCTGCGCACGTCGCGCAGCACGTCCATCAGCATGCCCACCTCTTCGTGGTTCAGGCCGCCGGCCGG
>JANPHI010000302.1:0-32026 GCA_031424355.1 Betaproteobacteria bacterium
ACCGGGCGCTCGGCCTGCTTCGGAATGAAGTAGTACATGATCCCGAGGAAGCCTGCGGTCAGGAAGAAGCCCACCGCGTTGTGGCCGTACCACCACTGCACCATGGCGTCCTGCACGCCGGCGTAGGCCGAATAGCTCTTCGTCATGCTGACCGGAATCGCCGCGCTGTTGACGATGTGCAGCAGCGCCACGGCGATGATGAAGGCGCCGAAGAACCAGTTGGCCACGTAGATGTGGCGCACCTTGCGGATGCCGATGGTGCCGAAGAACACGATGGCGTAGCTGACCCAGACGATGGCGATCAGGATGTCGATGGGCCATTCCAGTTCGGCGTATTCCTTGCCCTGGGTCATGCCCAGCGGCAGCGTGATCACCGCCAGGATGATCACCAGGTTCCAGCCCAGGAAAGTGAACATGGCCAGGGCTGGCGCGAAGAGCCGCGTCTGGCAGGTTCGCTGCACCACGTGGTACGAGGTGGCGAAGAGCGTGCAACCGCCGAAGGCGAAGATCACCGCGTTGGTGTGCAGGGGGCGCAGGCGGCCGTAGCTGATGTACGGGATGCCCATGTTGAGTTCGGGCCAGGCCAGTTCGGCGGCAATGATGACGCCGACCAACATGCCCACCACGCCGTAGATGACGGCGGCCAGCGAAAACAGTCGGATGACCTTGTCGCTGTAAACGCTGTCTCGGTGTACCGCCAACGCGGCTGCTTGTGCCATTGCCTAACTCCTCACTCTGATACGGGGTTCAATCCCGTCATTGTTGCGGTGGCGGCCTGACTTCGCCTTGACGGGCATCAACCGCCGGGGCCTCGTCTGTCAGGATACGTTCACCTTCGTCTTCCAGGTCTTCAAACTGCCCGCCGTTCAAGGCCCAGCCAAAAATGCCCAGGATGCCCAGCACCAGCAGCGCGGACACCGGGATCAACAGGTACAGGCTTTCCATGCGGCGGTCTGTGCGTTCAGCGTGGCAGCGTCATCGGGCTGCGCGCAGTGCGTTCAGCACCACCAGCAGCGAACTGCCGGCCATGCCCAGACCCGCCGCCCACGGCGGTAGCCAGCCCAGCACAGCCAGGGGAATGGCGACGGCGTTGTAGGCCGCAGCCCAGGCCAGGTTCTGCCGGATGATGCGCACCGTGCGGCGGGCCGAGTCACGCGCCCGCACCACGTCGCCCAGCCGGTTCGACGTGATCACTGCATCGGCCTGGCTGCGCGAAACCAGGGCGCCCTGCCCCATCGCCAGCGACACATCGGCGCGGGCCAGCACCGGCGCGTCGTTGATGCCGTCGCCCACCATGGCCACGCGACGGCCGGCGGCCTGTGCAGCGCTCAGCGCCTGCAACTTGGCTTCAGGCGTGGCGCCGGCCACCACGTCCTGGACGCCGATGCGCACGGCCAGCGCCTGCGCGCGTTCGGGCGTGTCGCCGGTCAGGATGGTGACGCGCACGCCAGCGGCCTGCAGCGCCTGCAAGGCCTGCGCGGCGTCGGGCCGCAGGCTTTCCGCGAACTGCAGGCCGGCCAGCGGCTGGCCTTCACAGGCCAGCCACACCGGCGCATCGCGAGCCCATTTGGCGTCCAGGCCCGCGTGCTGGCCCACCCAGGCCGCCGATCCCAGGCGCCAGGTGCGGCCCTGCATGTCGCGGGCCTGCAGACCTTGTCCGGGCACTTCCTCGATACCGGCAAACGCCACCGCCCCGTCAGGCCCGCTGGCCTGCCGACCTGCGGCCACCAAGGCAGCCGACAGCGGATGCGTGGACCACGCGGCCAGACCGGCAGCGCTGGCCAGTGCAGCCGCTTCCGACGCGTTGAAAAACACGCGGCCCGCTGGCGTCAGTTGCAATGCGGTCCACTGCGGCTGGTCTTCGGTCAGCGTGCCGGTTTTGTCGAAGAAGAATTGCTCGACGCCGGCCAGCGCTTCCAACGCGTCCAGCCGCTGCAACAGCACGCCGCGCCGCGCCAGGCCCCGCGCGCCGGCCACCAGCGCGGCCGGTGCGGCCAGCGACAAAGCACAGGGGCAGGTGACGATCAACACCGACACCGCCACCCACAGCGCGCGCGACGGGTCGATCACGCTCCACACGGCGGCGGCGCCTGCGGCCAGCAGCAGCACGGTCCACAGGAAGGGCGCAGCCCAACGGTCGGCCAGGCGGGCGGCGGCGGGGCGCTGGCTCATCGCGCTGCGCATCATCGAGACGATGGCCTCCAGCCGCGTGTCGGCGCCCACGCGTTCGACGCGCATCTGCACCGGTGAACCGCGGTTGATGCTGCCGGCAACGACCGCATCGCCCGCCGTTTTCGCCACCGGCGCCGATTCACCGCTGAGCAGCGACTCGTCGGCCAGCGTGCTGCCCTGCTCCAGCACGCCGTCGGCCGCGAAGGCCTGGCCCACCGGCACGCGCAGCTGGTCGCCCGGTCGCAGGCGCTGCACGCTGACGGCCTCGGTGCTGCCGTCGGGCAGCAGGCGCCAGGCCACCTCGGGCAAGCAGGCCATCGCACCTTCCAGCGCAACCGCCGCGCCCTGGCGCGCCCGCAATTCCAGGTAGCGCGCGCCCAGCAGGAAGCTGACGAACATGGTCAGCGAATCGAAGTAGACCTCGTGCCCGAAAGCGCCCTGCGGGTCGAAGGTGGCCGCCGTGCTGGCGACGAAAGTGATGGCCACACCCAGGGCCACCGGCACGTCCATGCCGATGCGGCCCTGGCGCAGCACCAGCCAGGCACCGCGAAAGAAAGGGCCCGCCGCAAACAGCAGCACCGGCAGCGTCAGCAGCCAGCTGCCCCAGTTCAGCAGCTGCCGCAGGTCGGGCGCCAACTCACCCGGGCCAGCCACGTAACTGGGGGTCGCCATCATCATCACCTGCATGGCGCAGAAGGCGGCGACGAACAGCCGCCACAGCGCCTGGCGATGGGCTTTGCGGCGCAGCTCGCGGGCCGGGGCTGCAGCGTCGGGCACAGCGTCGTAACCCGCCTGGCGCACCGCTTCGATCAAGGCCGCCGGGCGTGTCACAGCGGGGTCCCAGCACACCGTGGCACGCTCGGCGGCCGCGCTGACGCGCACGCTGCGCACACCGTCCACGCCTTGCAGCGCTTGCTCGATCAGACCCGAACAGGCGGCGCAGTGCATGCCGCCCAGTTGCAGCGAAGACTCGGCCAGGCGCTCGCCCTGCGCACCCGAAATCCAGCGCGTGAATCGACCTTGCTCGATCGGGTCGTCAAGAACGGACAGGGGCGCGTCGGCGGTGACCGTGTGGGCAGGGGGCATGGAGGGGTGGGCGTTGGGACTCGGGTTAATCTACGCTCAATCACCCCGACCGCCCATGACACGCATCAAACCCTCGACGTTGCTGATTTCTTTGTGCCTGGCCGTTTTTGCCACAGCCCTGCCCGCCCTGGCGCAGGAAGGTCCGCAGGCCAGGCTGCCGATGGCCGAACTGACCGCCGGCATGCACGTCATCCACGCCGAACTGGCGGTGACGCCCGAACAACAGGCCACCGGCATGATGTTCCGCCGTGGCATGGGTGCGAACGACGGCATGCTTTTCGTCAATGACGACGTGGGCGTGCGCTGCTTCTGGATGCGCAACACGCTGATCCCGCTGACCATCGCCTTCGTGGCGGAGGACGGCACCATCGTCAACATCGCCGACATGGCGCCGCGTTCTGACGAATCGCACTGCTCGGCCAAGCCGGTGCGTTACGCGCTGGAAGTGCCGCTGGGTTGGTTCGCCAAACGCGGCTTCAAGGCCGGGCTCAAGCTGCGCGGCGGTCCATTCGGCAAGTAGCCCCGTCGACAGGCCCTGCAACGAAATCGGCCCCGGCGTTCTGCACGCTGGGGCCGTTTTCATGTGCGAGCCCGGGGGCTCGCAAGGTCAGGCGAAATTGGCTTCCGCAAACGACCAGTTGACCAGCTTGTCGAGGAAGGTCTCAACGAACTTCGGGCGCATGTTGCGGTAGTCGATGTAGTAGGCGTGTTCCCACACGTCCACGGTCAGCAAGGCCTTGTCGGCGCCAGTCAGCGGGGTGCCGGCGGCACCGGTGTTGACGATGTCGACGCTGCCGTCGGCCTTCTTCACCAGCCAGGTCCAGCCCGAACCGAAGTTGCCCACGGCCGACTTGACGAAAGCTTCCTTGAAAGCGGTGTAGCTGCCCCACTTGGCGGTGATGGCGGCGGCCAGCGCGCCGGTGGGCTCACCGCCACCTTCGGGCTTCATGCAGTGCCAGAAGAAGGTGTGGTTCCAGATTTGCGCAGCATTGTTGTAGATGCCGCCGCTGGCCTTCTTGACGATTTCTTCCAGACCCAGGGCCTCGAACTCGGTGCCCTTTTGCAGGTTGTTCAGGTTCACGACGTAGGCGTTGTGGTGCTTGCCGTGGTGGTACTCCAGCGTCTCGCGGCTGTAGTGCGGCGCCAGGGCGTCGATGGCGTACGGCAGGGCTGGCAGGGTGTGTTCCATGGTGCAGTTCCTCGTTGGTGTTTGAAGCGAAATCGGGGTGCGCGGTCAGCGTGCGCGCGGATTGTAGGCAGGCCGCTTCACGTTGCCGGTGGCAGGGGTTCCACCGAGGCGATGACCGCCTCGGCACGGCCGTCGGCCCATACCGCGCGCACCGCCTGCCCGGGCTGCAAGGCCAAGGCCGATATCACCGGCCGGCCGTCGGCCGATTCGACCCAGGCGTAGCCGCGCTGCAGCACGCGGCGCGGGTCGTGCGCCTGCAGCCGGCCGGCTGCGGCGTCCAGCCGCTGCTGCAAGGCCTGCAGATGAACAGCGGCGGCGCGCTGCCAACGGGCGGCCAGGCGCGGCAGGTCGTCGCCGGCGCGGGCCGTTCGTGTTTGAACCACGCGCTGCAGGCGGCGCGACAGTTCACGCAGCCTGTCGCCCTGGCCCACCAGCGCCCGTGCCGGCTGGCCCAGGCGCAGGGCCAGTGTGTCCAGCCTTTGTGCGCGGTTTTGCAGGGTGCGCTCCAGCAGGCGCTGCAAGGCCGCTTGCCGGGACGTGAGCGCGTCGTCCAGTTCGTCGCGGGCGGGTGCCGCCAGTTCGGCCGCAGCGGTGGGCGTGGGCGCCCGCAGGTCGGCGGCCAGGTCGCACAGCGTGATGTCGGTCTCGTGGCCCACGCCGCAGATCAGCGGGATGGGACTGGCCGCCACGGCCCGCACCACGCGTTCGTCGTTGAAGGCCCACAGGTCTTCCAGTGAACCCCCGCCGCGCACCAGCAGCAGCGCATCGACCTCGCGCCGTTCACCCGCCAGACGCAGGGCTTCAGCCAGCGCGGCCGGTGCTTCAGCGCCCTGCACCAGCGCCGGGTAGACGACCACGCGGATGTGCGGCGCGCGCCGCCGCAGCGTGGTCAGCACATCGCGCAGCGCGGCCGCACCCAGCGAGGTGACAACGCCCAGCGCCGCCGGGAAGGCCGGCAGCGACCGCTTGCGCGCCACTTCGAACAGCCCCTGGGCTTCCAGCCGCGCGCGGCGGCGCAGGAATTCCTCGTACAGCGTGCCGGCGCCCAGGCGCTGCAGCGATTCGACCACCATCTGCAATTCACCGCGCGATTCGTAGATGCCCAGGCGGCCCCGCAATTCCACCTGCTGGCCGTCGGCCGGTGCGAAATCGACCAAGGTGGCGGCACGGCGAAACATCGCGCAGCGCAGCAGCGCCGGTGCGCCGTCGGCGTCCTTCAGCGTGAAATAGCAGTGGCCGCTGGCCGCGCGCGAAAAGCCCGACAACTCGCCACGCACGCTAACGGCGCCGAAGCGGGCCGCCAAGGCGTCGCTGGTGGCCTGCAACAGCGACGCGACGCCCCAGCTCAGGCGCGCCGGCGGTGCCGAAAAGGCATCAATCACGCGGAAAGCCCCAGTTGGCGCGGGTCCAGAACTCCACAGCCGCGCCACGCAAGGCTCGGCACCGGGTGTAGGCCGTCACGATGCCGTCATCCATGGGCAAGTGCTTGATTTGCATGAACAAAAAGCCGCCCTGTTTTTCGGCGCCGCAGAGGAATAAGGGAAAACGAGTGGCGGCGCGGGCGCGACCCGCCGCTTTTCCACATAGTTATCCACATGAAAGGGCCGCCGCAGCCGAGGCAGGCACAGAGCCCATCCTGCAGGCAATAACCCTGAGCCTATCGGCCATAATCCGCAGCTTCAGGGGCGATCTGCCCAGCAACCCGCCGCACGAGTCAGCCTTGCTTTCCATCAAACCCGCGGCCGGTTGGCCGATCTGGCCCCTGCTGCTGTGTTCCGTCGTGGCCTTGGCCTTGGTCATCGAACGCTTCTACCACCTGCGCCCGGCGCTGGTGGCGCCGCCCAAGCTGCTGGACGAGGTCATGGCCGTCACCCGCACCAGCCTGCCGGCGGGGGATGTCGTCAACAAGCTGGCTGACAACTCGGTGCTCGGCAGCGTGCTGGCCGCCGGCCTGCGCAGCGTGATCAGCGAGCCCCGCATCACCGAAACCGGGCTGCGGCAGTCTTTCGAGAACGCCGGCCGGCAGGCCCTGCACGGGCTGGAGCGCTACCTGAACGCCCTGGGCACCATCGCGTCGGCCGCGCCGCTGCTGGGCCTGTTCGGTACCGTGGTAGGCATGATCGAGATCTTCGGTTCGCAGGCGCCCGGCGCCGGCAGCAACCCGCAGTTGCTGGCCCACGGCATCTCGGTGGCGCTTTACAACACGGCTTTCGGTTTGATGATCGCCATCCCGACGCTGATGCTGTACCGCTACTTCCGCGGCCGCGTCGATGATTTCCAGCTGACGCTGGAACTGGCCGCCGAGCGCATGGTGCCGCACCTGATGCGCTTCGCCGTCCGCGCTGCTTCGTAAGGGCACAGGATGAAATTCCGCCGCCGCCGCATCGACGAACCCGAGATCAACCTGATCCCCTTCATCGACGTGCTGCTGGTGGTGCTGATCTTCCTGATGCTGTCCACCACCTACTCGAAATTCACCGAACTGCAGATCAACCTGCCCGCCGCCGAGGCGGACAAGCTGCGCGAGCGTCCGGGTGAAATCGTGGTGGCCGTGGCCGCCGACGGGCGCTATTCGGTGAACCGGCAGGCCGTGGATGGCCGCAGTGTCGAACTGCTGACGGCGGCGCTGGCCGCCGCCGCCGCAGGCCGCCCCGACCTGGTCGTCATCATCTCGGCCGACGCGACGACCGCGCACCAGGCCGTGGTGAACGTGCTGGACGCCGCGCGCCGCGCCGGCCTGTCGCGCCTGACGTTCGCCGCCCAGGCTGCGCCCGGCGCCGGCGGGCGTTGACCCCCAGCGCTGGCAGCCGCCCGGGCTGGGCGGCACGCCTGGAGGCCCTGCTGCAGCGGCACTGGTGGCTGGCGCAGCCCAGTGCCCTGATGCGCCTGCTGTGGCCGCTGTCGCTGATCTACGGCGTGTTGGCGCGCCGCTCCCGGTTGCACACGCGGCCACAACGGGGGCCTGCCGTGCCCGTGCTGGTGGTCGGCAATCTGGTGGTCGGCGGTGCCGGCAAGACGCCGGCCCTGATCGCCCTGGTGCAAGCCTTCCAGGCGGCCGGGCGCCGGCCCGGCGTGGTCTCGCGCGGGCACGGCCGGCAGGGTGACGGGGTTTGTGCAGTCACCGCCACGGCCAGCGCGCACGCGGTGGGCGACGAGCCCTTGCTGATCCATCGCCGCACCGGCGTGCCGGTCTGGGTGGGCCGTGACCGCAGCGCCGCCGCGCTGGCCCTGTGTGAAGCACACCCCGAGGTGGACGTGCTGCTGTCGGACGACGGCCTGCAGCACCGCCGCCTGCGGCGCGACGCCGAACTGCTGGTCTTCGACGACCGCGGCGTGGGCAACGGGCTGTTGCTGCCCGCCGGGCCGCTGCGCGAACCCCTGCCCCAGCAGGCCGCCCCGCAGCAACGCGTGCTGTACACGGGCCAGCGCGTCAGCACCGCGCTGCCCGGCGCCCGGGGGCAGCGCAGGCTGGCCCGGGCGTGGCCCCTCGAAGCCTGGCTGCGCCAGGACTCAGGTGCCGCTGTCGACCTGACCGCCCTGACCAAGCTGTGCGGCCGACCCCTGCTGGCCGTGGCCGGCCTGGCGGCACCGCAGAAGTTCTTCGACATGCTGAACGCCAAAGGCCTGCGCTTTGATGCCCTGCCCTTGCCCGACCACCACGCCTACGCCACCCTGCCCTGGCCCCCGGCCACGACCGACGTGCTGACCACCGAAAAAGACGCCGTCAAGCTGGACCCGGCAGCGCTGCGCGGCACGCGCGTCTGGGTGCTGCCACTAGACTTCCAGCTGCCCCCGGGTTTGGCAGCCGAATTGCTGAACCTGCTTCCCGCGCCGCAACCCAAGAAGCCACCGCCATGAGCCTGGACCACCGCCTGATCGAACTGCTCGTCTGCCCGGTCTGCAAGGGCCCGCTCGACTTGCGCCGCAACAGCGAAGACACACCCACCGACCTGGTCTGCCCGGCCGACCGGCTGGCTTTCCCCATCCGCGATGGCATACCGGTGATGCTGGAAAACGAGGCCCAGCCGCTGGACACAGCGGCTGCGGCGCCCTGACGCTGCGGCTGTGGGCTACACCGTCCTGATTCCGGCGCGGCTGGCGTCCACACGCCTGCCGAACAAGCCGCTGGCCGACATCGCCGGCAAGCCGATGGTGGTGCGCGTGGCCGAACGCGCCGCGCAGGCCGGTGCCGACCGCGTGGTGGTGGCCGCCGACAACAGCGCCATCGTGCAGGCCTGCGCCGCCCACGGCATCGAGGCCCTGCTGACACGCACCGACCACGCCAGCGGCAGCGACCGCCTGGCCGAAGCCTGCAGCCTGCTGTGCCTGCAAGGCGACGACGCCGTGGTCAATGTGCAAGGCGACGAACCGCTGATCGAACCGGCCCTGATCGCCCGCTGCGCGGCCTTGCTGGACGAACGCCGCGACTGCGTGATGAGCACGGTCGCCCACCCGATCGACCAAGTGGCCGACTACCTGAACCCCAACGTCGTCAAGGTGGTGCTGGACGCCGCCGGGCGGGCGCTGCTGTTTTCCCGCGCGCCGCTGCCGTGGTGGCGTGACGGCCACGCGCAGGGCGTGGTCGCGTTGCCGCCAGCGCCCGGCGCCCTGCGCCATCTGGGCCTGTACGGCTACCGGGCCGGCTTCCTGCGCCGCTTCCCGAATCTGCCCGCCGCGCCGCTGGAACAGTGCGAAGCGCTGGAGCAGCTGCGCGTGCTCTGGCACGGCGAACACATTGCCGTGCATGTGGCCCTGCAAGCCAGTGGTCCGGGCGTCGATACGCCCGAGGATCTGGCCCGTGTGCGGGCCCTTTTCGAGACCGGTTCGCTGTCAGCTTGACGCACGGACGTGCGTGATATTCTCGATTGGAGACAAGGCGCTGGCGTGAAGTGGGTCACGGGCTGCGCCCGATAAAACAAACTTTCGAGGAACTCGATGCGACTGATCCTTCTGGGTGCCCCCGGTGCCGGCAAAGGCACGCAAGCCACCTTCATCTGCAAGCGCTACGGCATACCGCAGATCTCGACAGGCGACATGTTGCGCGCTGCCGTCAAGGCCGGCACGCCGCTGGGCGTTGAGGCCAAGAAGGTGATGGACGCAGGGGGTCTGGTCAGCGACGACATCATCATCGGCCTGGTCAAGGAACGCATAGCCCAGCCCGATTGCAGCGGCGGTTTCCTCTTCGACGGCTTCCCCCGCACCATCCCGCAGGCCGACGCGATGAAGGCCGCCGGCGTAAAGCTGGACGTGGTGCTGGAAATCGACGTGCCCGACGCGGCCATCGTTGAACGCATGAGCGGCCGCCGCGCCCACGTGGCCTCGGGCCGCACCTACCACGTGAAGTTCAACCCGCCCAAGGTGGCCGGTATCGACGACGTGACCGGCGAGCCCCTGCTGCAGCGCGACGACGACAAGGAAGAAACCGTCCTCAAGCGCCTGGAGGTCTACCAGCGCCAGACCCGCCCGCTCGTTGACTACTACGGCCAGTGGGCCGCCACCGGCGATGCGGGTGCACCGCGTTACGCCAAGGTCAGCGGCACTGGCAGCGTCGACGAAATCACCAGCCGCGTGATGGGCGCCCTCGGTGCGTGAATCGCGCTTGAACCCCGCCTGAATCCAGAAAGAGCAGACTGTCATGGACATCGCCAACAAAGTTTTCATCGTCACCGGCGGCGCTTCAGGCCTCGGCGAGGGCACGGCCCGCATGCTGGCCGCCAACGGCGCCACCGTCGTGGTCGCCGACTTGCAAGTGGAACGCGGCACCGCCATCGCGGCCGAAATCGGCGGCGTTTTCGTCAAGTGCGACGTGAGCCAGGAAGCCGACGGACAGGCGGCGGTGGCCGCCGCAGTCTCCGCCGGCAAGCTGATGGGTCTGGTCAATTGCGCCGGTATCGCACCGGCCGTCAAGACCGTCGGCAAAGATGGCGCGCACCCGCTGGCCGTGTTCAGCAAGACCATCACGGTGAACCTGATCGGCTCCTTCAACATGATCCGGCTGTGCGCCGAGGCGATGGCGAAGAATGAGCCCGAAGCCAGTGGCGAACGCGGCGTACTGATCAGCACCGCCAGCGTGGCCGCCTACGACGGGCAAATGGGCCAGGCGGCCTACTCGGCCAGCAAGGGCGGCGTGGTTGGCATGACCTTGCCCATCGCCCGCGACCTGGCTCGCAACGGCATCCGCAACATGACCATCGCACCGGGCATCTTCGGCACGCCGATGATGTTCGGCATGCCGCAGGCCGTACAAGATGCGCTGGCCGCCAGCGTGCCCTTCCCCAGCCGACTGGGCACGCCCCAGGACTACGCCAAGCTGGTCAAGCACATCGTCGAGAACGACATGCTGAACGGTGAAGTGATACGCCTGGACGGCGCGATTCGGCTGGCGCCGAAGTAAACAGCCGGCCCTGGGAAGGGCCGGCTTGTTCAGGTATCAAGGCCCGGCCGCCGCGCCGCCGTTGCGCGTTGCGCCGCGAGCCGTTCCCTGCATCGCTTCCGGGTCGACCACCAACACGTTGCTGGGCCTGTTGGCCTTCCTCGGCAGGTTGGAACCCGTCGGGTTGTCAGACCGTTCGTAGACCGGCGCCCTGGCTGTTGCACCAGATTCGCCGTCCGGGCTGGCGCAGCCGGCCAGACTTGCGGCCAACAGCAACGCTGCACCCATGCCGATGCACCCGGCTGTAGCGCCTTGTCGGGCATTCCCATTCATGGCTTCGTCCTTGCAAAAAGTTGAAAAGCCGCGCAGGCCTTGACGGCCCACGCGGCTTTCAGATTCTCCGTCTCGCGTCAGCGATCAGAAGAACTTGTAACCCACCCGCGCGTAGTAGGCGCGGCCCAGCGGGTTGGCATAGGTCGCGTCGTAGCCGGTCTGGAAGTACAGCTCGTTGCGCGAAGCCGGCGGTGCGGTGTCCGCCAGGTTCTTCACGCCCAAGACCACGGTCAGGTTCTTGATGCCCTTCCAGCCCACTTGGGCGTCGAACGTCGAGTACGCCGCCACCTGCCGTGAAGCCGGGTAGGTGGTGCCGTTGACGGCATCCGGGTTGGTGTAGTCGCCGTAGGCTGCCGTGTAGTTGTTCGTCACCGAACCACTCCAAGGGCCGTTGTTGTACGACAGGGTCAACGACTGGCGGTAGCGAGGTGCTGCACCGAAGTCCTTGAACGTACTCAAGTCAGAAACCGCCGCTTCGCCGAAGTTCTGGTAGCCGTGCTTGGTGTACAGCGTGCCGTCCAGGTTCAAGCCGAAGGTACCGACCGACGCCATCTTCAACTTGTACTGGAGGTTGAAGTCCAGGCCGGCCGCGTAGAACTTGGCCGTGTTGTCGTAGGGCAGGTAGATGTAAGCGATCGGGAAGTCGGGATTGGTGCTGCCCTTGATCGCGCCCGTCTGCTTGCCGTCATCGAACCAGCCGCCAGCGAAAGCGCCGGTCGGGTTGTAGCGGTAGATGAAGTCCTTGTAGGCGGTGGGATTGCTCAGCACCTGGATCTCGGACTTGGCCGCGATGGCGTCCTTGATCTTCACGTCGAAATAGTCAACCGTGATGCTCAGGTCGGTGATGGGCGAGAACACGATGCCCAGCGACATCTGGTCCGACTTCTCGGGCTTCAGCGTCTGGTTGCCGGAAGAGGCCGCGCTCAGCTGAACCGCGCACTCATCCTGGATCGCGCCCACCGGGTTGACAGTGGCCGTGATGGGCTTGCCGCCCGGGCAGCGGATCGGGTCGCTCCAGTTGGCACCGGTGTTGTTGCCCGAGGTGAAGGGGCGCAGGTTCTCGTACAAGGTCGGCGCGCGATAGCCCTGACCGACGGAGCCGCGGATCAGCAGGTCCTTGGTCGGACGGAACGACAAGCTGGCCTTCGGGCTGAGGTTGTTGAACGAGGTGCCGAAGCCGTTCTTGTAATCGTCGTAGCGGGCTGCGACGTTCAGGTCCAGGCCCTTGATGATGGGCACTTCGACTTCGGTGAACAGGCCATAGACCTTGCGGTCGCCAGTGACGCTGGGGATGGGGCCGGCGCCGCCGACCTGGTCGCCGCTGGCCAGCACGTCGTAGGACGTCTGCTCGAGCTTCTCGGTGCGGAACGAGCCGCCGACCGCCAGACCAACGCCACCCGCCGGCAGCTTGAAGATTTCGCGCGAAGCGCGGAAATCGATTTCGGTTGCCTTCGACGAAGCCGACTGCTCCAGCCCCGTCAGCTGCGCGCTGAGCAGCTTGGCCAGGCTGGTCGCGTCCTGCGAACCGAAGACGTTGATTTCACCGGACGCCACCAGCGGGGTCAGCTTGGCGTAGCTGAACTGGCCCGGGCCGAAGGAGATGTCGCCCTTGTTCTCTGACGTGGTCAGGGCCGTCTTGTAGTCCCAGCCCGCCAGCGTGCCTTCCGCGCCCAGGGTGATGCGGTTGGTCGTGGTTTCGGTGATGTCGGTACGGCCACCGCCAGCCACCGTGCGCCAGGTGCCGCTCATCACGCCGGTGGGGGTGACGGTGACGTCGGCAGCCAGCGTTTCAGCAACGGTGGCCACGCGGCCGTCAGCGAACTTGTAGCCCGGCTGCACCACCGTACCCTTGGGCACGATGAAGCTCTTCGGGTAGAAGCGGCCGGCCGTCGGGTAGGTCATGTTGATGGTGTAGGGCGCCGGCGAGTAGCTGGCGGTGTTCGAGCCCTTCACGTAAACGGCTTCGGCAAACAGCTGGTGGTCGTTGCCCAGCGCGAAGGTGCCGCGCGCCACGATGTTGTCGTAGCTCTGCTTCGGGATCAGGTCGATGTACTTGACGTAGTCGGTGCCGCAGGTGGTGGCACTGACGACCACCAGGGCGAATTCAGGGTTGTCGCAACCGTTGTAGCGGTTGGGGTTGATGGTGGGCGCGACCTTGTTGCCGAAGCCGCCGTAGCCGTTGCCCAGCGTGTCGGTGAAGTTGAAATTGGGAATGCCGTTGCGCGGCGATGCCTTGTTGATGCCCAGTTCAGGCACCCGGGCCGAGGCGGCGAAGGGGCGGTCCTTGGCCTTCAACACGTCGTCGCGTTCGCTGAACGCGCTGATCAGCACGTTGAAGCCTTGACGGGACAGGTCGCCGAAGCCGCCGGTGATGCTGACGGTGCGCGAATCGCCGCCCTTGTGCTGGGGCTTGGTCACCGAGAAGGTGCCTTCCAGACCTTGGAAGTCCTTCTTCAGGATGAAGTTGATCACGCCAGCCACGGCGTCGGCGCCGTAAACCGCGGAAGCGCCGTCACGCAGCACTTCGACGCGCTCGACAGCCGCCAGCGGGATGGAGTTCAGGTCCACCGGCGAATTGCCGAAGGCGTAGTTCGGCATGCGGCGGCCGTTCAGCAGCACCAGCGTGTACTTCGAAGCCAGGCCGCGCAGCGCAGCGGTAGAGGCCACACCCGTGGCGCCCACGTTATTGGCAACCACGCCACCACCGAAGTTCGACGGGATCAGGTTGACCAGGTCTTGCGCCGTGGTGGCGCCGGTGCGCTCGATGTCCGTGCGGCTGATGACGGTGACCGGCAGAGCGGTTTCAGCGTCGACGCGCTTGATGGATGAACCGGTGATTTCGATGCGTTCGGTGGTTTGCGCCAAGGCGGGCAATGCGGCCAAGGCCAGGCTGCCGCCGAATGCGACGAGCATTCCGTTGCACAGTTTTGTTTTCTTGAACATGAACTCGCTCCTGTAGGAAAGTTGACTTACGTCGGCCCGCTGATAGCGGAGGTCGTAATCCTCGGTTGTACCTTGGCAGCCCGGCTGTCGCAAAAGGATCACAGGTGACAGGCTGCGTCTGTTGGCTGGGAGCCACAAGCGCGGGGGGCGCGGCCCGGCCTACACTGCCTCGCGATGAATGCGCCCTTGGAACCACGCGCCCCGCCGTTGCCGCCTGCGCTCTTGCAAGCCGGCCTGCAAGCCCGTCAGGCCGGGCAACTGGCGACGGCGGCCGAGGCCTACACGGCGCTGCTGCAGCAGCAGCCGCAACAGGCGCAGGTCTGGGGCCATCTGGGTGAGGTGCAGGAGGAACTGGGCCGCATCGCCGAGGCCGAGGACTGCTTCCGGCGGGCCGCCGAGATCAGGCCCGACTTCGCGGCGGCGCTTTACAACCGCGCGCGGCTTTTGCGGCAGTTGGGGCGGCCTGACGAAGCCACTCGCTGCCTGACGCAGGCGCTGCAGTCGCCGACCGGCGCCATCGCGCTGCGCGCGCAGAACCTGCAACTGCTGGCACTGCTGCAAGAGGAAGCCGGCCAGTTGGCCACCGCCGTGCAGACGCTGGACGAGGCGCTGCGGGCGGCGCCGGGCCGCGCCGCCTTGCACCACAACCGCGCGGTGCTGCTGCAGCGCCTGTCCCGCCCGGCCGAAGCCCTGGCGGCGCACGACCAGGCGCTGGCGCTCGGGCTGCAGGCGGCCGATGCGCACTACAACCGGGGCAACAGCCTGCAAAGCCTGGGGCGGCATGACGAGGCGCTGGCGGCCTACCGCGCCGCGCTGGCGCTGGCGCCGCAGCACGACCTGGCGCTGTACGACATCGCGCGCCTGCGCTGGCGCCTGGCTGATCCCGATTTCACCGCCGAACTGGACGCCGCCGCGGCGGCACAGCCGGCGTCGGCGCTGGCGCTGGGCATCAAGGGCCGCCTGATGCTACGCGCCGAGCGTTACGCCGACGCCGCAGCCGCCTTCGGTCAAGCCACCGCCTTGGCCGACGGCGTACCCGGCTATTTCGACGGCCTGGGCCAGTCGCTGGCCCGCCTGGGCCGCTTCGAGCAGGCCTTGGCCGCGCACCGCCGCGCGGTGGAACTGGCGCCCCGGCAAGCCGCCACCCACATCAGCCATGCCACCGGCCTGCTGCTGGCAGGCCAGCACGCGCTGGCGGCACAAGTTGCCGAAGCGGCGGTGCGGCTGGACCCGCTGGACCAGCAAGCCTGGGCCACCCTGGGCCTGGCCTGGCGCGCCACGTCGCACCCGGGCGCGCACTGGCTGGACGACTACAAGCAGCATGTGCAGGTCTATGACCTGGCGCCGCCAGAAGGCTGGTCCGACATGGCCAGCTTCAACCTTGCATTGACCGCTGCGCTGGTGGCGATGCACACCGATGCGCAGGCGCCCATCGACCAGACCCTGCGCCACGGCAGCCAGACCATGGACAACCTTTTCGACCGGGGACACCCGCTGGTCGAGCAACTGAAGGGCCGCATCACGCAGGCGGTGGACCGCTACATCGCGCACCTGGAAAGCCTGTCGGCGGACGACAGCCATCCGCTGCGCGGCCGCACGTCACCACGCTGGCGTTACACCGATTCCTGGTCGTCGCGACTGCGCAGCAGCGGTTTCCACACCAACCACGTGCACAGCCACGGCTGGATCAGCTCGTGCTACTACGTCGCCTTGCCCCCGGTGATGACGGTCGGTGGGGGCGGCGACGGCGGGCGCGCGGGTTGGATCTCGTTCGGCACGCCCGACATCCATGTGCCGGGCTGCGATCTGGCGCCGCAGCGGCAGGAGCAGCCCCGCGCCGGGCGGCTGGTGCTGTTCCCGTCCTACATGTGGCACGGCACCCTGCCCTTCACCGACACCCAGCCCCGGCTGACGATTGCCTTCGACGTGGTGCCGCTGGACTGAACCGACGGCGAGCGGGCACAAAAAAACGGGCCCCGAAGGGCCCGTTTTTGACAGTCTGAAACCCGGACGGGAATCAGAAGGTCGCGGTGGCGGTCATCGTGTAGCGACGGCCGATCACGTCGTAGACCGACGGGAAGGTGTTGCCGAAGTTGACCGAGCCCGGGCCGATGCCGGTGCCGATGAAAGGCGCCTTCTTGTCGAAGGCGTTGTTCACCGTCAGCGACAGCTTCAGGTTCTTCATGGCCTGCCACGAACCGTTCAGGTCGAAGTAGTTGTAGGCCTTGATCTTCATGAACTGGTCCTGGAAGCAAGGCGTGCCTGCAGGAACGGTACCAGCCGTGACAGCACTGCAGGGCACATTGTCCAGCTGAGCCGTTGTTTCGCCAATAAAGCGCCAGATGTAGCCCAGCGAGAAGTCACCCACGTTCCAGGTGGTGCGCTGGTTGAAGCGCAGCTTGGCGTAAGGCGTGCTGACGTCGACACCGTAGTGGCCGGCTTGCACCACCGTCGGCGTACCCGGCACCGTGGTCACGTCGGCCTTCTGGAAGATCGACGCATCGAACTTGAAGTCCAGGCGGCCCATCGTCGGCATGCCCAGGTTCTTCAGCGGCAGGCGGTAAGCCGCGCCGATGTCGAAACCCGAGTAGTCGTACAGACCCAGGTTGGACGACTGGGTGATCACGCCCTTGCTGCCCGAACCGTTCAGGCCGCCGTTCAGCGCGTCACGCTGGATCAGCTGGCAGAACACGTTGTTCGTGTAGCCCGGGTTGGCAGCGGCGTTGTAGCAGCCCGTGACGATCTGGCTGGCGGTGGCGTTGGAAACGGCACCCTTGACCTTGATCTTCCAGTAGTCGAGGCTGACCGACAGGTTGTCGACGAAGCCCGGCTCCCACACCAGACCCAGGGTCGTGGTGTCGGCCTTTTCAGGCGCCAGGTTGGGGTTGCCGCCGCTGGTGTTGTTGATCTGGTTCGAAGACGGCGAAGCGACAGCGCCGATCTGCGAAGTCGGCACACCGGTTTGCTGGCACAGATTGGTCAGCGTACCGGCCTTGCCGGCATCGGCGGCCGTGATGCTGGTGCCCTGGCAAGGGTCCACCGACAGCGTCGACAGGCCCGTGGTGACCGGCTGGTACAGCTCGTTCACGTTCGGCGCGCGGGTGGCGCGCTGTTGCTCGCCGCGGAAACGCAGACCCTTCATCGGCGACCAGTCGCCGCCGGCCTTCCAGCTGCCGTAAGACTGGCTGGTGCCCGAAGAGGTCGCCAGCTTCGATTCGCGGTAGCCGCCCTGGATACCCAGAGACTGGATGAAGGGCTTGTTCTGCACCAGCGGCATGACCAGCTCGGCGTAGGTTTCCGTGAACTTCAAGGTGCCGTTGCGGTCAGGCGTCGGCGAGCCGCTGCCCAGCAGTTCGCCCTGGGTCTGGATGACCGCGTCGGACTTGTTGCCGCCAAAGACCGTGCGCTTCTCGAAACCGACCGCCACGCCCAGCGGGTTCTTGGCGAACGGGCTGGTGATCAAGCCGACTTCACCGTTGGCCGAGATCGACATGACGTCCTGGCGCACTTCGGTGGTGCCGAAAGTGGGCGTGCTCAGGTAGTCGAGCATCGGTTGGGTGATGCTGCCGGCAGCACCGAACAAGTTCACCGGCACGCAGCTGCCACCGACCGTGCAGGTCGTGGTGTTCAGCGAACGCACGGCGTTCTGCAGCTTGGTCGACGAGAAGCCGTTGGCCGTGGTGACCTGCTGGTCGGAGCGACCCGCCTGGTAGTAGGCGTCGTAGCTCCACGAATCGAGGTACGGGATCGCGCCACGCAGGCCTGCGGTGTACTGGGTGCTGACGTTGTCGTAGCTGTAAATGCGCGGGCCGGCTTCGACGAAGCGGCGGGCGATGTTGGCCTTGAATTCCGTCGCGTTGCCGACCACGCATTTCGGGTCGGCGGCACCCAGCGCGAACAGGGCCGGGTAGGCGGCGCAGATCTGCGCGCGAACGGCCGGCGTGATGTACGGGTTGCCGATGGGGATGCTCAGCGAGGCGCCGAAGGTGCCCGACGGCGCCAGGTTCAGCGTGACGTTGCTGCGCGTGTGGAAGATCTCGGAATAGGCTTCGGCGTATTCGTTGATGCTGAAACGGCCGATGGCCGCGACTTGCGTGCGGGTCAGCGGGGTTTCGAAGTAGTTCGGCGGGTTGGTGTTGTAGCCGTCCGGGGGGCCGGAGGTGACTGCAGACCGCAGCAGGCCGGTGGTCCCGTCGATGACGCGGTTGCCGTTGATCGGCGAGTTCAAACCCGACCAGACAGCCGGCACGGACGTGCCCGAGTAGCCGCCAGGGTTGCCGGTGGCCGAGCTGATCACGGTGTTGGCGAAGTCACGGTCGCCCAGGCGCAGGGCCTGCGTGCGCGTGGTGCCCACGTTGATGGCCACGTTGCCACGGCCGTCGGCCAGATTGGTACCGATGGTCAGGTCGTTCTTGTAGCGGCGCGCATCGTTGTTCGCGGACACGCTGTACAGCGTGCTGGCTTCAACGCCCGAGAAGTTCTTCTTCATCACGAAGTTGACGACACCGGCCACGGCGTCAGCGCCGTACACGGCCGAGGCGCCGCCGGTGACGATGTCAACGCGTTCCAGCAGCGAGACCGGCACGTTGTTGGTGTCGACCACGCCACCCAGGGTGGCGGGCACGAAACGCTTGCCGTTGAACAGCACCAGGGTGCGGTTGGTGCCCATGCCGCGCAGGTCGATAGACGCCGTGCCGTTCGAGCCGTTGTTGATGTTCGGGCCGATGGCCGGGTAGGCCGACGGCAGACCGCGGACGAGTTCCTCGACGGCGACCGGCTGCGTGGTGTCGATGTCGACCTTGCCGACCGAAGCGATCGGGCTGCTGGAGGTGTTGCCAACCGACTTGATGCGCGAACCGGTGACTTCGATGCGCTCTGAGGACTGGGCCCAGGTCGGCGCGGTGCCGACCAGCAGAGCCCCACCCAGCGCAACGAGAACGCCAGAGCAGACTTTGGATTTTTTGAACATGGGTATCGAACTCCTGTGAGGAAGGTTTACGTCGTCAATTCACCCGCCGTGTGGTGTCAGCGGGCCAGCCATGAATGGCTCCCCATCCCGCGTAAGGGACGTGTAACCGGATTGTCATGGCAACGCTTCTTTACCCCGGCGTCATCACGATTGCCGACGCGGTCATCAGGCAGCCTGCCAGTGCTTGATGGGCACTTCGTTACACAGTCAAATTCATTGAAATCAATGTCTTAAGTGACATATCTCAAGTGAATTCGACACTCATTCACGGGGTGTCATCCGGGTAAAGGATGAGGTTGCGCGTTGGTACCCTGCAACACCGTATGACGCTGGCACGGTGCCGGCGCCGCACCCGCTCAAAGGCGGGGCACGGCGGCGAGCAAAGTCCGGGTGTAAGCCGTGCCCGGACGCTCCAGGATGTCGGCGCAAGCGCCCTGCTCTTCGATGCGTCCGGCGCGCATCACGGCCACCCGATCGGCGATGTATTCGACGACGCCGATGTTGTGCGTGATGAACAGGAAGGACACCCCCAGGTCGCGCTGCAGGTCGCGCAGCAGGTTCAGGATTTGCGCCTGCACCGACACGTCCAAGGCCGAGGTCGGCTCGTCGCAGACGATCAAACGCGGCTCGACGGCCAGCGCTCGGGCGATCGCGATGCGCTGGCGCTGCCCGCCCGAAAATTCGTGCGGGTAGCGGCCCAGCGCGTCGCGGCGCAGGCCGACCTGGTCGGTCAGGCGCTGGATGCGCGCCAGGCGGTCGGCTGAAGACAGGTCGGGTTGCAACGCGGCCAGGCCTTCGTCCAGGATCTCGGCCACACGCATGCGCGGGTTCAGCGACGCGAAGGGATCCTGGAAGATGATTTGCACCTGGCGCCGCGCGGCCAGCAGTTCGGCCGCACCCATGTCGAACAGGTTGCGGCCGTCCAGCAGGGCCTTGCCGTCGATGGTGGCAATGCGCCCCAGCAACTGCACGATGGCCTTGCCGGTGGTGGTCTTGCCACAGCCCGATTCGCCGACCAGCGCCAGCGTTTCGCCGTGGCCGACCTGGAAGGACACACCGCCGACTGCGTCGAAGTAGCCCTGGGTGCGTTGCATCAGGCCGCCCCGGATGGGGAAGCGCACGCGCAGGCCCTGCACGTCGAGCAAAGGGCCACGGGCATCGGTCGGTTTCGGCTGGGCCGCAGCGGCTGCAACGGCCGCCACCTTCACCTCGACCGGCAGTCGCGCCGCCGCGATGGCGGCGCCTGCAGCCGTGTACAGCAGGCAGCGCACCTGGTGGCGCGCGGACACCTCGGTCAGTTCGGGCTGGGTGCTGGCGCAATGCGGCATCACCTGGCTGCAGCGCGGGGCGAAGCGGCAGCCGTCGAAGCGCAGCGTCAAGGGCGGCACGGTGCCGGCGATGGCTTCCAGCGGCGCGTTGCGGTTGCCGCTGCCCGGCAAGGCGCGCAACAGCGCGCGGGCGTACGGGTGTTTGGGGGCTGAGAAGAACTCTTCGGCGGGCGCCACTTCGATGATCTGCCCGGCGTACATCAGCGCCACGCGGTGGGCCATGCCGGACACCACGGCCAGGTCGTGGGTGATCAGCAGCATCCCCATGCGGTGTTCGCGCTGCAGGTCTTTCAGCAGATCCAGGATCTGCGCCTGGATGGTCACGTCCAGCGCCGTGGTCGGTTCGTCGGCGACCAGGAAGTCGGGCTCGGCGGCCAGCGCGATGGCGATCATCACGCGCTGCTTCTGCCCCCCGCTCATGCGGAAGGGGTACTCGTCGATGCGCCGTTCGGGTTCGGGGATGCCGACGCGGCGCAGCCACTCGACGGCCTTGGTGCGGGCCTCGCCGTCACGCAGCGGGGTGTGCGCTTCGAAGGCCTCGATGATCTGCTGGCCGACCTTCATCACCGGGTTCAGGCTGGTCGAAGGCTCCTGGAAGATCATGCCGATGCGGCCGCCGCGCACCGCGCGCATCTGCGATTCGGGCAGGCCCAGCACGTCCACGCGGTCGCTGCCGTGGCCGATGGTGATCTCGCCGGCGGTCACGTCGCCGCTCTCGGGCAACAGGCGCATCAGGGCCAGCGCGGTCATGCTTTTGCCGCAGCCGGACTCGCCGACCAGCGCGAAAGTCTCGCCGCGTTCGATGGCCAGGCGCAGGCCGTCGATGGCGCGCACGACGCCAGCTTCGGCGTCCAGTTCAACTTGCAGGTTCTGGATGTTCAGCATGCTCAGACCGCCTGCTTGGCAGCGGGCGCACGGCGCCGCTTGAAGGCCCGTGCGCGCGGGTCGAAGGCATCGCGCACGCCGTCAGCGAACAGGTTGGCGGCCAGCACCAGCGTGACCATGAAACCGAAGGCCGCCGCGAAGGACCACCACACCACCGGGTCGCGACTCATTTCCTTGCGCGCCAGGTTGATCATGCCGCCGAAGCTGTTCATCGACGGATCGACACCGACCCCGACGTAGCTGAGCACGGCTTCGTAGAGGATCAGCGACGAGAATTCGAGCACCGTGACGATGAGCATCAGGTGGGCCACATTCGGAAAGATGTGGCGAGCCAGGATGCGCGTGTGGCTGACACCGAAGGCGCTGGCGGCCTGCACGTAATCGAGTTCGCGCAGCTTCATGGTTTCACCGCGCAGCAGCCGGCACAGGCCGGCCCAGCCGGTGACGCCCAGCACCACGCACAGCAGGAAGAGCTTCAGGTCGGCGCGCTCGGCGCCGGTCTCGAAGAGGTCGGGGTTCTTGTCGAGGAAGACCTGCACCATCAGCACGCAGGCGGCAATCAGCAGCACATTGGGCACCGACGACAGCACGGTGTAGAGGTACTGGATCAGCTCGTCCACCCAGCCCTTGAAGTAGCCGGCCAGCAGGCCCAGCGTGACGGCCAGGGGCAAGGTGGCCACCGTGGCCAAGGTGCCGATGACGAAGGCGGTGCGGATGCTCTTCAAGGATTGAAAGAGCACGTCGTTGCCGGTCAGGTCGGTGCCCAGCAGGTGGTAGGGGCCCGACAGCACCGTGGCCGGGCCGACCAGCAGACACAGCACCCACAGCGTGCCCAGCGCCACGTGCCAGGGCACGGGCGTGGACCGCGCGCGGACCTGCGCCCAGACCTGGGCCAGCGGCAGGCGCTGGACCAGCGAGACAGCCGACAGCAAGCCCGCGCTCAGCATCAGGGCGAACACCGCGCCCAGCAGCACGCCCTGCCCGGCCTTGGCCGCCACGTCGCCCAGCCATTGCGTTTCCGGCTCGGCCAGGTGCTTGCCACCGAACTGCAGACGCGGCGCCACGCGCTGCACTTCGCCGTTGACGATCAACGATTCCTTGGTGAAGCCCAGGTAGGACAAGGGCCGCGAGTAGGTCGATTCACGCGACTGGATCAAGTCCCACAGCGCCTGGTCGAGCAGCGACCGCGTGCGCGATTCGTAGGCCGGCGTGGCGTTGGTCGCGCCTGGCGCCGGCGGCAAACGGGGCCGGAAATGCACGCTGTCCAGCAAGGTGACGATCAGGCACAGCACCAGCACCAGCGAAGACGCCAGCGCCGGGGCGTCGCGAAACACCTTGGCCCAGTTGGCGGCCAGCTGCGGTTTGCGCAGCACGGTGAAGGTGTAGGCGATGAGAGCGGCGATCAGCAGCCAGATGGCGCCGTCGGTCCACAGGATGACGAATTTCGGCATGGTCAGGTCGGGCGGGTCAACTCAGGCGCACGCGGGGGTCGACCCAGGTGTAGACGATGTCGATGAGCACGTAGGTGGCGATGTACAGCAGGCTGCCGACGAAGACCATGGTGCGGACGATGGCGAAGTCTTGCCGGCTGATGGCCTCGATGACGTAGGCGCCCAGGCCGGGCAGGCCGAAGAAGCTCTCAAAAACGAGGCTGCCGAGGAAGACGTAAGGCAGGTAGCTGCCGGCGCTGGTGACGATGGGGATCAGCGCGTTGCGCAGCACGTGGCGGTAGAGCACGGCACCTTCCGACAAGCCCTTGGCGCGCGCGGTGCGCACGTAGTCCTTGCCGATCTCTTCCAGGAACATCGCGCGGTACAGGCGCGCTTCGCCGCCCAGCCGCGCCAGCAGCGACAGGCCTATCGGCAGCACCAGGAACTTGATGGCATCCAGGCCCGGCGCGTAGCCGGAAATGGGCGCCAGCTTGAACACGCGCGAGAACAGGTACTGGCCGACGATGATGTAGAACAGGCTGCTGATCGACAGCATCAGCACGCAGCTGACCACGCCCCAGAAATCGAGCCGCGTGTTGCGGAACATGGCCAACAGCAGCGCGAAAGCCGTGCTGGCCAGCACCTGCAGGATGAACAGCGGCAGCGCCATCTGCAGGCTGACACCCATGCGCGTGGCCACCTCGGTGCCGATGTCGCCGGCGCTTTCGGAATCGGGGCGGCCGAACTTCAGCGCGAACAGCGACACCGAACGGTCCCAGAAGATGGTGTCGGTGATCTGCTCGACGCCCTGCTTCTGCGGGTTGAGGTACAGCGGCTTGTCATAGCCGCGCTCGCCCTTCCACTTCTCGATGGCGGCCTGGTTGACGCGCTTGCCGCCCAGGTTCAGGCGCGCCATGTCGTCGGGCGTGTTGATGGTGAAGAACAGGATGAAGGTGGCCAGGTTCACGCCCAGCAGCACCAGCAAGGCATAGATGAAACGGCGCGACAGGTAATTCAGCATGGGGGCGGGTGTCGTTCAGCTGGCCAGCACTTCGCCGCGCGCGTTGGTGCGCTCACGCAGCTTCAGGCTGCGCCGGCCCACCCACCACACGGCCAGCACCGCCAGCAGCACCAGACCCACTGGCCACCAGATGGCGCGGTTCCAGGTCGACATGCGATCGACACGTTCCTTGGCGTCGATGCGCAGGTAGCGCGCCTGGTCTCGCACCAGCACGGCCGACTTGGAGTTGTAGACCCAGTGCTGCACAGCGGCCGAGGCGTAGGGGTAGTAGCCCATGGTCCAGGGCGCGTCTTCGCGCGAGATGGTCACCATCTGGTCGATCAGCTTCTGCTTGGCGGGGCCGTCTTCCAGCACCTTCATCTGGTCGAACAGCTTGTCGAAAGCCGGGTTGGCGTAATTGGCGGTGTTCTCGCCGTCGAACTTGGTCTTGCCGGCTGTGGTGGTCAGCAGGAAGAGGAAGTTTTCGGCATCGGGGTAGTCGGCATTCCAGCCCAGCCAGAACACCTGGTACTTGCCTTTGCGCACCTTGTCCTGGAACTGGTTGTTGTCGGTGGCGCGCACTTCCAGCTGGATGTCGATCTTGGCGAACTGCCGCACCACCCATTCGATCTTCGGCTTGTTCTCCGGCGTCGGGGCGGCGTAGTAGTCGTAATTCAGCACCAGCGGCTTGCCGGTCTTGGCGTCGCGCCCGTTCGGGTAACCCGCTTCGGCCAGCAGCTGCTTGGCCTCGGCGATGCTGCGGCGCACCGCCTTGCCGTTCACCATGCGGTGGGTCACCGGGTTGATGCCTTCGGGCGTGTCTTCGCGCGAGCCGAAGATGCCCGGTGGCAAGGGGCTCATGGCCGCCGCGCCGGCGTCTTCCGGGAAGACCTTGGACCATTCTTCCCAGTCGATGGCGATCGACAGCGCCTGGCGCAGCTTGCGGTTCTTCGCTTTCGTTTCGGCGCTGTCGCCGTCGCCGACCACCGGGTCCAGCATGTTGAAGGCCACGAAGTAGCTGTTGACGTCGGAACCGCGGTTCAGGCGAAAGCCCTTGTCGAGGTATTCCTTGCGGACGGATTCGGAGTCCTGCATGCCGACGAGGTAGTCCATGCCGGTGTCGGTGCGTTCGAAGACCTCGATGTCGTAGAAGCCCTGGCGGAACTTGCCGCGGCGCGGTGCCTGTTCGCGTTCGACGTTGAAGACCATGCGGTCGATGAAGGGGGTGCGCTTGCCGCAGTCGTCGAGCAGGCCTTTTTCCTTGTCGCCCGGCGCGCCCTCACAGGGGTAAGGCTCGCCCCGGTAATTGGGGTTGCGCGCCAGAACGATGCGGCGTTCCTTCACCGTCTCGACCATCATGTAAGGCCCGGTGCCCACCGGCCAGGCGTCCAGCGTCAGGTCGTGTTCGGCCATGCCGGGCTGGGCGTAGAAGGCGTCCACCTCCCAGGGCACGGGCGCGGTGAAGGGCAGCGTCAGCCAGTAGCTCCACTGCGGGTACTTGCCCTTGATGCGCATGCGCAGCAAATGCTTTTCCGGTGCGCTGGCGCCGGCCAGCGGCCACTGGCGAAAGTCCAGAAAGGGTTTGTCGAGGCTGGCCTTGTCCAGGCCCTTCACCAGCTTGGCGTCTTCCGCCTTCACCAGCACGCCGTATTCCTTCAGGCCCACCACGTACTCGGCGAAGGTGCTGAAGATGGGCGTGGTGATGCGCGTGGTGGCGTGGCGCTTCAGCGCGTAGACGAAGTCTTCGGCCACCAGTTCGCGCGTGCCCTGCTGCTCGAAGTCCAGCGGCGTGCGACGGCTGCCCAGCTCACCGGGCTTCATGCGGTGGTAGACGTACCCGCCCTGGGCGTCTTTCGCGAAAGCCGGGTGCGGCTGGTACAGGATGCCGGGCTTGATGCGCACGTCGTAGACGCTTTCGGCCACCAGGTCGGCCGGCGCGTCGTCGGGCAGCGGCTGGCCGTTCTTGTCCAGGTAGTGCGGCTTCGCCACGTCCACCGCCGACTTGGCCATCACCTCGATGGGCCGTTTCAGGTAGTGGTAGCCATAGGGCGGCTCGTAGATCGACAACGTGTAGGGGGTCTCGTTGCTCCAGTAGGACGCCGTCGGGTCCAGGTGGCGCGGCGAGCTTTCCTTGGCGGCCGTGAACAGGGTGTTGGAAGCCGCTGCGTCGTGCGGCCAGGGGTTGTTGTCGCAGGCAGCGAGCAGCAGGGTCACGGATGCCGCCACCAGCCAGGCGACGGCTCCACGCGGGTTCGAGTTCGGTCCGCGCATGCGGCCTCCGGGCAAGGCGCCAGAAAAATTCATTCTAGGTGGCGGGCCGAGGCCCCGATGCTGCAGGGATTCCCGGCCTACCAGCCGATGAGCACATTGCGCCCATCGACCAGCAATTCGACGCGACGGCCCACCGGCAGCGTCACCTTGACGGGCACATGGCCGAAAGGCAGGCCGGTCAGCACCGGCGGCTTCAACACGCTGCGCAAATGGGCCACGGCCGTCTTCAGCGTGTAGCCGCGGTCCAGCGGCGTCGGCTTCCAGGCGCTGAAGGCGCCCAGGACTATCGCCTTCTGGCGCGCCAGCACGCCCGCCTGGTGCAGTTGCAGCAGGCTGCGTTCGACGCGGTAGGGGTGTTCGTTGACGTCTTCGACGAACAGGATGCCGCCCTTCACTTCGGGCCAGTGCGGGGTGCCCAGCAGCGAGCACAGCATGGTCAGGTTGCCGCCCCACAGCAGGCCGCGCGCGCCCACGCCGTCGAAGCCGGCTTCGGTGCGAAAGCCCACGGCTTCCAGTTCACCGCCCATGGCTTCGGCGAAGCAGTCGCGCGTCACTTCATCCACCCCGCCGGCGGCGTCGCTGCGGCTGAAATCGTCCAGCGCCATCGGGCCGTGCCAGCTGTCGGCGCCGGTGTGGGCCAGCAGGCCCATCTGCAGCGCGGTCAGGTCGCTGTAGCCCACCCAGCGCGTGCCCTGCCCCACGCTGCGCGCCAGCAGTTTCCAGTCGATGCGGTCGAGCAGCCGCGTCAGGCCGTAGCCGCCGCGCGTGGCCATGGCGACGGACGGCGCCGCGCGGGCCACACGGTGCAGCGCGGCCAGGCGGGTTTCGTCGTCACCGCCGAAGCGCTGGCTGCGGGCCTGTGCCGCCTCGTCCAGTTGCACCTCAAAGCCCAGCGCGCGCAAGCGCTTCATGGCCAGTCGCAGCGGCGCGGCCTGCGGCACCACGCCGGCCGGGGTGTACAGCGTCAAGGAAGTCGATGGGCTCATGCGGGGTTTCAGTTTTCGGTGGTCGGCAGGTGGTCGGCGGGCAGTTCAACCGCGACCCCTACAGGGATGGATTCGGGTGCGGTCGAGAGGTCGTCTTCCAGCGGTACACCGGGCAGCCCCGACGCTTCAGCGGCCGGCTGGTCAGCCGTTTTTTCAGCCGCCTTCTCCGCCCGCTGCTGCGCGCGCCGCTCGGCAAAGAATTCGCGCAGCAGCTGGCCGCAGGTGTCGGCCAGCACGCCGCCGACGGCTTCGGTGTGGTGGTTCAGGCGCGGCTCGCCGAACAGGTTCAGCACCGAGCCGGCGGCGCCGGTCTTGGGGTCGCTGGCACCGAAGACGACGCGCTTGAAGCGGGCGTGCATCAGGGCCATCGCGCACATCGCACAGGGCTCCAGCGTCACGTAGAGCTCGCACTCGGGCAGGCGGTAGTTTTCCAGCAGGGCGGCCGCATGGCGCAGGGCCACGATCTCGGCGTGGGCCGTCGGGTCGTGCGTGGTGATGGGCCGGTTGTAGCCGGTGGCCACCACCTTGCCGTCGCGCAGGATCACCGCGCCCACCGGCACCTCGCCCACCAGCCAGGCGTTCTGCGCCTGGTCCAGCGCCAGGCGCATGCCGTATTCGTCGGGGGGTTCAGGCTCAGGCATGTCGGATGAGGGGGGCGGCAAACAAGCACGGCAGATTGTGCAGTGGCCGCCCCGGGCTTCAGGTGGGACCGGGGCCGGTTCTGCCTTCACGACCTTCACGGCCTTCGCGCCCGTTCGCCAGCCGCTGCAGCACGCGTTGCCCCGATTCGGCAACGCTCTGCATCGTGGCTTCCAGCAAGGCCATGTCGCGCAAGGACTGCCCGAAGGCCTGGTATTCGGCCGCCTGCGCTTCAGCCACCGCCACCGGGGGTGCAGCATCCTTCAAGGCCTGGGCAACCAGCGTGAAGCTGCTGCGCAGGCGTTCCAGGTGTTCACGCAGCAAGGGCGCATCGGTGGGCAGCGCACCCGACTGCGCCAGGCGGTCCAGGGTCTGCAGCACGACCGCGAAAGCGCCACTTTCGTGGGCGGCCAGCAGCTGGGTGTCCAGGCTGCGCTGGGCGCCATGGCCGATGGCGCGCAAGGACGCGTCACGCAGCCCGTCCAGTTGCCGTTCCAGGTGCCGGTTCAAGCTGCCCAGGCGCGCGCCGACGGCCACCACTTCGCTGAGGATCTTGTCCAGGTCGCTGACGATCAAGGCCACGCGGTCGAGGAAATGGTTGAGGTCCTGCGCCAGTTCACCGAACTCGTCGGCCGTGTTGGCGGCGGCGCGCGGCGACAGGTCCATCACGCCGCGCGCCAGGCCCGACACCGTGGACCGCAGCGCCAGCAGCGGTTCCATCCGCACCTTCAGCAGGAAGAACAGCACGATGGTGTGCACGAGAATTTTCAGACTCAAGGCACCGGCGGTTAGCCGCACCTCTTGCCACCACACCGCTTCCTTGCGTTCCAGGTAACTGCGCACCTGCACCGTGCCCAGCACCTCGCCCACCTGGGCCTTGACGTGACAACCCAGGCAGTACTGTTCGGCCTGCAGCGCAGTCGACGCCTGCTGGTGTTCACCCGCAGGCCAGCGCGCAGGCAGGCCCTTGGCGTCCATGTTGCGGGTGGCCTTCATCGACTCGATGGTGACGGCCGCCGGCAGCACTGCGATCGACAGCCCCAGGCCTTCATAGTTGCGGTCGAGGATGGGGTAAACCGTCTGCGCCGCCGTCGGCCCGCCGGCGTTGAGCATGATGGACTTGACGTCGTTGGCCAGCTGCTGCGCCGCGCGCTCGACGCGGGCCGGCTCGGCGCGGCTGAAGTCCCAGCGCAGCGCGGCGTAGCGGATGGCCAGCTCGATGCCGGCCACCGCCAGCAGCAGCAGAAAGAAGTCCCGGATCATGTGGAACATGAAGGACTGCTCGAAACGGCCGCTGCCGTTTGTGCTCGTGCGTGTGCTCATGCTCATCGTGCGTCTCCTGAACTGCTGGCGCGCTGCGGATGATGGGCCCCGGCCAGGCCCGAGGGGAAGTGAAATTCAGCGCGCGCGGCGCGCGTTCTGTGCGATGCCGTCGGCCATGCGCGGCAGCAGTTGCTGCGGCAGGTCGTGACCCATGCCGGGGATGAAGTCGGCCTCGGCACCGGCAATGCGCGCGGCCAGGTCGCGCCCGGCCGCCACCGGCACCAGCGCGTCGGCTTCGCCGTGGATGACCCGGGTGGGCGCCGTGATGCGCGCCACCAGCGGCGTGCGGTCGCCATCGGCAGCCACCGCGATCAGCTGCCGCGCCGTGCCCAACGGGCGGAAGGCGCGTTCGGTGGCGGTCCGCAGGCGCGCCCGCAGCACCGCCGGATCGGGCGGGTAGGCCGGGCTGCCGATCAGGCCCAGCAGGCCTTCCAGATGCGCCACGATGGCCTCGGTGTCGCGCCCCTTCGGCCGCGACAGCAAGGCGCTGCGCACCCGCAGCGAAGGCTGCGGCAGGCGCCGTGCGCCAGTGGTGGTCATGATCAGCGTCAGGCTCTTCACGCGGTCGGCGTGGTCGGCCGCAACGTGCTGGGCGACCATGCCGCCGAGTGAGGCGCCGCAAATGTGCGCGCGCGGGATGCCCAGCGCGTCGAGCACGCCCACCGCGTCTTTCGCCATGTCGGCCAAGGCATACGGCGCGGCCACCGGCAGGTGCAAGGCGTAGCGCATCGCGGCCGCCGCGATGGCCGGCTTGCCCAGGTGGTCGAAGCCGGCGCTCAGGCCGGCGTCGCGGTTGTCCATGCGGATCACCCGGAAGCCGCGCGTGATCAGCAGCTGCACCAGTTCCTGCGGCCAGGCGATCAGCTGCATGCCCAGGCCCATGATCAGCAGCAGCGGCTCAGCCCCGACCGGGCCCTGGTCGTCCACCTCGATGCCGAGGCCGTTGGCGACGATTTGCATCGCCGCTCAGACCCGCGCAGCTGCTTGCAGCGGCGAGTGGTGCGTGACCTTGAAGAACCAGCGCCGCGCGCCCTTGACGTCGAAACGCTGCCAGTCCTGCGGGTCTTGCGCCAGCCGGTCGGCCACGGCATACAGGGCCAGCGGATTCATGCCCATGCCGATGTGGCTGGCGTGCACCTCGATGTTCTCGGTGTGCGGCGATTGCGGGTTGATGCTGCACTGCCAGGCCACGATGCCGTCGGTCTTGCTGTAGATCGATGTGGTCGGGCAGGCCGGCGCCTCGCGGATCTGCTCGATCAGCGCGGCGTTGTCCTGCACCGCCTGGCCGCTGACCATTTCGTAGAAGCGCCAGGCGTTGGTGGCGCGCGGGTGGCCGGTGAAAGGCGTGCCCAGCGTGATGACGCAGCGCGCGTGTTCGGGCTGTTCCTTGGCGATCTCGCGGGCGTAAACGCCGCCCAGGCTCCAGCCGATCAGGCTGACCCGCTGGCGGTGCCGGGTGGCCACCTGCAGCACCTGCTCGCGGCAGCGGTCCAGCACGCCCTGCTTGGGGCCGAAGTTGAAGCCCTGGTGCCAGGGGTAAGGCGTGTAGCCGCGGTCGCGCAGGAAGTTGCGCAGCGGCACCGTCGTCATGTCCGACGCGCCCAGGCCGGGGAACACGACGACCGGATGGCCGTCGCCCATGGGCAGCTTGTTCAGCCAGGGTGCTGCCGCCAGCATGGCGGCGTATTCCCAGGGCGCGCGGGCCTCCAGCATCATCAGCCAGGCGCCGGGCGCACTGACCTCGGCGTGCGACAGCACGGGGCGTGAGTGAACAGTCATCCGTCGATGTTAGCCAGCGCGACGGCGTGTCTTTGGAGCGGTCGCCCTAGTCACGGCGGCGGCAGCCGCCTTGCCGACCATGCCCGTCACGGCACTGCTGATGCCGCCGGCCAGGCGCTTCGTGGTCCGGCTGACGATGCCTTCGTCGG
The DNA here is from genome assembly GCA_031424355.1 of Betaproteobacteria bacterium. Lineage (GTDB taxonomy): Bacteria > Pseudomonadota > Gammaproteobacteria > Burkholderiales > Burkholderiaceae_C > Rubrivivax. The sequence goes on from JANPHI010000302.1 coordinate 30,856, forward strand.
GTGCCTCGTCGGTCTCTGCCTCACCGGGCCGGGTCATCGCGCGCAGGTCGTCGAAGGCGATGGCAATGGCATCGGCCAGTTCGCGCACATCGGGCATGGCCTGCGCGTCGGCCATCAGGCCGAAGTCCAGGCTCTTGTCGTAGCTCTGCACCGTGATGTTCAGCGCCATGCCGTGCACGATGATGGACGTGGGGTAGTTGGTGACCATGCGCGCGCCGGCCATGTACAGCGGCAGCGGCGGCCCGGGCACGTTGCTGATGACGACATTGGCCACCTGCGGGATGCGGTCGGCGACCCGGGCCTTGCCGTAGAGCGCGGTGGCGGCCTCGATCAGCCAGGGCACGCCCAGCGACGGGAAGTCGGTCGGCAGGATGCTCTTGATGCTGCCCATGCTGGACTTCATCGCGGCCGACGCTGCCTTGATGTGGGCCAGCCGCTTCTTCGGGTCCGACACGTTGGTGCCCAGGCTGATGAAGCTCATCGAGGCCTGGTTGTCGGCCGTGGTGTCGCCCTTGGCGCGCAGCGAAATCGGCACCGCCGCGATCAGACTCTTGCGCGGCAGCAGCTTGCGCTTGGCGTAATAGCGGCGCAGCGCGCTGCTGCAGAGCATCAGCACCATGTCGTTGATGGTGGCCTCGTGGGCGCGGCCCAGTTCCTTCAGTTCGGGCAGCGACACCGTCACGCTGGCGAAGGCGCGGCCGGTGGTCACCGACAGGTTCAGCGGCGTGCGCGGGGCCAGCGTCAGATTGCTGGGCCCGCCCTTCTTGCCGGTGAGCAAGGACGAAGTGGACACCGCCTTGCCGGCCGCATTCTTCAGCGTGCCGACCGTGCCGGGCAGGTTGCGCACGATCTCGGCCACCTTCTGCGCCTGGTTGCCCAGCACGCCACGCAGCATCTCCGTCATCTCCAGGCGGAAGGTCTTGGGCCGCTTCGAAGGCGTGATCTCGATGGTGCGCGGCACGGCCGTCACGTCGAGCAGCGCGTTGGCCAGGGCCACCGCAGCCTGGCCATCGACGGCCGCGTGGTGCAGCTGCGTGTACATGGCCACGCGCTTGCGGCCCTCGGGTGACGGCGCCAGGCCTTCGAAGACGTGGAACTTCCACAGCGGCTTCTTGCGGTCCAGCAGCACCGGGTGCAGCTTGGACACCGCCGCTTCCAGTTCGGGCATGCC
>JANPHI010000303.1:0-1503 GCA_031424355.1 Betaproteobacteria bacterium
GGTGTCGCGTTCGGGCACGCTGACGTATGAAGCTGTGGTGCAGCTCACCGAAATCGGCCTCGGCCAAAGCAGCGCCGTGGGCATCGGCGGCGACCCCATCAACGGCCTGAAGCACATCGACGTGATGCAGGCCTTCAACGACGACCCCGACACCGACGCCGTGATCATGATCGGCGAGATCGGCGGCCCCGACGAAGCCGAGGCCGCGCGCTGGTGCAAGGCCAACATGAAGAAGCCCATCGTCGGCTTCATCGCTGGCGTCACCGCGCCGGCCGGCAAGCGCATGGGCCATGCCGGCGCGCTGATCAGCGGCGGCGCCGACACCGCCGATGCCAAGCTGGCCATCATGGAAGAGTGCGGCTTCACCATCACGCGCAACCCGAGCGAGATGGCTCGCCTGTTGAAGGGCCTGCTCTGACGCTGGACCCTGCTTGACGCTGCCTGGCGCAGCGTGATGCGTAGAACCACGAACCGCCGCCGCCCCAGTTGCGGCGACAGTCGGCGCCATGCCCCTTAGGGCCTGGCGCCGAGGTCTTTTCTGCGCCTGAACACGTTCCGGAGCGTCAAAGATGGATTGGATGTCAGCGGCTTTCGCCATCGCCCTGTTGAAGATCGTCTGGGTGAATATCCTGCTCTCTGGCGACAACGCCGTGGTCATTGCGCTAGCCGCGCGCAACCTGCCGCCGCACCAGCAGAGCAAGGCAGTCTTCGCAGGCAGCGCCGCGGCCATCGTGCTGCGCGTGGCGCTGACCATCTTTGCCGTGCAGCTGCTGCAGTTTCCCTATCTGAAGCTGGTGGGCTCGCTGCTCCTGCTGTGGATCGGCGTGCAGCTGCTGGCCGGCGGTGACGGCGAAGGCGACGTGCAGGCCAGCGGCTCGCTGTGGTCGGCCATCCGCACCATCCTGATTGCCGACCTCGTGATGAGCCTGGACAACGTCATCGCCGTGGCCGCCGCCGCCAACAGCGCGCCGGAATCGATGCGCCTGCTTTTGCTCGTCTTGGGCCTGGGCTTGTCGATCCCACTGATCATCTTCGGCAGCACGCTGCTGCTGAAACTGATGCAGCGTTTCCCCATCATCATCGTCTTCGGCGCCGCGGTGCTGGGGTTTGTCTCGGGTGAGATGGCCGTTTCCGACCTGGCCATCCACGACTGGTTCCAGGCCCACATGCACGGCATGGAACTGCCGGTGGCCCTGGCCTGCGCCTTGGGCGTGGTGGTGGTCGGCAAGGCAATGGCCCGCCGGCAAGTCGGGGCGAGCGCCGGCTGAGCGCCCCTCTGCCGCCCTCGCGCTAGGATCCGCCGCGCCCAGCGCGACGTAAAACAGATCAGTAACGAGGGAACAGCGAGATGGAACAGTTCATGGCGGCCGACTTCTGGATCGCGGTCGGCCAGATCATCATGATCGACATCCTGCTCGGCGGTGACAACGCGGTGGTCATTGCGCTGGCCTGCCGCAAGCTGCCGCCGGCGCAGCGCACCAAGGGCATCATCTGGGGCACGGC
>JANPHI010000304.1:0-9593 GCA_031424355.1 Betaproteobacteria bacterium
AAGCTGCACCTCGACGAGCCGCTGCCCGTGCGCTACGCCTACTGGATGGGCGGCGTGCTGAAAGGCGACCTGGGCGAGTCGGTGCGCAACCAGCAGCCGGTGCTGGAACTGGTGCTGCAGAAGCTGCCGGTGACGCTGGAACTGGCGCTGCTGGCCTTCAGCATCGCGCTGCTGATCGGCATCCCGTCGGGCATCGTCAGCGCGGTGGGGCGCGGCACGGTGTGGGACACGGCGGCGAACGTGTTCGCGCTGTGGGGCATCAGCACGCCGAATTTCTGGCTGGGCATCCTGATGATCCTGCTGTTCAGCGTGCAACTGGGCTGGTTGCCGGCCTCGGGTTACGTCAGCCCCTTCGAGGACCTGCGCGCCAACCTGGCCGCGATGCTGATGCCGGCCTTCGTGCTGGGCAATGCCATCGCCGCCGTGTTGATGCGCCACACGCGCAGCGCGATGCTGCAGGTGATGAACGCCGACTACGTGCGCACCGCCCGTGCCAAGGGCTTGAGCGAGCGCACGGTGGTGCTGAAGCATGCGCTGCGCAATGCACTGACACCGATCATCACGCTGGGTGCGCTGGAACTGGGCACGCTGCTGTCGGGTGCGGTGCTGACCGAGCAGGTCTTCACCATCCCGGGTTTCGGCAAGCTCATCGTCGATGCCGTTTTCAACCGCGACTACGCCGTCGTGCAAGGCGTGGTACTGGTGACGGCCACGGCCTACATCACGCTGAACCTGCTGGCCGACCTGGCGTATTTCGCCGTGAACCCGAGGTTGCGGTCATGACGGCCGGCATCCACGCGGTCATCGCCGCCGGCAAACCGCTGCGCCGCGCGGGCCCGTGGCAGCGCGCGGCCCGCAAGCTGGCGCGCCGCCGTGGCGCGCTGCTGGGCGCCGCCATCATCCTGGGCTTCATCGTGCTGGCGGTTTTCGCCACCTTCATCGCGCCGCAGGACCCCATCGCGACGAGCTGGGGGGCGATCCGCAAGCCGCCGTCGGCCGAGCACTGGTTCGGCACCGACGAGATCGGCCGTGACGTGTTGAGCCGCGTCATCTGGGGCACCCAGGCCTCGCTGCTGGCGGGTGTGGTGTCGGTGTCCATCAGCCTGCTGCTGGGCGTGCCCATCGGCCTGGCGGCGGGCTTCATCGGCGGCTGGGTCGATGCGCTGATCTCGCGCATCACCGACGCCTTCCTGGCCTGCCCTTTCCTGATCCTGGCCATCGCGCTGGCGGCCTTCCTCGGGCCCTCGCTGAGCAACGCGATGATCGCCATCGGCGTGTCGGCCACGCCCATCTTCGTGCGCCTGACGCGGGCCCAGGTGCTGAACGTGAAGGTCGAGGACTACATCGAAGCCGCCCGCGCCGTGGGCAACCCGCCGTGGCGCATTGCGCTGCGCCATGTGCTGCCCAACATCGTGGCGCCGCTGATCGTGCAGGCCACGCTGGCCATCGCCGGCGCGGTCATCGCCGAAGCCTCGCTCAGCTTCCTCGGCCTGGGCCAGCAGCCCCCCGCGCCCAGCTGGGGCAGCATGCTGAACACGGCCAAGAACTACGTCGACAACGCGCCCTGGATGGCCATCTGGCCGGGGCTGTCGATCTTCCTGCTGGTGCTGGCTTTCAACCTGCTGGGCGACGGCCTGCGCGACGCGCTGGACCCCCGACAACGCTGAAGCGGCAGCATGCCACGGGCGGCGGCGGCCAGGGCCGCCACCGCGCCGCGCAAGGGGCTTGCGCTGCCTATCATCACGCTCCTACCCCCATGGCCCACGGGCCTGCCGGCCCATGTCCCTTGCGGTGATTTCACGGATCTTCGGTTCGCGCCGACGCGGCCGGCCGCTGACCCTGGGCCAGTTCCTGCAGCGCCTGATCTGGCTGTGCATGTTGCCGCTGGTGGTTCTGGCGGCGGGGCTGGGCTGGCAGCAGATACGCACGGCCACGGCCGAAAACGAGCAGGCGGTGCGGCAGCGCGTGCAGGCGGTCGTCGCCATCCTCGACCTGAAGCTGGAAGGCCGCATCCACGTGCTGGAAACGCTGGCCCAGTCGCGCGCGCTCGAAGCACCGACTGACCTGCGGGCTTTCCACGCCCGTGCGCTGGCAGCCCGCGCCGGCATCGGCAGCGAAATCATCCTGGCCGACCGGACCGGCCAGATGCTGGTGCACACCGGGCGCCCTGCGGGCAGCGCGCTGCCGATGCTGCCCAAGCCCCGCGGCCGGGCCGCGCTGGCGGAGGTGCTGGCCACCGACAAACCGGCGGTCGGCGATGTGGTGATGGGCCCGGTCGCACAGTCCGCGCTGGTGGCGCTGGGCGTGCCTGTGCGGCGCGACGGCGCCACGGCGGCCGTGCTGCTGACGGTGATGAACGCCAGCAACTTCGAATCGCTGTTGCCCGGTGACGAGCTGCCGGCCGGTTGGACGCTGCAGGTGCTGGACAGCCAGGGGCAGCCCATCCTGCGGCGGGGCAGCGGCGGGGCGGTCGCGGGCGAGCGGCAGCGCTATGTCGAGCCGTCCCGGTTGACGCCCTGGCGCGTGGTGCTGGAGGTACCGGCCGACCACTTCCAGGCACCGCTGCGCGCGGGCGCCTGGAAGCTGGTCCTGCTTGTGCTGGCGGTGACGACCGTCGGTGCACTGGGTGGCACGCTGGCCGGCCGCCGGCTGCAGCGCTCGGTGGGCGCGCTGGCGGGCCGGCGTATCGACGCAGGCGCCCGGGGTGACGCCGGCCCTGCGGGTGATGCGGGCGACGCCGATGCCATCGCCGAGGTGGCCGTGGCGCGCCGCCTGCTGGACGAAACGCACGAGCAACGGGCCTCGGCCCTGGCCGCGCTGGACGACAGCCAGCGCTTCTTCCAGGCGCTGTTCAAGGGCATGCCCGACGCGGTGGTCTTCGCCTCGCCGACACGCCACATCCTCTTCGTCAACCCGGCCTTCACCCGGCACCTCGGCTACAGCGCCGCCGAGGTGGTGGGCCGCAGCACCGAATTCCTGTACGCCAACCCCGACGACTACCACCGCCTGGGCCGCGAGCGCTACAACCCGCAGGCCCCGACAGCCGGTGCGCCCGTCGAACTGCAGTTCCGCTGCAAGGACGGCAGCCTGGTCTGGGTGGAAACCAACGGTGTGCCCATACCGGGGCCCGACGGCACCGTGCTGGGCATGCTGGGCGTGCACCGCGACATCTCGGAACGAAAGCGCACCGAAGCGCTGCGCCAACGGGCCGACCTGCAGATGCAGGAACTGCACGAACGCTTCGAGCTGGTCTTCAAGGACAGCCCGATGGCCATCGTCATCGGCCACCTGCCCGACGGCATCGTGACCGACGCCAACCCGGCGGCCGAGAAACTGTCGGGCTACAGCCGGGACGAATTGATCGGCACCGCCGGGCCCGATCTGAACATCTGGGTCAGCGAAGCCGACATGCTGACCGTGCGCCACACGCTGGCCAGCCAGGGCCAGATCCGCGACCTGCAGACCCGCTTCCGGCGCAAGGACGGCCAGATCGTCGATGTCGCCTTTTCCAGCCGCGGCATGGTGGTGGGTGGCCAGACGCACTACTTCAGCCTGGCCCACGACGTCACCGCTGAAAAGCAGGCGCAACGCGAACTGCAAGCCCACCAGGCCCAGCTCGAAAGCATGGTGCACGAGCGCACCGCCGCACTGGCCGCCGCCAACGCCGAGCTGGCCGAACGCAACCGCCTCGTCACCGAGCTGTACGACCGTGCGCCCTGCGGCTATGTCTCGCTGCGCGCCGACGGCACCATCTTCGAGTGCAACGAAACCGCCCTGCGCCTGCTGGGCCAGACGCGCGAGCGTTTCATCGGCCACCGGGTCATCGAATTCATGACCCCGGCCAGTGCCCAGCTGCACCACGAACGCGCGGCGGCCTTCATGAACGGGGGCCAGGCGCGCGGGCTGGAGTACGACTTCGTGCGCGGCGACGGCAGCCGCTTCGCCGGCCTGCTTGACGCCGATTTCGAGCGCGACGACCAGGGGCTGACGGTGGGCGCGCGGGCCACCCTCGTCGACGACAGCGAGCGCCGCGCCCGCGACCGGCAGATTGCCGAGATGCAGCGGGAACTGGCCCGCCGCGCCGACCAGGCCGAGGCCGCCAACCGGGCCAAGAGCGCCTTCCTGGCCAACATGAGTCACGAGATCCGCACGCCGCTGAACGCCATCATCGGCCTGACCCACCTGCTGGCCCGTGACAGCACCGACGCCCGCCAACGCGACCGGCTGACCCAGGTGGCGGGTTCGGGCCAGCACCTGCTGCAGGTCATCAACGACGTGCTCGACCTGTCGAAGATCGAAGCCGGCAAGATGGCCCTGCACCCGGTCGATTTCGACCTCGACAGCCTGTTGGCCGGCGTGCAGGCGATGGTGGCCGACGCCGCACGCGACAAGGGCCTGGCCCTGCGGCTGCTGCCCGCCCCGGACATGCCCAAGGCCTGGCATGGCGACGCCACCCGCCTGTCGCAGGCGCTGCTGAACCTGCTGTCCAACGGCGTGAAGTTCACCGCCCGCGGCGAGGTGCGCCTGAGCGTGCAGCAGGTGGCAGGCGACGGCGCGCAGCGGGCCCAGTTGCGTTTCGAGGTGCAGGACACCGGCGACGGCATTTCACCGGAACGCCAGCAGGCCTTGTTCACGGCCTTCGAGCAGGCCGACAACTCGATGACCCGGCCCCACGGCGGCACCGGCCTGGGCCTGGCGCTGACCCGCCACCTGGCCGAGCTGATGGGCGGCGAAGCCGGCGTGCACAGCGTGGTCGGACAGGGCAGCACCTTCTGGTTCACGGCCTGGCTGCATGCGGCGCCACAAGCCGAAGCGCAGGCGGTAGCCAGCCTGCCGGCGGCCGCCGTCGACAGGGTGCCGGACGCAGCGCTGGCCCACAGCGAGTCGCTGCTGCGCGCCGGCCACGCCGGGCGCCGCGTGCTGCTGGCCGAAGACAACCCCGTCAACCAGGAAGTGGCCCGGGCGCTGCTGGAGGTGGTGGGCCTGACGGTCGATGTCGTCGGCGACGGCGCCCAGGCGGTGGCCGCCGTGCGGGCCTGCGACTACGACCTGGTCCTGATGGACATGCAGATGCCGCTGATGGACGGCATCAGCGCCACCCGGGCCATCCGCGCCAGCGGGGTGCAGGGCGCAAGCCGCCTGCCCATCATCGCGATGACCGCCAACGCCTTCAGCGAAGACCGCGTGGACTGCCTGGCCGCCGGCATGGACGACCACGTGGCCAAGCCGGTCGACCCCGACGCGCTGTACGCCACACTGCTGCGCTGGTTGTCACGCCCGGCGTGACGGCGGCGGGGCGGTCGCTTCGGCGGCTGCGGCTGCGGCGCGCAGCTTGTCCTTCTTGCTCAGGCGCTTGCCCTTGACGCCGCCGTGCGGGTCGGCCGGCAGCGGCGGGGCCACGGCGGTGGGCGCGTAGCCGGCCACCTGTTCACGCGGCACGCGCAGCGCCTGGCGCTTTTCGATCAGACGGAAATGCGCCTCGCTGCCCGGCGCGTCGGCGCAGATGAAGCTGAGGGCCACGCCCTGCGCGCCGGCCCGGCCGGTGCGGCCGATGCGGTGGGTGTAGTCGGTGGCCGAACGCGGCAGGTCGAAGTTGATGACCACCGGCAACTGCACCACGTCCAGCCCGCGCGATGCCAGATCGGTGGCCACCAGCACCGCCAGCTGGCCGGTCTGCAGGTCGGTCAGCACCTGGCTGCGCCGGCCGGGGCTGAGGTCGCCATGCAGCGCGGCCGCTGCCACGCCGGCCTGACGCAGCTTGTCGGCGACATGCTCGGCGGCGTATTGCGTGGCCACGAAAACCAGCGCGCGCGGCCAGCCTTCGGTGCGCAGCAGGTGGCGCAGCAGCGTGTTGCGGCGCGCGGTGTCCACGACGATGGCGCGCTGCGTGATGTGGGCATGGGCGCGGCCGCCAGCGGCTGGGCCGGCGCGGTCGCCACCCGCCCCGTCAGCCTCGGCCCCGGCCTCAACCCCGGCAGCGGCATCGCCCACCGCCAGCACCAGCGCGTTGCGCTGCACGCGTGCAGCCAGCGCCTGCACCGCTTCGGGCAGCGTGGCGCTGAACAACAACGTCTGGCGCTGACGCGGGGCCAGCATCAGCACGCGCCGGGTTTCGTCGGCGAAGTCGGCGTCCAGCAGGCGGTCGGCTTCGTCCAGCACCAGCAGGTCCAGGTCGCGCAGGTGCACGGCGTTCTGTCGCGTCAGGTCCAGCAGCCGCCCCGGTGTGGCCACCAGCAGGTGGGCACCGCCGCGCAGGGCCTGCATCTGCGGGTTGATGGACAAGCCGCCCACCACCGCCACCGTCTTCAGCTGCGGCGCCAGCGCGTGCGCGGCCGCGGCAATCTGCGTGGCCAGTTCGCGCGTGGGGGCCAACACCAGGGCCCGCAGCAGACGCGGGCGTTCGTCAGCGACGCCCGGCCCGTTCAGCAGGCGCTGCAGCAGCGGCAGCAGGAAAGCCGCTGTCTTGCCGGCGCCGGTGGGGGCCTGGGCCAGCACGTCGCGGCCCTGCAGCACGGCCGGGATGGCGGCGGCCTGGATGGCGCTGGGCACCACCCAGCCGGCAGCGGCCGCGGTGCGAGCCAGGGCGGGCTGCAGGCCCAGATCGACGAAAGACAGCGCTGCGCTGGAAAGAACGGGGGTTTCGGGCATGGCCGGCAGGATATCCGCTGCCCGCACCCGTTCCGTCTTTCAGCTTCGCCCTGCAGCCGCCGATAACGATGCACAACACGATCGCCCCGAGACAACGATGAACGCACCCGCACCGAAAGCCGCCTTCGCCAGCGCCAACCCGCACGCCCTGGCCGCCATCATGGAAGCCAGCGAGACCCGCCAGATCATCGCCTCGCGCGACATCTTCGACATCTCGGGCACCAAGCTCTGGGCCGGCAACCAGCCGGTGTCGGCCAGCCTGCAGCGCAAGCTGCTCGACCGCCAGCTGCGCAACCCGCTGGAAACCTGCCTGATGGCCGCAGACGGCGTCACGCCGATGGTGCTGGCCAGAACCGTGCAGGCGCTGATGGACGAAGACACGCCGCTGGCCGCGCTGGTGCAGCCGCACGCGCCGCGCATCGCGATGGAAGCCGGCCACCTGCCGCTGCATGCGGTGGTGCAACTGCTGCTGAGCACGGCGCAGACCGCCCGGCCCGACGCTTTCAAGCACGCGGTGCAGGGCATGGCCGTGGCCGCCGCGCTGATGCTGGAACACGGCGGCACCATCGCCGAGGTGCGCCTGGCCATGCTGGGCGGCCTGCTGCACGACATTGGCGAGATGTACATCGACCCGCGCTATGGCGAGGCCGACGCCGACCGCCTGCTCGACCTGTCCAGCTACCAGCAACTGGTGGTGCACCCGCACGTCGGCCAGTTGCTGATCAGCCAGCTGACCAACTACCCGGTGGCGCTGGCCCGTGCCATCGCCGAACACCACGAACGGCTGGACGGCTCGGGCTACCCGCACGCCCTGAAGCGCGAGACCCTGTCGCCACTGGGCCGCCTGCTGGCCGTGACGGAAACCGCCTGCGCTGTGCTGCGGGGTGAGGCGCCCTACCTGGCCCGCGTCAGCGTGGCGCTGCGCGTGGTGCCCGGCGAGTTCGACCTGACCTGGGTCAGCCGCATCGGCGACGCCGCGCGCAAACAGCCGGCGCTGCACGGCCAGCTGGTCATTGCCGAGGTGCAAGCCCGTCTGACCCGCCTGGACGCCGCTTTGGGCGGCACGCTGCAAACCGCCACCGAGCTGGGTACACAGGCCGCGTCGCCCGCGCTGAAGAGCGCCCTGACCCTGGCCTGCCACCTGCTGGGCCGCCTGCGCACCGGCTGGTTCGCCAGCGGCCTGTGGAGCGCCGAGGCCATCGCCGAACAGGACGCGGCCGAGGTGGAAGCGGTGGAGGACGAGCTGTACTTCCGCCTGCGCGGCATCGAACGCGCGGTGCGCCTGTCGGCCGGCGAACTGGCCGCACCCGACGCCGAACGGCTGGAACAGCTGTGCGGCGAGATCGTCGCCTGGGCCGGCTGAACCCCGCAGGCGCGGGGTGCGAGCCGCCACTTGAAACCCGGCACCGGGGCCACATGTACTGGGGCATGAACCCCACCCAGACCGCGACCCACACCCTGCCCGCCCGCCTGAACAGCCTGGCCGCCATGGCCGGCCTGCTGGAAAGGCTGGACCGCCAACGTTCCACCGCCAGCGCCGAGCAGTACCGCAGCGTGGCACGCCAGGTCAGCACGCTGCTGGCCCAGGCCGAACCCGACGAGCACTTGCAGATCCTGCTGAACGCCGCGCCGGCCAGCGCCGAGCTGTACGAGAACCTGCGCTACGACATCGCCGGCCTGGTTCGCGCGCCGCTGGAAATGGCGCTGAACGCCGAACTGGCCGCCACGGCAGCCATCAAGAAGGCGCAGCGGGCGCACTGAATCGGCGGCGGCGGCCCCGGGCTGACGGCCCGAGGGACAGGTCCGAATCCGGCGAGTAGGCGACTGCGGCCTGCCTATCATGGCCGCATGGACCTTGACGCCGACGCCGCCTACCTCGCCCTGCGCACCCGCGACGCCCGCTTCGACGGGCGGCTGTTCGTCGGCGTGACATCGACCGGCATCTATTGCCGCCCGGTGTGCCGCGTGCGCGTGCCGCGACGCGAAAACTGCCGCTTCTTCGACACCCGCGCCCAGGCCGAGGCCGCCGCCTTCCGGCCCTGCATGAAGTGCCGGCCCGAAATTGCGCCAGGCCTGTCGCACACCGATTCGTCGCGCACCCTGGCCGACGCCGCCGCGCGCCTCGTCGAGCACGCGGTGCACAGCGGCGAGCCCGTGGCCCTGCCGGCGCTGGCCGCCCGCCTGGGCGTCACCGACCGCCACCTGCGGCGCATCTTCCAGGCCGCGCATGGCGTGGCGCCGCTGGACTACATCACCACCCAGCGCCTGCTGCTGGCCAAGCAGCTGCTGACCGACACCGCACAGCCCATCACGCAGGTGGCGCTGGCCAGCGGCTTTGGCAGCCTGCGGCGCTTCAACGCGGCCTTTGCCGAGCGCTACCGCTTCAACCCGACCCAGCTGCGCCGTGAACGGGCGGCGCCCGATGCGGAAGCCGCTGCGCGGTCACCCGCTGCGCCGGCGCGCGGTGCGGCCAAGCCCAAGCTCAAGCCCGAGCAGGCGCTGCGCCTGGCCTACCGCCCGCCCTACGACATCGAGGCCGTGCTGGGTTTCTTCGCGCGGCGTGAGGTCAAAGGCGTCGAGCAGGTCGATCTGGCGACGCTGACGATGCGCCGCACCGTGGCCTTCCAGCACCAGGGCGCCACCGTGGCCGGCTGGCTGGAAACGCGCTTCGTGCCCGAGCAGCACGAGGTGCACCTGCGCACCTCGGCCAGCCTGGTGCCGCTGCTGGGCGCGGTGCTGCACCGCGTGCGCCAGGCCCTGGACCTGGACGCCGACCCGGCGCAGATCGACCCGGTGATGGCCCAGCTGCCGCTGCCTGTCCGACCCGGCGCGCGGCTGCCGGCGGGGCTGGACGGCTTCGAGATCGGCCTGCGCGTCATCCTGGGCCAGCAGGTCACGGTGAAGGCCGCGCGCACGCTGGTGCAGCGGGTGGTGGACCGCTACGG